>NZ_BAAALS010000005.1:0-271933 GCF_039528415.1 Luedemannella helvata
CGATCGTCGCACCGGAGTTCCCGATGATCGTCTTGTTCGACCGCACCCGCAGCATTCCCGAGCAGGAGATCGTGCCCGACACCCGGATCACGGCCGCGTTCGTCGACCCCAACGCCGAGGTCAACGCCGAGGCGGAGGTGACGGTGGTGACCCCCGCGCTGCCGCCGCCCGTCGTGCCGCCGTTCTGGGTGGCCCAGCCGACCAGGCCGGTCGTGTTCGTGCCGCCACCGCCGCCGCCGCTCGTGGTGGGCGTGGTGCCGCCGCCCGTGCCGACCTGGACGAGCTGCCACTGCTGGTTGGCGCCGTCAAGATCCGCGTACTGCGACACGATGCCGCCATCCGCCACCGACCACTGCCACATGTCGAGCGCCTTGCCGCTGTGGCGGTTGATGAACCGCACGTAGCCGCCCGACGAGTCCGCCACCCGGAAGTGCTGCTTCGTGTCGGAGCTCGCGGTCGTCTGGATGACCTGCACCCCGTCGTTGGAGTTGGGAACCGCGACGACCTTGCCGCTGTGGCGGCTGCGCAGCTGGTAGTAGCCGCCGCCCACGTCAACGAACTGGAACTGCTGGTTGTCGGCGTTGGTGCGGGTGTACTGGCGGAGGTGGCCGCCGTCGGCGGTGGACCATTCCCAGACGTCCATGGCCTTGCCGCTGTTGCGGTTGACCAGGACGTACCAGGCGCTGGTGTTGATCGTGGCGGCGTTAGCCTGGGTGATGGCGAACGCGCCGATGCCCGCGGACAGGGCCAGCGCGGTCGTGATGATGGCGGGCAGCCGCCAGCGGTGCCTGCCGGTGGTGGATCGGGCTCGGTTCATGGGACTCTCCCGGACTTGTGCGGACGGTCCCGTCATCCGGTCGCGTGGTGGACCGCGTTGACCGTGACGTGGTCCGCCCGCAGGCGGACTGATTACCGCGCCTCGCACGCGTTGAACTACCGCGCGACCCGTCGAGGAAAACGCTTTCCGCGATGCTAGGGGAAGCAGTGATAACTGTCAATCATATCGGCGCCGCCCTACCGCGCGCGCCCGCCGTCGGGCATGCTGTCCCCCTGTCCCCGTGATCACACCGGATGGAGACTGGATGCGCAGCCGGGAGCTGACCCTCGGACGCACCTTCGCGGTGGTCTTCGACCACGGCGAGGACTTCATGACGGCGCTGAGCGAGTTCTGCGCGGCCAACGACGTCCGCCAGGGCTACGTGCCCGGCTTCCTCGGCGCGTACAGCAGCGCGGACCTGGTCGCCACCTGCGAGGCGCCCGCCGACCCGGTCGCTCCGGTGTGGACGCGCCTGCAGGTCGAGTACGTGGAGGCGATCGGCTGCGCCACCCTCGCCTGGGATCCGGACGCCGGCCGCGTCGTCCCCCACGTGCACCTGGCGACCGGCGTCAAGCGCTACGCGGCCGCCGGGCACACCAGCCACCTGCTCGGCGCGACCGTCCAGTTCGTCAACGAACTGCTGGTCTTCGAGGTCGTCGCCCCGCAGCTGCGCCGCCCCCCGCGCCCCGACCTGTACGACATCCCCGTTCTCACCCTGGAGGATTAGGCAGGTCAGAAGCGGAAGTGGACGAAGACGCGGCCGAAGTTCTTCGAGTCCTTCTCCACCCGGTGGTACAGGGCCTTGATGTCCTTCTGGTCCAGAAAACGCAGGACCCGCTTCTTGAGCTGACCGGAACCCTTACCCGGGATGATCTCGACGAGCTCCGCCTTCTTGCGGATCGCCTCGTCGATGATGCCGCGCAGCGCGCGGTCGATGTCCTGGTTGCGGTTATAGATGTCGTGCAGGTCCAGCTTGAGTTTCACGCCGCGAATCTACTGCGTGGCGACGGCGGCGCGCCCGCGGGAGTTCAGCACCTTGTGCGCGGCGACGCGGGTGTCGCAGGGTGCGGGCCGGCCGCACGCCCGGCAGCAGCCGGTCCACGGGACCTCCGTGTGCGCGGCGAGGACACGGCGCGCGGCGGCCAGCCGCTCGGCGGAGAACTGCGCGTACGAGTCACGGTCGCTGATCATCGCGTGCCCTCGGGCGTCGTGCCGGTGATCAGCATCGCGTAGAGCGCGTCCGGACAGGGCCATTCAGCGCCGCAGTCGATGCACACCCGCCGCACGACCGGGCGGGCGGCGTGGATGTCGAGGATGTCCCTCGCCTGGGCGACATCGGCCCGGGAGGCCAGCGACGCAAGCGGCACGGACAAGTCGCGATTCATCCGGTTGGGGTCACGTCGCGGTTCGGCTAGTCCATCGCCCCCGGTCAGCATGGGTGTCTCCGATCTGTCGCCACTCAAGGTGATGTCAGCAACGCTATGCGTCAACGTTATGGCATAAGTTTGCCTCACGCAGCGCGATCGGGCGATTTCGCCACGCGATTCCCACCCGCCCTGCTTGCTCCCCGTCGTCCCGAACACGAGACTTGTGCCCGGAAGGAGAGGCCCATGCCGAAGCCGATCGGTCCGACCATTCCGCGTTGGCAACTCGGCGAGCAGCTCGCTCGCCTGCGCGACGAAGCGGACCTGTCGCAGGCCGACATGGCCAAAAGCCTCGGCTGCTCGGTCAGCAAGATCCAAAAGATCGAGGCCGGCGATGTGGGTATCGTGCGCTCCGAGCTCCTCGCGATGCTCGACGCGTACGGCGCGATGGACGATCCCCTGCGCGCGGAGCTCCTGGAACTGCAACGTCTCGGCAAGCAGCGCGGCTGGTGGTCCACGTTCGGACAGCTCCCCACACCGTTCGCCACGCTGCTGGGCATGGAGAGCGCGGCCACCAGCATCCGCGTCTTCGAACCCACGATCGTGTACGGCCTGCTACAGACCCGGGAGTACACGACCGAACTCATCAGGGCGGCGCAGCCCGAACTGGCCGACGCCGACCGGCAATGGCGCATCCGCCACGCCCGCCAACAACGCGTGCTCGGCGATGATCCGCCCACCATTCACGTCATCCTGGATGAGGCCGCCCTCCGCCGTCCCGTAGGTGGCCCATCCGTAATGCGAAATCAGCTCAATAATCTGCTGAGCCTGCCGCGTCACGTCACTTTGCAGATCGTCCCCTTTGCAGCGGGCTCGTACCCGGGCCAATTAGGCTCGCTGGCAATCTTCGAATTCCCACCAAAGTTGCACTCCCCCGTGGCGTACGCGGAGACGCAGGCCGGCAACCTCTACATTGAGAAGGAGCAGGATCTGCACCGTTGTACGGTCCGGTTCAACCGGATTGCTGAGATGGCCCTCAGCGAAGCGGACTCCTCCGCACTAGTTACGAGAATAATTCGAGAAATGACCCAGTAGGAGACATGGTGAGTTTTGATCAGACGGAGTTCGCGTGGCGGAAAAGCTCATATTCCGCCGGGGACGGGAACTGCGTTGAGGTAGCCTCCGCCGGAGACCGGATCGCGATCCGGGATTCGAAGAACACCGACATTCCGCCGCTCGTCTTCTCGCGGGAGTCGTGGGCGACATTCATTACCGCCGTGCACGAGGGCGCTTTCGACCGGAAGTAACGGGCAATAATCTTGGGCTGCTCCGCCAGCGCAACGGCGGAGCAGCCCAAGATTGTCAGTTGCGGGAACGTGTCATGGTTAACTGATGCGTACCCACCCGGTTCCCCAACGGCTCCGCATGGCGGTACTGACGACCGCCATTCTGTCGGTGGTCGCGACAGCGACAGCACTACTTGCCTTGTCCCCGCCGATGATGCGTAATCTTGCCGACACCCGGTCGGACTGGACTCTTCTCGCCGACGTTGGCCAGACATATCAAGGCGTTGCCGCGGTGCTCGCTGGCCTGGCGTTCTGCGGTGTCGCCATGTCGCTGCTACTACAGTGGCGCCAGAATCGGACCGCGCAGATCATCGCGACCCGCGAGCGACATCAGGACCTCCTGCGCTTCGCTCTCGATAACCCGCGCTATCTACCCCTTGGCTTCGGCGACCTGGACGGCGACATCGACTACGGGCCCTGGGTGTACTCCCACCTTCTCGTATCCCACTGGAAACTCGCCTGGGATCTGGGTCAACTAAGTGAGGACTCGGTAAGAGAGCACGCACACACGCTTTTCCTGTCCCCTGAGCCATATGCCTGGTGGAGAGCGGTCGGTCACAAATGGGCCAGCGACGACAGCCGACGAAACAAGCGGTATACATCAATGATCAACGAGGCTTTTGATCTCGTTACGGCCCACCACGCCGCTCAAGCACCTGGTAGCGACGCCGCGGGCGGAGGCGAAACAAGCGCCTCCGACACGCGTATACCCAGTAAATCGTCATGATCAAGGGGTGGTCGGGGTGGGTTCGGAGGACCTACCCTGCAGGGACCGTATCGAGAGCGTGACGGCCGTCACGCACCCGTGACCGAAGGATGCCCCCAATGACGCTGGCCCTGCCGTACCGGTCGATTCCGGACATGTTCCTGCAGCGAGTCGCGGCCACGCCCGACAAGGACGCGCTCGGCTACCCCACCGCCGACGAGGACATCGCCTGGCTGAACTGGGCTCAGGTCGGCACGCGTGCGACGGCCATCGCCGCCGGGCTGCGCCAGTTGGGGGTCCGCCACGAGGACCGGGTCGCCATTCTCGCGTCGACCCGCCTGGAGTGGGTGCTCGCCGACCTCGGCGTCATGTGCGCGGGCGCCGCCACCACCACGGTGTACCCGACGACCGAGCCGGAGGACGCGGCGTTCATCATCAGCGACTCGGGCTCCAAGGTGCTCATCGCGGAGAACAACGAGCAGGTCGCCAAAGTGGCGGGGGCGAGCCTGCCCAACCTGACCCACATCGTCGTCATCGACGGCGAGCCCGCCGGCTGCGGCTCCGTGCCCGTACTCAGCCTGGCCCAGCTGGAGGCCGACGGCGCCGCGGCCCTCGCCGCGGACCCCGACCTGATCGCGAACATCGTCAAGGAGATCGGCCCGGACGATCTCGCCACCCTGATCTACACCTCCGGCACGACCGGGCGGCCCAAGGGCGTCGAGCTGCTGCACGCCGGCTGGGTGTGGGAGGGCGTCGCGCAGGCGGACATCGACCTGCTGCGCCCCGACGACCTGCAGTACCTGTGGCTGCCGTTGTCGCACTCGTTCGGCAAGACGCTGCTGTGCGGCATCCTGCACGCCGGCGTGCAGACCTATGTGGACGGCCGGGTCGACAAGCTCGTCGTCAACCTGGGCAAGGTGCGGCCCACGCTGATGTGCTCGGCGCCGCGCGTCTTCGAGAAGGTGTACAACGCGGCGGTCACGAACGGCACGTCGGCCGGCGGCCTCAAGGCCAAGATCTTCGGCTGGGCGGTCCGGACCGGCAAGGCGAAGGTCGCGCTGGAACAGGCCGGCAAGCCCGTCCCGGCCGGCCTCAACCGCAAGCACGCCATCGCGACCAAGCTCGTCTTCTCGAAGCTGCAGGCCCGCCTCGGCGGGCGCATCCGGGTGCTCGTGTCCGGGTCGGCGCCGCTGAGCCCGCAGATCTCGGAGTTCTTCTCCGCCGCCGGGCTGCCGATCCTGGAGGGGTACGGCCTGACCGAGACGTCGGCCGGCAACTTCGTCAACCGCCCCGGCCGCCTGCGCATCGGCACGGTCGGCCTGGCCATGGGCGACCTTGAGGCCAGAATCGACACGGACGGTGAGGTGCTGCTGCGGGGCGTGCCCGTGATGCGCGGCTACCACAACCTGCCCGACGAGACCGCCGCCGCGTTCACGGACGACGGCTTCTTCCGCACGGGCGACATCGGTGAGATCGACGCCGACGGGTACCTGAAGATCACCGACCGGAAGAAGGACCTCATCAAGACCTCGGGCGGCAAGTACGTCGCGCCGAGCCACATCGAGGGCCTGTTCAAGTCGCTGGCTCCGCTGGTGTCCCAGGCCGTGGTCATCGGACAGGCGCGCAACTACTGCACCATGGTGGTCACCCTCGACCCGGACGCGCTGGCCACCTGGGCCAAGGGCGGCGAACTCGAGGGCCGGCCGTACCCCGAACTCGTGGCGGCGCCCGCGACGCACGCGGTGGTATCTGGTTACATCGACGAGTTGAATGAGAAGCTCAACCGCTGGGAAACGATTAAGAAGTTCACGATCCTGCCGCGCGACCTGTCCATCGCCGACGGCGAGCTGACCCCTTCGCTGAAGATCAAGCGACGGGCGGTCGAGGCCAGCTTCGCGCGGGAGATCGAGTCGATGTACGAGGGCACGGTCGCGCAGCTCTGACGGGTTGGGCGGCCGTCGCCTACCCAACACGGTGGAGGACTACCCCTGATGCAACCGAGCGACCCGACCCAGCCGCCCGCGCCGGGCGCCGGCGGTCCGCCGTCCGCGCCGGCCTGGCCACTCACGCTGGGCGACGCGCTGGAGATCGGCGGCGGCGCGCTGATCTTCCTCTTCTCCTTCGCGCCGTTCATCTCCTCCAGTACACCGTCGCTGTTCGGCGGGCCGGAAGGCCGCTATGACGACTGGTGGAACGCCTGGTCGCTGCAGATCTTCATGGTGCCCTTGACGCTGTTCGTCGTGGCGGCCGGCGTGCTGCTCATCCTGATGGGGTTGAGCCGCAGGTTCTGGTCGCCCGACCGCGAGGTGCTGGGCTTCAGGCCCAACCAGATCGCCGTCGGCATCGCGCTGTTCGCGTTCCTGGTGCTGCTGGGGTACGCCCTGTCGCGCAAGACGGCCTACATCTCGTTCTCGTGGGGCGGGGCGTTCATGCTGATCGGGGCGCTCGCCGCCACGGTCGGCGCGTTCCTCAACCACTTCCGGGTGGGCGGCCTGCTGCCGCTGCCGAACCTGCGCCCCCGCCCGGCCGCCCCGCCCGCCGGGCAGTACCCCGGAGCGCAGTACCCCGCTGGGCAGTACCCCACCGAGCAGTACCCGGGCGGGTACGCGCAGCCGGCCGCGCCGCCCGCCGCCCCGCCCGCACCGGGGCAGCAGCAACCGCCGGCACCGCCGGCTCCACAGTAGAACGAAACGCCGGGGTGGCCGGGTGACCGGCCGCCCCGCGCGTCGATCCGCCTCCGGTACGGTCCCTCGGGTGAGCGCCCCCGCCGACATCGCGACCGAGCCCACCGCCCCGTCCGCGCGGGCCGCGCTGTCCGCCTGGGTGCCCGCCCTCGCGCTCGCCGCCGTGGCCCTCGTGGTGCTGCGCGCCGCGCGCACACCGTGGTGGGACATCGCCGGCTACGCCGGCTACCTCGCCTACGCCGTGCTGCTGCCCGGCACCCTCGTCTTCCGGGCACTGCGCCGCTCGCCGCACACGCTGCTGGAGGACCTCACCTACGGCGCGGTCACCGGACTGCTGCTGGAGATCGGCGCATGGGCGGCGTCCTCCGCAACCGGGCTGCGGTCCTGGCTGTGGGCCTGGCCACTGCTCGTGGCGGCCGTCTTCGCGGCCGTGCCCCGGCTGCGGCGGCACTGGCGGGTGCGGGGCTACACCCGCGTCCCGGCGGCCGTGGCGTGGGCGGTCGCGGCGATCGGGGCGGGCTTTCTCGCGTACCTCTGGGTGGTCTTCCTGCGACCGACGCCGGTGCTGCCGACGGGCGAGGATCAGGGGCTCTACATCGACCTGCCGTTCCAGCTGTCGCTGGCCGGCGAGGCCAAGCACCACTTCCCCACGCATGTGCCGCAGGTGGCCGGCGAGCCGTTGCACTACCACGTGTTCACGTTCGCCCACCAGGCGACCGCGAGCCTGGTCAGCGGGGTGGACCTCACCTCGATCGTGTTCCGGTTGGACGTGCCGGCGCTGTGCCTGGCCGCCATCGCGGCACTCGTCGTCACCGGCTGGCGCGTCAGCGGCCGCCCGTGGGTGGGGGTGGGCGCCGCCGCGCTGACGTTCACCGTGGGCGAGTTCGGCTTCAGCGACCCGGTGACGTTCCCGTTCGGCACGATCGCCACGTTCATCGTCTGGAGCAGCCAGTCGATGACGTACTCCTGGGTGTTGCTCATCGCGGTCGTCGGCGTCCTCGCGGACCTGGTGGCCCGCGGACCCGGGCACGGCGTGCCCGCGCTGGGTCGTGGCGGGTGGGTGCTGTACGCGCTGCTCGCCGTCGGCTGCGTCGGCGCCAAGGCGAGTTCGCTGCCGGTGGCCCTCGGCGGCCTGGCCGTGCTCGGCGCGTGGCAGCTGCTCACCCGGCGGCGCGTCAGCCGGGGCGTCCTGCTCGCATTCGGCATCGGCGTGGCCGCGCAGCTGTTCGGCAACGCGGTGCTGTTCGCGTTCGAGACGCACGGCATGACCGTGCGGGCGCTGTGGGGGCCCGACCGGTTCTATCCGGAGGGCGGCGGGGCGGCGGCCGTCGCGGGCATCGCGCTCGGCTTCGTGGCCATCATCGGGTTGCGCCTGGCCGGCCTGCCCGTGCTCCTGCGGCTGCGCGGGCGGCGGCTCGGCGACGCCGAGGTGCTGCTCACCGGCGGCCTCGCGGCCGGCATCGGGGCGTACCTGGTCTTCGCGCACCCCGGCGACGGCAACCAGTACTTCATCCGGGCCGGATGGATGTTCGGCGTGGTCGCCTCGGCCTGGGGCTGGGCGCTGCTCGCCGAGCGGGCCCGGGTGACCGGGCCCGGCCACGACGCCCGTCAGTGGCGCGGCTGGCTGGTCTTCGGCGGCTGCCTCTACGGCCTGGGGCTGCTGTGGGCCCAGTTCGCCTTCGCGGGCCCGAACCCCGCGCGCGGCGCGTTCGCGCCCCTCGTACCGGCGCTGAGCTGGCTCGCCGTGCTCGCCACGGTGGCGCTCGTCGCCGGGCTGTGGTGGCGGGCGGTACGTCGCCCACAGCTGCGCGGGCGCGGCGGGCTGGTCCTGCTCACGGCCGTGCTGCTCGCCGGCCTGCCGGGCCTGGTCATGGAGGCGCGCACCGGGTGGACGCACCCGAACGGCGGCGGGTACGTCTTCGTCGCGATGCCCGCGAGTCGGGTCCAGGCGGCCCGCTGGCTGCGCGCCCACAGCGACCCGGACGACGTGGTGGCCACGAACTCCCACTGCCTCTACCGGACGGCCAGCGGCGCCTGCGACAGCCGCTCGTTCTGGATCTCGGCGTACGCGGAGCGCCGGGTGCTCGTCGAGGGCTGGCTCTTCGCGCCGCGCGCGACCGCCCAGGGCGCCTTCACGACCGGGGTCTACACGCCGTTCTGGGACGCCGGGCTGCTCGCGCTCAACGACGGCGCGTTCGCCGCGCCGAGCGCCGACACCCTGGCGCGGCTGCGGACCGAGCACGGGGTGCGGTGGCTGCTCGCCGACCGTACGTCGGCCGACGGGCCGGAGTCCGGGGACCTCGCTTCGCTGGCGCCGAAGGTGTTCGACAACGGCCGGGTAGCGATCTACCGGCTCGGGTAGCGGCCGTTACGCGTCGAGGACGCGGTCGGCGCGGTGCAGGGCGTCGGCGAAGTCCAGGCCGCGGATCAGGGCGCGGACCTCGTCGAGTACGGCCGGGGTGACCGACAACGCGGTGCACCCGGCGCCGATGAGCAGGGGCGCCACCCACGGGTCGGCGGCGGCGTCGCCGCACACGGTGACCGGGATGTCGGCCGCCCGGCCGGCCGCGCACACGTGCGCTATCGCCCCCAGAACCACGGGATCGCCCGTACGGCGGGGGGTCAGCGCCGGATCACGCCGGTCGACGCCGAGCAGGGCGGCCGTGAGGTCGTTCGTGCCCAGCGACAGGAAGTCGGCCTCGGCGGCGATCTCCTCGACGCCCTCCACCGCCTCCGGCAGTTCGATCATCGCGCCGAGCGGCGGGACGGGCACCCCCACGGTCGCGGC
This sequence comes from Luedemannella helvata, assembly GCF_039528415.1. Classification (NCBI taxonomy): domain Bacteria; kingdom Bacillati; phylum Actinomycetota; class Actinomycetes; order Micromonosporales; family Micromonosporaceae; genus Luedemannella; species Luedemannella helvata. Next base: position 9,706 of record NZ_BAAALS010000005.1, read on the forward strand.
GGCGGCGTCCAGCACCTTGCGGCAGGCGCGCAGTTCCGAGACGTCGGCGACCATGGGGATCATCAGGCTGAGCCGGATGTCCGTCTCGTCGGCCGCCCGCAGGATCGCCTCGAACTGGTCGCTGAACGCGGCCGGCGCGGCCAACATGAGCGGCAGGCCCCGGCCCAGCCGACCGGCCAGGCCGGTGGCCAGGAACGGCGGCAGCTTGTCGTCGGCGAAGTCGAGGGTACGCACGGTGACCGGCAGTCCGGCAAGCGGACGCAGCACCGGAACGAGGTTGGCCAGATGCTCGGCGACGGACGGCCACCGGGCCGCGGACAGGAACGGCAGCTCCGTGCGGACCAGCCCCACGCCCTCGGCCGCGGTCACCACGGCCGCACCCGCGTCGGCCGCGCTGCCCACGTTCGCGAGCAGGTCAACCGGGTGCCCGTCGACCGTGACCGTCGGCAGCGTGCGCGCTTCCGCGAGCACCCCGCGCCGCAGCCGGGCCCGCTGGATCGCATCGCGGGCCTCCGCCCGGTCGAGCATGCCCGGCGCGACCGTCAACCGGCCCGTGGCGCCGTCCAGCAGCACCTCGGCACCCTCGGGCACGTCCAGGGCCTCGGCCGGCAGGCCGAATACCATCGGCACCCCCAACGCCCGCGCCACCGTGGCCGCGTGGCCGGTCGCGCCGCCCACCGCGGAGGCGGCCCCGGCCACGTCGCCCGGCGCCATCAGCAGGTCGTCGGCGGTCACCTCGGTCGCCATGACGATCAGCGGTCCGGGCAGCTCCGCCGCGTCCGGGTCCGGTGGGCGTACGGGGTGGTGTGCGCGGCCCAGCGCGACGCCCGGCGCCCCCGGCTGCCCCGCGAAGACCTCGCGGCCCCCGCCGGTCATGGCGCGCTGCGGTCGGTCGGGGCGGGCACGGGACTCCTTGTCGGGGGCGGGTACAGGGGCGGCCGCACCAGCGTAGGCCGCCGGCGCCACCGGGCGCTCCCCCGCCCGGCCCTACACCGGTGGCGGCACGTACACGGGCCGCGCGCGGCGGCGGCTCGCCGCCACAGCCGTGCTGACCAGGACCCCGATCGTGATGCCGATGGCCAGGTTGACGAAGGCCGTCGCCAGGCGGCTCTCCAGCGGCTGGTCCAGCGAGAGCGGCACCAGCATCGCGGCGGCCGTGGCGAGCCCGATGATCCAACCGAAGAACACCCGTGGCCGCGGGGTGGTCACGACCAACACGTGCGCGAGCGCCGTGCCGACCAGCCCGGCGACGAACGCCAGGAAGGCGTAACCCACCAGGGACATCTCGACCACCTGGCCGGACGGCTCGGCACTGAGCATGTGGATGCCCAGGACGCCGCGCACGAACAGGTACCCGACCGCGGCCACGCCGGCCGCCACGAGGGACGCGGCGACCCCGCCGGCCCACAGCCGCCCCGGGTCGACGCCGTGCCGCGCCGGAGACCCCGGCGGCGGGTACTGGCCCTGCGGGTACTGGCCCGGCGGGTACGCGTCGGGCGGTTCCGGGACACTGCCATACGTCGCCATAGCTCACCCCGGAATCCACGTTAGGCGCCCGGTACGGCGTATATGCCGTAATCGGCCAACGTGGCCGTCAGCGGACGGGGTGCCCGGCCTCCCGCAGGGCGCCCTTGACGGCGCCGACGCTCAGCTCGCCGAAGTGGAACACGCTCGCCGCGAGCACGGCGTCCGCGCCCGCCGACACGGCCGGCGGGAAGTCCGCCACCGCGCCCGCGCCGCCGCTCGCGATCACCGGGATATCCACGACCTCGCGTACGGCCCGGATCAGCTCCAGGTCGAAGCCGTCCTTCGTGCCGTCGCGGTCCATCGAGTTGAGCAGGATCTCCCCGGCGCCCAGCTCGGCGACCCGGCCCGCCCACTCCACGGCGTCGATGCCCGTACCGCGCCGGCCGCCGTGCGTCGTGACCTCGAAGCCGCTGGGCGGCCCACCGGCCCGCCGCACGTCCAGCGACAGGGTCAGGACCTGGTTGCCGAACCGGTCGGCGATCTCGGCGATCAGCTCGGGCCGGGCGATCGCGGCCGTGTTCACCCCGACCTTGTCCGCCCCGGCGCGCAGCAACGTGTCCACGTCGGCGACCGTGCGGACGCCGCCGCCCACCGTGAGCGGGATGAACACGCTCTCGGCCGTACGGGCGACGACGTCGAGCATGGTGGCCCGCGCGTCGGAGGAGGCGGTCACGTCGAGGAACACGACCTCGTCGGCGCCGGCGGCGTCGTAGGCGGCGGCCAGCTCGACCGGGTCGCCCGCGTCGCGCAGGTCGAGAAAGTTGACGCCCTTGACCACCCGCCCCGCGTCCACGTCGAGGCAGGGAATGACTCGGACGGCGACCGTCACGCTGGCACCTCGCTCCGCTCGGACATGCGCCGAGCCTAACCGAGCCGTCCGGCCGGGTACCGTTGCCGTCGTGACTTCCACCCTCGACGCCCGCCACCACGCCCGGATCCGGACGTTCCACCCCCGGCGGGGCCGGACGGGCACCCGGCGCGCCGAGGCGCTCGAGCGGCTGTGGCCCAGCCTCGGGCTCGACATCCCGGCCGATCCCGCGGCGCGCGGGCCGGTCGACACGGCCGCGCTGTTCGGCCGGCGCGCGCCACTCGTGCTGGAGATCGGCTGTGGCATGGGCGACGCGGCCGTCGCCATGGCCGCCGCCGACCCGGACCGCGACTACCTGGCCGTGGACGTGCACACCCCCGGCCTCGGGCGGATTCTCACGGAGATCGAGGGCCGCGGGCTGACCAACCTGCGGCCCGCCCGCGGCGACGCGCTCGACCTCGTCCGCGACGGGCTGACCCCCGCGAGCCTGGCGGCCGTGCACGTGTTCTTCCCGGACCCGTGGCCCAAGGCCCGCCACCACAAGCGCCGCCTCGTGCAGCCGGCCACGGTGGCGCTGCTGGCCGACCGCCTGGCGCCGGGCGGGCTGCTGCTGTGCGCCACCGACTGGGCCGACTACGCCGAGCAGATGCTCGCGGTGCTCAGCTCCGAGCCGACCCTGGTCAACCTGCACGACGGCGCGGCGCCCCGGCTGGAGACGCGGCCGGTCACCGCGTTCGAGCGGCGGGCGATCGACGCCGGCCGGCAGGTCGCCGACTTCGCCTTCGCCCGCCGTCCGTGAGTCAGGCGCCCGCCAGGACCGCGAGGGCCTCGGCCACCGTGAACGCGCCGGCGTAGATGGCCTTGCCGGTGATGACGCCCTCGACGCCGACCGGCTCCAGGGTCGCCAGCGCGCGCAGGTCGTCCAGGGTGGACACCCCGCCCGAGGCGATCACCGGCGCGTCGGTGTGCGCGCACACCTCGCGGAGCAGGTCCAGGTTCGGGCCGGTCATCGTGCCGTCGCGGCGGATGTCGGTGACGACGTAGCGGGCGCACCCTGCCTTGTTGAGCCGGTCCAGCACCTCGAACAGGTCGCCGCCCTCGCGGGTCCAGCCGCGCGCCGCGAGCGTGTGACCGCGCACGTCGAGCCCGATGGCCACGCGCTCGCCGTACTCGCCGACGACGCGGTCGCACCAGACCGGGTCCTCCAGGGCGGCCGTGCCGATGTTGATCCGGGTCGCGCCGGTGGCCAGGGCGGCGCGCAGCGAATCGTCGTCGCGGATGCCGCCGGACAGCTCCACCTGCACGTCCAGCTTCTTGATCACGTCGGCGAGCAGCGCCGCGTTGGAGCCCCGACCGAACGCCGCGTCGAGGTCCACGAGGTGGATCCACTCGGCGCCGCCGCGCTGCCAGTCCAGCGCGGCCTCCAACGGGTCGCCGTACCCGGTCTCGGAACCGGCCTCGCCCTGCACCAGGCGCACGGCCTGACCGTCGGCGACATCCACCGCCGGGAGCAACTGCAACGTCATCTCATTACCTTTCAACGGGTGCGGCGGTCGAAGGCCACCACGACCAGAACCGGCACAGCCACGATCGCGAGCACCGTCAGCCCGATGCGCACCGGCCAGGAGTCCAGCAGCAGCCACACCGCCGCGAGCGCCACCACCGTCATGGTGGTGATCACCAGCCGTTCGCCGCTGTTGCGTCGGGGCAGCAGCCGGCCGGTGCGCCGGTCGGGGACGATCCGCCGGTAGAGGGTACGCGGCGCGAGGGCGCGGCGCATCGGCCGCCACCGGGCCCGGCGCGCCACCTGCCGCGCCCGCTTGGCCTTGCGGAGCGCCTCCTCCGCCTCCCGGACCGCCCGGCGCTGCGCCCGCTCCTTGCTCACAGGGAACGGACCCAGTTGGCGAGCAGGCGGGCGCCCGCGTCGCCGGACTTCTCCGGGTGGAACTGGGTGGCGCACAGGCTGCCGACCTCGACGGCCGCGACGAAGTCGCCGCCGTGCCTCGCCGTGGTCACCGCCACGCCCGCCTCGGCGAGCGCCGGTTCGGGCCGGGCGGCGTAGGAGTGGACGAAGTAGAACCGGGTGTCCGGGGCGGCGCCGTCGAACAGCAGCGAGCCGGCCGGCGGGGTCACCGTGTTCCAGCCCATGTGCGGGACCACGTCGGCCTCCAGGCGCACCACGCCGCCGGGCACGAGCCCGATCCCCTTGGTGACGACGCCGTGCTCCTCGCCGTACGAGAAGAGGATCTGCATGCCCACGCAGATGCCCAGGACGGGCCGGCCGGCGGCCACCCGGGAGGTGATCACGGGCGCCGCGCCGACCGCGTCGATGCCGGCCATGCACGCCGCGTACGCCCCTACGCCCGGCACCACCAGCCCGTCGGCGGCCTCGGCCGCGGCCAGGTCCGGGGTGACCGTCACGTCGGCGCCGGCCCGCGCGAGCGCCCGCTGCGCCGAGCGCAGGTTGCCGGAGCCGTAGTCCAGGATCGTCACTCGGGGAGCAGCCACAGCACGCCTCCCGCGGCCGCGAGCGCGGCCAGCACACCCATGATGATCAGCGTCAGCTTGCTCGCGCCGTTCGTACGCAGCTGCAGCAGCCCGCCGACCAACAGCCCGGCGATGCCGAACAGCACGATGGGCATGACCGAACTCACAGCACGCCCTTGGTGCTGGGTACGGCGCCGCCAGGGTGCTCCACGCGCACCGCGTCGCGCAGGGCGCGGGCGACGGCCTTGAACTGCGCCTCGATCACGTGGTGGGCGTCGGGCTGGGCGCCCGGCCGGCTCGCGCGCACGACGTTGACGTGCAGGGTGACCCGCGCCGCGTGGCCCAGCGACTCCCAGAAATGGCGGGTCAGGCTCGTCGCGAACACCGGGCCGGTGCCGCCGACGAACGGAGCCAGGTTGGCCGGCTCCTCGTGCACCACGTACGGGCGCCCGGACAGGTCGACGGCCGCCTGCACGAGGACCTCGTCCAGCGGCACGAGGGCGTCGCCGAACCGGCGTACCCCCGCCTTGTCCCCGAGCGCCTGGGCCAGCGCGGCGCCGATCGCCAGCGCGGTGTCCTCCACGGTGTGGTGGGCGTCGATGTGCAGGTCGCCGTCCGTGCGCACGGTCAGGTCCAGGCCGCCGTGCTTGGCCAGCTGGGCGAGCATGTGGTCGTAGAACCCCACGCCGGTGCTGACGTCGTGGCGGCCCGTGCCGTCGACGTGCAGCTCGACACGGATCTTGGTCTCGGCGGTGGTCCGTTCCACCGTCGCGCTACGACTCATCGCTGCTCTTCTCCTGCCCCACTGTCACAGTTTCCCTGGTCCCGGACTCGGCGACCACTTCGGCCATCGCCTCGAGGAACCACGTGGTCTCCTCCTTCGTGCCCGCGGTGACCCGCAGCCAGCCCGGCAGGCCCACGTCGCGCACGAGCACGCTGCGCTCCAGCAACGCCTGCCAGGTCGCCTTCTGGTCCGGCGTGGGCGTGGCGAAGAGGACGAAGTTCGCGTCGCTGTCGGCGACCCGCAGGCCCAACGCGCGCAGCCCGGCGACGATGCGGTCGCGCTCTGCCTTGATCGCCTCGACCTGCGCGAGCAGCGTCGCCGAATGGGCCAGGGCGGCGCGCGCGGCGGCCTGGGTCAGCGCCGAGAGGTGGTAGGGCAGGCGTACCAGCTGAACGGCCTGGACCACCGCGGGGTCGGCGGCCAGATAGCCCAGCCGGACCCCCGCGAACGCGAACGCCTTGCTCATGGTGCGCGTGACGATGAGCCGCGGGTACCTGGGCAGCAGCGTCACCGCGCTCGGGGTGCCGGCGCGGGCGAACTCGCCGTAGGCCTCGTCGACCACCACGACGCCGGGCGCCTCCCGCGCCACCGCCTCGATCACCTCAAGGTCGAGGGCGGTGCCGGTCGGGTTGTTCGGCGAGCACAGGAACACGATGTCGGGCTGGTAGACCCGCACGAGCGCGGACGCGCTCTCCGGCCGCAGGCCGAAGTCGGCGCCGCGCTGCGCGTCGTGCCACTGCGTCCCCGTGCCGGCCGCCAGGATCTCATGCATCGAGTACGACGGGGAGAAGCCCATCGCGAGGTGGCCCGGCCCGCCGAACACCTGCAGCAGTTGCTGCTGCACCTCGTTGGACCCGTTGGCCGCCCACACGTTGTCGGCCGTGAGCCCGGTGTGCCCGGTCGACGCGCCCAGGTAGGCCGCGAGGTCGCCGCGCAGCGCCTCGGCCTCCCGGTCGGGGTAGCGGTTGAGGCCGCGCAGGACGCCGCGCAGCGCCTTCTCGACCTCGTCGGCCACCGCCTCGGGCAGCGCGTACGGGTTCTCGTTGGTGTTGAGGCGCACCTCGACGTCGAGCTGCGGTGCCCCGTACGGAGAGCGGCCCTTGAGGTCGGACCGCAGCGGCAGATCGTCCAGCGTGGTCATCGGCCCTGGCCCCGCAGCCGCGCGGTGACGGCCTGGCCGTGCGCGGGCAGGTCCTCGGCCTCCGCGAGCGTGACGACGTGGCGCGCGACGTCCGCGAGCGCCGTTTCGTCGTACGTGATGACGTGGATGCCGCGCAGGAACGTCGCCGTCGACAGGCCGCCGCTGTGCCGCGCGCACCCGCCGGTGGGCAGCACGTGGTTGGAGCCGGCGCAGTAGTCGCCGAGCGACACCGGCGAGTACGCCCCGACGAAGATGGCGCCCGCGTTGCGCACCCGGGCCGCCACCCCGGCCGCGTCCCGGGTCTGGATCTCCAGGTGCTCGGCGGCGTACGCATCGACAACCGCCACGCCCGCGTCGATGTCGTCGACGAGGACCGTGCCGGACTGCGGGCCGGTCAGCGCCGTGAGGATGCGGCCGGAGTGCTTCGTGACCGGCACCTGACGGGCCAGCTCCTCGTCGACCGCGTCGGCCAGCTCGGTGCTCGTGGTGACCAGGACGCTGGCGGCCGAGGGGTCGTGCTCGGCCTGGCTGATCAGGTCGGCCGCGACGTGCACCGGGTCAGCCGTCCCGTCCGCGAGGATCGCGATCTCGGTGGGACCCGCCTCGGCGTCGATGGCCACGACGCCGCGCACCGCGCGCTTGGCGGCCGTGACGTAGATGTTGCCCGGGCCGGTGATCAGGTCGACGGGCTCGCACTCGCCCGCCCCGTACGCCAGCACGGCCACCGCCTGGGCCCCGCCCACGGCGTAGACCTCGTCGACGCCCAGCAGCGCGCAGGCCGCGAGGACCCGCTCGTCCGGCAGGGCGCTCGGCTTCTGCGGCGGGCTCACCACCACGATGCTGTCGACGCCCGCCTCCTGCGCCGGCACGACGTTCATCACGACGCTCGACGGGTACATGGCCAGGCCGCCGGGGACGTAGAGGCCCACCCGCTGGACCGGCACGAACCGCTCGACGACCACGCCGCCGGGCACCACCTCGGTGGTGACGTCGGGTCGACGCTGCTCGGCGTGCACCTTGCGGACCCGCTCGATGGCGACCTGGAGGGCCTCGCGGATGTCGGGATCGAGCGCGGCCAGCGCCCGGGCCAGCTCGGCCGGGTCCACCCGCAGGCTGGCGGGGCGCACCCCGTCGAACCGCTCCGAGTAGTCGTGGGCCGCCTCCTCCCCCCGATGACGCACGTCGGCGATGATCGGCTCCACCGTGGCGAGCACGGAGGCGACGTCGACGGCGGCGCGCGGAAGGATGCCGCGGAGCGATCTCGGCGTGGGCCGGGTCCCCCGCAGGTCGAGGCGAGTCAGCACCTGGCCGAGTCTAGTCCGGGCGCCTGGCCGGGTCGACACGGTCCAACCGGCGGGACAACGCCCTACACGGGAGGGCGACGGCCGCCTAGGCTCGATGACGTGACCCCGGCCCTGCCCTTGTTTCCCCTCGGCACGGTGCTCTTCCCCGGACTGGTCCTGCCGCTGCACGTCTTCGAGGAGCGGTACCGGGCCCTCGTGCGCGACCTGATCGCCCTGCCGGACGGCACGCAGCGCCAGTTCGGCGTGGTGGCCATCGCCAGCGGGTGGGAGGTGGAGGGCGGCTCGGGCGCGGTCACGCTGCACGAGGTGGGCTGCACGGCCGAGCTGCGGCAGGTCACCGAGCACCCCGACGGCCGGTTCGACCTGGTGACGGTCGGGCGGCGCCGGTTCGCCATCGACGAGGTGGTCACGGACGACACCCCCTACCTGCGGGCGCGGGTGAGCTTCCTGCCGGAGCCGCGGGACAGCCCGGCCGCCGAGGCGCTCGCGCCCCGGGTCCTGGCGGTGTTCCGGACGTACCTGGGGCTCGTGCGCACGGATGCCGAGGAGGTCGCCGAGCAACTGCCGGAGGACCCGACCGTGCTGTCACACCTCGTCGCGGCGACCGCGTCGCTGACGCTCGCCGAGCGCCAGGCGCTGCTCGCCGCGCCGGAGACCGCCGCCCGGCTGCGCGCCGAGCTGGCGATCCTCCAGCGGGAGGTTGTGCTGTTGCGTCAGGTGCGGGCCGTGCCGGTCCCGGTGTCGGAGCTGCCGGTGCGGCCAGGGCCGAACTGATCATCGGTCGCCGGCGGCATCTGATAAGCCGGATATGAGGGATATGTCGGCTCTGGGTCCGGGCCGCGCAGCGACGCGAACCGCGACCACCCGGCGCAGCACGTGTACACGAACGCGGCCGCCAGCGCCTGCACCGCCAGCACGCCGGTCAGCTTCGGCGTCCACGGGTGGGCGGCCGCGAAGTCCGTGGCCCGCAACCCCAGCGGGGCCAGCAGCTGGGTGCCCACGGTCGCGGTCTCGCGCAGCCGCTCGAACTCCGCGAGCCCCACCTGCCGCCCGGCCCACCACGCCAGCCACGCCCCGCCCAGGCTGCCCAGCACCAGGCCGATCACGATGAACGGTCCGCGCCACCGCTTGAGCAACATCCACGCGACCACCGCGAACAGGATGCCCGCCCCGGCGCCGAGCAGCATGAACCAACCGTCCGCCGCGACCACCTGCTCCGGCTCCGCGTCCGCGTACGTGAACCCGCCGTCCACCCGCACGATCGGGATGCGCGGCGCGAGCGCCGCCCACAGCCAGCCCAGCGGCGCGCCCAGGGCCGCGACGACCACGGCGGTGAGTACGCCCACGAGCACGTCCCCCAACAGGTTCGACCGGGGCGCGGCCGGGGGCGGCTGACCGTAGCCCCACGCCGCCGGGTCGTACCCCGGCCCGCCGCCCGGCCACGCCACCGCGGCTCCGCCCGGACCGCCGCCCGGCCACGCCGCGGGGGCGCCGCTCGGACCGCTGCCCGGCCACGCCGCGGGGGCGCCGGCGACCGGCGGCTGACCCGCCACGTCGTGGTCCTGCCCGTGGTCGTGGCCCTGGCCTTGGGGCGGATCGTGGCGATCTGCGGGGCCGGTGGGTGGAAACGTCACCGCGTGATCCTCTCAGGTGGCTGCCCGTACTGACACCCGGCCCGTACCTCCGACCCCACTTTCGGCGACCGATCCGTGTGGCGCGGGGGCAGGCCGAGTCATGATCGCCGTTTCGTGCCCGGACGTGCAGCCCACCTGCACTCCGGCACCGGAAACAGCGATCTTGGTGCCGGGTCGACTCGCTCCCAGGATCGCCCAAGCGGCCGGCGGGAGCGGCCGGCGAAGCCCGGCGGGATGCGGCGCTACCGGGTCTCGACGACGATGGCGGTGATGTTGTCCCGGCCGCCAGCCGTGAGGGCCAGTTCCACCAGCTGGTCGGCGGTGCGCTGGGCGTCCGCGCCGGCCGTCAGGGTGGCGGCCAGCACGTCATCGGGCACCTCGTTGCTCAGCCCGTCGGAGCACAGCAGGAAGCGCTCGCCGGACTGGGGGGCACGCAACCAGTAGTCGGGCAGCGGCGTCGGGTCGGTGCCCAGCACCCGGGTCACCACGTTGGCGCGCGGGTGGTCGCGGCGCTGCTCCTGGGTGATCGCGCCGGCCTCGTAGAGCTCCTGCACCAGCGAGTGGTCCACCGAGACCTGTTCCAGCTCCCCGCCGAAGCTGCGGTAGAGCCGGGAGTCGCCGACGTTGAAGGCGAACCAGAAGTCGTGCCCGTCGTTCTGGACCGCGATGAGGCCCACGACGGTGGTGCCCATGCCGCCGCGGCCCTCGCCATGACGGGCGGCGTCGAGGATGGAGTCGTTCGCGTCGGCGACGACGTTGAGGACGGCCTCCGGCCGGATGGACCAGTCGCCGGCCAGCCCGTCGAACGCCTCGACGGCCAGGCGGCTCGCCACGTCGCCCGCGGCGTGGCCGCCCATGCCGTCGGCGACCACGAAGACCTGCCCGTTGGCCACGAGGCTGTCCTCGTTGACCTGTCGGATCTTGCCGACGTCGGTCGCCGCACCCCAGCTAACCGCGATCATCAGGTGGACCTCAGGCTTCTCGGCCGGCGCGCCCGGACTGCGTTATCTGTCCGACGATGACGCGGTAGGCCGCGGCCAGCGTACTTTACCCAGTGTCCAGTCGACGTGCGAGCCACCGTGTTCAGCCAATCGCACCGGGGCCGAGCAACGCCTTGAGGTCGGCCATGAGCGCGGTCGTGGGCGCCACCCGCACCGGGTTGAGGCGCAGCATGGTCGTCCGGCCACCGCCGGAGAGCAGCCGCAGGTGGACCTCGGCGGAGCCGGGGTGGCTCGTGAGGACCTCCTTGAGACGGTCGACGAGCGGCGGGGTGCAGCGGTTGCTGGGCAGGGCCACCACGACGGGCCGGCCCGCGTCGGGCTGGCTGATGTCCGGCAGTGAAAGATCCATGGCCATGAGCCGGGGTTGGTCGTCGCGGCGGTCGACCCGCCCCTTGACGACCACGATCGCGTCCTCCGCCAGGTGCTCCCCCACCACCTCGTACGTGTTGGGGAAGAACAGCACCTCGACGGCGCCGCCGAGGTCCTCCAGGGTGGCCGAGGCCCACGCGCGGCCCTGCTTGGTGATGCGCCGTTGCAGGCCCGACAGGATGCCGGCGAGGGTGACGATCTGGCCGTCGCCGACGACGCCCTCCTCGGCGAGCGCCGAGATCGACATCTCGGCCGCGTTGGCGAGCACGCCCTCCAGCCCGAGCAGCGGGTGGTCGGACACGTACAGGCCGAGCATCTCCCGCTCGAACACCAGCAGGTCGGCCTTGTCCCACTCGGTCGTGGGGATCGGCGGGGTGACCGACAGCCCGCCGCCCGACGACGACGGGTCGTCACCGAGGAGGTCGGCGAACAGGTCGAACTGGCCGACAGCCTCGTTGCGCTTGACGTCGAGGATGCTGTCGATCGCGTCCGCGTGCACGGCGAGCAGGCCCTTGCGGGTGTGCCCGAGCGAGTCGAACGCCCCCGCCTTGATCATGGATTCGATGGTCTTCTTGTTGCAGGCCACCTGGTCGACCTTGCGCAGGTAGTCGTAGAAGTCGGTGTAGGCGCCCTTCTCCCTGCGGCACCGCATGATCGACTCGACGACGTTGACGCCGACGTTGCGCACGGCCGCGAGGCCGAACCGGATGTCCTCGCCCACCGACGTGAACCGGGCCGAGGACGCGTTGACGTCCGGCGGTAGCACCTTGATGCCCATCCGCCGGCACTCCGCCAGGTAGACGGCGGACTTGTCCTTGTCGTCGCCGACGGAGGTGAGCAGCGCCGCCATGTACTCGGCCGGGTAGTTCGCCTTCAGGTACGCCGTCCAGTACGACACCAGGCCGTACCCGGCGGTGTGCGCCTTGTTGAACGCGTAGTCGGAGAACGGGACGAGGATGTCCCACAGGGTCTTGATGGCGTCGTCGGAGTATCCGTTGGCGCGCATGCCGCCGGAGAACGGCACGTACTCCTTGTCGAGAATCTCCTTCTTCTTCTTGCCCATCGCGCGGCGCAGCAGGTCGGCGGCGCCCAGCGAGTAGCCGGCGAGCTTCTGGGCGATCGCCATGACCTGTTCCTGGTAGACGATCAGGCCGTACGTGTCGCCCAGGATGTCGGCGAGCGGCTCGGCCAGCTCGGGGTGGATCGGCACGACCGGCTTGCGGCCGTTCTTGCGGTCGGCGTACTCGTTGTGGGCGTTGGCGCCCATCGGGCCCGGCCGGTAGAGCGCGAGGACGGCGGAGATGTCCTCGAAGTTATCCGGCACCATCGAGCGCAGCAGGGAGCGCATCGGGCCGCCGTCGAGCTGGAACACCCCGAGCGTGTCGCCGCGCGCGAGCAGCTCGTACGCCTTCTTGTCATCGAGCGGCAGCGATTCGAGGACGAGGTCCTCGCCCCGGTTGGCCTTGATGTTGACCAGGCAGTCGTCCATCACCGTGAGGTTGCGCAGGCCCAGGAAGTCCATCTTGAGCAGGCCGATGGTCTCGCAGGCGCCCATGTCCCACTGGGTGATGATGGCGCCGTCCTGCTCGCGCTTCTGGATCGGCAGCACGTCCACGAGCGGGTCGCGGGACAGGATCACGCCGGCCGCGTGCACGCCCCACTGCCGCTTGAGGCCCTCCAGGCCCTTGGCGGTGTCGACGACCTTCTGGACGTCGGCCTCGGACTCGTAGAGGGAGCGGAACTCCGCGGCCTCCGGGTAGCGCGGGTGGGCGGGATCGAAGATGCCCGTGAGCGGGATGTCCTTACCCATGACCGGCGGGGGCATGGCCTTCGTGATCTTGTCACCCACCGCGAAGGGATACCCGAGTACGCGCGCCGCGTCCTTGATCGCCGCCTTGGCCTTGATCGTGCCGTACGTGATGATCTGGGCGACCCGGGCCTCGCCGTACTTCTCCGTCGCGTACCGGATCATGTCGCCGCGCCGGCGCTCGTCGAAGTCCATGTCGATGTCGGGCATCGAGACGCGGTCGGGGTTCAGGAACCGCTCGAACAGCAGCTTGTGCGCGATGGGATCGAGTTCGGTGATGCCGAGGGCGTACGCGATCAGCGCGCCGGCCGCCGACCCCCGGCCGGGGCCGACCCGGATGCCCTCCCGCTTGGCGTAGGCGACCAGGTCGGCCGTCACCAGGAAGTACCCCGGGAAGCCCATCTGGCAGATGACGTTGAGCTCGTACTCGGCCTGCTGCTTGTGGCCCTCCGGCACGCCGCCGGGGAAACGGATCTCCAGCCCGCGCATGACCTCGGCGCGCAGCCACGACTCCTCGGTGTGCCCCTCGGGCACCGGGAACTGCGGCATCAGGTTGCGGGAGGCGAACACGCTCTTGTAGTCGCCGATCCGCTCGGCGATCTCCAGCGTGTTGTCGCAGGCGCCCGGCACCTGCGCGTCCCACATCGCGCGCATCTCCTCGGCCGACTTCAGGTAGAAGTCGCGCGCGTCGAACTTGAACCGCTTCGGGTCCGCCAGCGTCGAACCGGACTGCACGCACAGCAGCACCTCGTGCGCGTCCGCGTCATGGGCGTACGTGTAGTGCAGGTCGTTCGTGGCGATCGGCTTGAGGTTGAGCACCTTGCCGAGCTTGAGCAGGTCGTCGCGGACCCGGGTCTCGATGCCCAGGCCGTGGTCCATCAGCTCCAGGTAGAAGTTGTCCGCGCCGAAGATGTCGCGGAACTCCGCCGCCGACTCGACCGCCTTGTCGAAGTTGCCGATGCGCAGCCACGTCTGGATCTCCCCCGACGGGCAACCGGTCGTGGCGATGAGCCCCTTGCCGTACTCGTGGAGCAGTTCGCGGTCGGCGCGCGGCTTGTAGAAGTAGCCCTCCAGGCTCGACCGGGACGCGAGGCGGAAGAGGTTGTGCAGGCCGTCGGCGTCCGCCGCCAGCATGGTCATGTGGGTGTACGCGCCACCGCCGGAGACGTCGTTCTCGCCGCCGTCGGCCCAGCGCACCCGGGTGCGGTCGCGGCGGTCCGTGCCCGGCGTGAGATAGGCCTCCAGGCCGACGATCGGCTTCACGCCGGCGGCCGTGGCCTGCTTGTAGAAGTCGTAGGCCCCGAAGACGTTGCCGTGGTCGGTCATCGCCAGCGCGGGCATGCCCATCCGGGCCGCCTCGCTGAACAGATGCTTGAGCCGGGCCGCCCCGTCGAGCATTGAATACTCGGTGTGCACGTGGAGATGCACGAACGAGTCGGCCACGCTGCGCCTCCCTTCAGCGGTACCGCCCGAGCCTAGTCTTCCCGGCCCCGCGACACGCGCCCCGCGGGGCCTACGACACGGTGACGCTCACCCCTTGGGAAGCCGGCGAATCATGCAGTTCCAGGCGCTTCAGGACGGCCTGCTTCGGAAGATCGAACACCAGCGACCCGCTCACCTGGGCACCCACATCGACCTTGGTGAAGAACGCCGCGTGGCCGCGATTGGCGTACGCGCCCGCCAGGCTGTCCGCCCGGTACGACTTGCCGGCCGTGTCGTACGCCCGCTGGAACACGTCGCTGAACAGTCGCGCCTCCGAACCCACGTTGCGGACCGTGAGGCTCGCCACGCAGAACTGGCCGTCGGCCGTGACATGCCGGTCCGGCGTGCCGACCTCGGCCACCCCGCAGTTCGCGGAAACCACGACGAACTGCAGCACGCCGTCCGTCAGCGGGGTGCCGATGCCGCCCGCGGTCGGGTGGCCCGGCGCGGCCGGCAGCGGTGCGGTGGGCGACGCGGGCCCGGTGGTGGCCGACGAGGCACCCGACGATGTGTTGTCGGTGCTGTCGTTAAGGGCGGCGATGACAATGATCGCCCCGAGGCAGCAGAGGATGAGCAGGGCCACGAGCGCGACGAGCAGCCAGATCCACCAGCGCTGCTGCTTGTTCCCTTCGCCGGGTGGGTAGCCGGCGGGCGGCTGACCGCCGTACGGCTGGCCGGGCATGGTGCCGGGTGGATACCCGTACTGGCCCGGGTAGCCCGGTGGGATTCCCGGCTGGCCTGGCTGCCCCGGCTGGCCGGGCGGCGGGTAGCCGCCATGCGCCTGGGCTCCGGGCGGCGGCGGGCCGGGCGGCGGCGAGCCACCAGGCGGATGAGGGCCGGGCGGCGGGCCGGGCGGCGGGCCGGGCGGCGGCGGGTGCTCACCGGCGCCACCCGGGGGCGGATGACCAGCATCAGGCGGCGGCGGATACCAGCCGGCGGGCCCTTCGAGCGGCTCCTGGGGGCCGGGTGCGGCGGGCGACTGCGGCCGGTCCGGGTCCCTGCCGGCGGCACCCGACGGCGCGGAGTCGTCCGGGGCGGGCGGCCACGGTGACGGCTGCCCGGGCGGTTGTTCGGGTTCGGCGCGCGGGTCCGGCTCATCGGGCCCGGGCGTGGCACTGGTCATGCTGGCTCCTCGACCTGGCCCCACGACGGGGCGCCCGTGCATCGAGCGAACCACACCCGCCCGCCCTATGCGGGCAATTAAGACATCTCGCCGGGCCGCGTGCGCTGTGTGCGCCACAGTGCATGCGTGGGCGGCCTCGCGGCGCACGGTGGCCGCCCCGGCGCGCACCGCGGCGCGGAGGGCGGGGCGCGGTCAGCGGGCGAACGGGGCCATCATGACGGCGGCGGCGTGCAGCCAGGCGGCCCGGGTGGCGGGCGCGAGCTGCGGGAACTCGATCGACGACCCCGGCTCCAGGGCGGGGTCGTAGGGCACCACGACGACCGAGCGCGTACGGGTGGCGAAGTGTCGCGCGAGGTCGTCGAGCAGGGGCGAGGGCCGGGGTGTCGGGCACGACAGCAGGGTGACCGCGTTGGAGACGAGGGAGCTCATGCCCTTCTCCTCCAGCAGGTCGAGCATCCAGTCGGCGGTGAACGCCGCGTCCTCGCGGGGGACCGTGGTCACCACGAGCTGGTCGGCGGAGTCCAGGACGGTCTGCCAGTTGGCCGACTCCACATTGTTGCCGGTGTCCACGCAGATGACCTCGTGCGTGCGGCGCAGCAGCTCGAGCACCCGACGCACCGAGTACGGGTCGAGTTTCTCGGCGAAGCGCGGGTTCTCCTCGCCGGCGAGGACGTCGTAGGTGCCGTCGGAGGCGTGGCGCAGGAAGTCGTCCAGGCGCTCGGCCAGGGCCGGGCCGTAGAGCGCCTCCACCTCGAGGAGCTCGCGCATCAGGTGCCGGATCGTACGGGCATGCCGGGCGCTGCCGGCGCGCAGGCCGAGCGTGCCGCGCAGCTCGTTGTCGTCCCAGGCGAGCACGCCCCGGCCGCGCACGGCACCGATGGTCGCCGCCGCGAGAACCGTGGCCGTGGTCTTGTGGACGCCCCCCTTGGGGTTGGCGAACGCGAGCACGCGGGGCCCGCCGAAGCTGCGCCGCAGCAACTGCAACGCCGGATCGTTCGGGGCGGCCTGCGGCGGCGGGGACGCGTGCCCGACGGGAGCGGACGACGCCCGGCCGTGGGCCGGGGGCGCGTAGCCCTGGGGCGGCGGGACGGGTCGGGGCGGGAGACGGCCGTCGCGCTGCGCCGGGTACGGGTGGTCCTCGGGCGGCGCCGCCCGGCCACCGTGGCGGCCGAGGTCGCGGAGCGCGCGCCACCGGCCGTCGGCGTCGGCCTGGGCCCGCTCGGTGTCCACGCTGCTCCTCCCGAACCGTGATGTCACGCCAAGGCTACGGACTGCGGCGCCCTTTGCCATCCCCGCACGGCCAACTATTGGTGGTCGGTCGGGCAGCTCATCCTATCCAGCGGGACAACGCTCAGGCCGCGGCCCGCAGGGTCCCGAGCGCGTCCGCCAGATCCGGGGGGTACTCACTGACGAAGGTCACCTCGTCGCCCCGGGTCGGGTGCTCGAACGTCAGCGAACGGGCGTGCAGCCACTGCCGCTCCAGCCCCAGCCGGGCCGAGAGCGTCGGGTCGGCGCCGTAGGTGAGGTCGCCGACGCACGGGTGGCGCATCGCGGAGAAGTGGACCCGGATCTGGTGGGTACGGCCGGTCTCCAGGCGCACGTCGACGAGGCTGGCGGACGGGAACGCCTCCAGCGTGTCGTAGTGGGTCACGCTCGGCTTGCCGCCGGAGATCACCGCCCACCGGTAGTCGTGCGTGGGATGGCGGTCGATCGGCGCGTCGATGGTGCCGCGCAACGGGTCCAGCTGCCCCTGCACCACCGCGTGGTAGCGCTTCTCGACCGTGCGCTCCTTGAAGGCCCGCTTGAGGACGCTGTAGGCGATCTCACTCTTGGCGACCACCATGAGGCCGGTCGTGCCGACATCGAGCCGGTGGACGACGCCCTGCCGCTCGGCCGCGCCGCTCGTGGAGATGCGCAGTCCCATGGCGGCGAGCCCGCCCGTGACGGTCGGCCCGGTCCAGCCGGGGCTGGCGTGCGCGGCGACGCCGACCGGCTTGTCCACCACGACGATGTCGTCGTCGTCGAACACGATCCGCAGGTTGTCGACCGGGGTCGGCTCCACCTCGGTCACCGGTACGGGTGGCGGCGGCAGCACGACCTCAAGCCAGTCGCCCGCCCGCACCTTGTCGGACTTGCTGCGGGACACGCCGTCGACCGAGGCCGCGCCGTCATCGACGAGGGTGGCCGCCGCCGTGCGGGACAGCCCGAACAGCCGGGAGATCGCGAGGTCCAGCCGGAGCCCGTCGAGGCCGTCCGGGACCGGCACCGTGCGCCGCTCGCCCTCCCGCCCGGCCGGGGAGTACGCCGCCGTCACGAGCCGTCGGCGGTGGCGGGCAGGCCGTCGCGGCGGCGGCCGGTGAACTCGAGGATGATCGCGAGGACGACGCCACAGGTCAGCGCCGAGTCGGCCACGTTGAAGACCGGGAAGCGCTCGCCCGCGTCGCCGAACACGCTGATGAAGTCCACCACGTGGCCACGGAACGGCCCGGGCGCGCGGAAGATCCGGTCGGCGAGGTTGCCCATGGCGCCGCCCAGGATGAGCCCGATGGCGATGGCCCACGGTGTGGACGCGAGCTTGCGGGCGAGCGCCACGATCACGCCGCACACGATGATGGCGATGATCGGGAAGACCCAGGTCAGGTCCTCGCCGATGCTGAACGCCGCGCCGGCGTTGCGGGTGAAGGTGAGGTACACGGCACCGCCGAGCAGGCGGATCGAGTCCTGGCCGTTGCCCAGGTGCTGGATCGCCAGCGTCTTGGTGACCACGTCGGCGACGATCACCACCGCCGCCGTGATGGCGAGGAACAGCCACGCCCGCCGCCGCGAAGCCGCCGCGATGGGCCGATCTTCTTCCACCGCCTCGCGGTGGGCATCCTCCGAGCCCGGCGAAAGAAGATCAGGTGTCAACGCCGCTCCTCCAGCTGCTTGCAGGTCACGCAGAGAGTAGCCGATGGGAACGCGGCCAGCCGCTCGACCGGAATGGGGTTGCCGCACCGCTCACACCAGCCGTACTGGCCGTCGTCGAGGCGCTCCAGGGCACGCTCCACCTGGTTGATCCGGTCGAGGATGTTGTTGGCGAGCGAGATCTCCTGCTCGCGCTCGAACGTCTTCGTGCCCGTGTCGGCCTGGTCGTCGCCGGCCGAGTCGGTCAGCCGGTCGCGCTGCAGTTCGGCGATCTCGGTGAGCGTCGACTCGTACTCCTCGCGGAGTTCGTCGCGGCGGGCGGCGAGCGCCTCACGGATCTTCTCGGTCTCCGCCGCGCTACGCGAGGCCTTGACCGGCGCGGCCTTCCGGGCGGTCTTCGTGTCAGCTGGCTTCGCCATTGTCGCTCCCTCGGCCGCACTGGTGGCGGCGGATTCCGGTGCCTCGGCCCGGACGGCCGCCGGTCGCGCCGGCGGCCCCCCGCCCGTGGATGTGTTCTTACGGGTCGCCGTCCTGGTTGCCGGCGCCGCCTTCTCCGCCGACTTCTTCGCCTGGGCCGTCGTGGCCCGGGACGTCGCTGGCGCGGCCTTGGCCGCCTTCGCCGGGGCCGCCTTGGCGGCCACCGCGCTCTTCGGGGCTGTCTTCTTCGCGGGCGGCGCCTTCTTGGCGGGAGCCGCCTTCTCGACCGGAGCCGCCTTCGCGGCCGACTTCCTGGCCGGCGCGGCCTTCCCGGTGGTCGCCTGCGTGGCCGTGGTGGTCTTCTTCGTGGGGGTGGCCTCCGCGGCCGGCGCCGTCTTCGCCGGAGCCGCCTTGGCGGCGGCCTTCTCAGCCGGCGTCGCCTTCTTCGCCGGCGTCGCCTTCTTAGCCGGCGTCGCCTTCTTCGCCGGGGCGGCCTCCGTCGCCGACGCGGCCTTCGTCCGGGCGCGCGCCGAGGGCGCTTCGGACGCCGGCACGGCGCCCGATTTGTTGGCCTTCCGCACGGCACCTGCCCGCTCGGCCATGGCTGTCCCCCACATGCAAAAACGGGCACGCGGCGGGGCGCCGCGCACTCCAGAGGCTGGCAAGGATACGGAACCTGTGGGCTTCCGACAAACATGCCACACGTACGCGGACCATTTCGGGCAACGCGGAAACTCAGTGCAGCTCAGCCTCACCCTTTTCGCCGTACCAGCGGGCCAGGCGCCCGCGCCGGCTCACCGCCCGCAGCCGCCGCTCGGCGGCGTCCCGGCTGTCGGAGGTCGCGACGATGAGCAGGCTGTCACCGGACCGCAGCCGGCTGGCGGGCTGGGGCACGAAGCCCCGCCCCTCGCGCAGCACCAGGGTCACCGCGGCGCCCTGGGGCAGGCGCAGCTCGTCGATGTACATGCCGGACAGGTGGGAGCCCGGGGGCACCTTCAGCTGGAGCATCTCCGCGTTCATCTCGTCCAACGGGGCGGTCTCCACGCGCAGTTCGGTCGGCTCGGCCGGGGCGGTGACGCGCAGCCACCTGGCGACCGGGGTCAGCGAGGTGGCCTGGAGCACTGTGAAGATCACCACGAGGACGAAGACCACGTCGAACAGCCGTGTCGCGTCCGGTACGCCGGCCGACAGCGGGATGGTGGCGAGCACGATCGGCACCGCCCCGCGCAGCCCGGCCCAGGACAGGAACATCTGTTCACGCCAGCCGACCCGGAACCAGGCGACGCTCAGCAGCACCGACAGCGGCCGCGCCGCGATGACGAGGACCGTGCCCACGACGAGGGCAGGCACCACGGCCGACGGCAGCCGTGCCGGCGACGCGAGCAGCCCGAGCAGGACGAACAGGCCGATCTGGGCCAGCCAGGCCAGCCCGTCGGCGAAGCCGAGCACCGCCTGCCGGTGCGGGAGGCGGGCGTTACCGAGGATCACCCCGCACGTGTACACGGCCAGGAAACCGGAGGCGTGCACGCTGGCGCCCAGCGCGTACGCCAGGATGGTGAGCCCGGCCACCGCGAGCGGGTAGAGGCCCACGGCCGGCAGCGCCGCGCGGCGCAGCCCGAAGGCGCCGATCACCCCGACGGCCACGCCGACCAGCCCGCCGGCCGCGAGTTCGTACAGCATGATCAGCAGCTCGTGCCACCAGACGAGGTGTGACCCCGCCGGCACGGACAGGGCGAGCACCAGCAGCACGGCCGGGGCGTCGTTGATGCCGGACTCGGCCTCCAGGGTGGCGGCCAGCCGGGGCCGGACGAGCAGCCGCCGCAGCGTGGCAAAGACGGCCGCCGCGTCGGTCGAGGAGAGCACCGCGCCGTACAGCAGCGCCAACTGCAGGGGTACGTCCAGCAGCAGGTGCACGACGACGCCCACCACGGCGACGCTCACCACGACGCCGAAGGTGGCGAGCGTGGCCGCCGCCGGCAGTACGGGTCGCACGACGGACCAGCGGGCGGACAGACCGCCCTCCGCGATGATCACGACCAGGGCGCACACGCCGAGAACCCGCGTGAGATCGACGTTCTCGAAGTCGATGCCCAGCCCGGACTCGCCGAGGGCGACCCCGAGAGCCAGGTAGATGAGCAGGCTCGGCAGGCCGGCACGGGTGGACAGGCGCACGGCGGCGACGGCGACGAGCAGCACGAGCGACCCGATCAGCAGGCCTTCGTCGAGATCCCCTGTCACTGGGCGGCGTCCCCGCGGAGTTCCGCGAGCCGGTCCGACCAGGTCGCGGGCGGGGCGGCGATGGCGACGAGCTTGTCGCGGCTGGCCTGCCCGGCGCGCAGGGCCACGTCCGCGCGCCGAAGGCCGAGAGCGGTGGCCAGCTCGCGCAGCGCGGCCTCCGTGGCGCGCCCGTCGACAGCCGGCGCGGAGACGGCGACGACGAGGGCCGGACCATGAGCGCCCTCGTGGCGGCCGCCGACGCGGGGGCGGCGTGCCCCCGGTTTGACCCGGATCGCGATGATTGTCACGTCGGCACTGGCCACGCACCATTGAAGCATCGCGGCCGGCGCACCGATATCGGCGGACGGGTTATGCGTACGGGGCGGGCGCGTCACGGCGCCCACCCCGGTCACGCGTCAGTGGGCTGCGCTGTCCGTGGCGCGGCCACCGGGGCTGCCCAGGGCGCCCGCGCCGGCCGTCGCGAGGCCGCCGGCCGGGCCCGCCGGGCGCGGCGCGTCGGCGGCGCCGCCGTTGCGGGTCGGCTCGTCCTGCAGCGCCTCGCCGCGACCGGCCAGGTCGCGCAGCTGGCTCTCCAGGTAGGCCTTCAGGCGGGTGCGGTACTCCCGCTCGAACTGCTTGAGCTCCTCGAGGTGCTTGGCCAGCGCGGTGCGCTTGGCCTCGAGGCCGCCCATGGCCTCCTGGTGGCGGGTGCGGGCGTCACGCTCAAGCGCCTCGGCCTTCGAACGGGCCTCGCGGGTCAGCTCGTCGGCCTTCGTGCGCGCGTCCGTGAGCAGCTTCTCGGCCTCGCGGCGCGCGTCCGACACGTGGTCGTCGGCGGTGCGCTGGGCCATCATGAGCACCCGCAGCGCCTGCTGCTCGCCGTCGCCGGCCGCGCCGCCCTGGGCGCGCACCTGCTCCAGCTCGCCCTGCATCTGGCGGGCGGCCTGCTCAGCGGATGCCTTCTCGCGCTGCACGCGGTCGAGCGTCGCCTTGAGTTCGTTCAGCTCAGCGGCCAGCCGCGGGTCGCCGCCCGCGCCGGTCGCCGGCGCGCGGCCTCCGCCCTGCGCCCGGAGCTCGTTGTTCTCCTCGATGAGTCGTGCGAGTTCGCGCTCAACTTCGTCGAGGAAAGCATCGACCTCCTCCTCGTCGTACCCCCGCTTGCCGATCGGGGGCTTCTTGAACGCGACGTTGTGGACGTCAGCCGGGGTTAGCGGCATCGAATCTCCTCGGGTCAGTCGCGGCCGCGTGGTGTCGGGCCTAACTCGACGTTATGGCAATCAGGCTCGGAACCACGAAGTACATCAGCACGAACACAATAACCAGCAGCACAAGAGAAGCTAGGTCGACGCTCACCGTACCAACTCGCAGCGGTGGGATCACTCGCCTCAACGCCTTGAGGGGTGGATCGGTGACGCTCCAGACAACTTCCAGCGCTGCCGCGGAGCCGCGGGCCGGACGCCAGCGCCGGCCGAGACTGAGCACCGTACCCAGGATGAAACGGGCGATAAGCGTCAGCAGGAAGAAGTAGATGACCAGGTACAGAACCTGAAAGACCACCGACAGCACGTCCTGCTACGCCTCTCAGCCATGCTCAAAGAACCCGCCCTGAGCGATCTTCGCCTTGTCCTCCGCGGTGACCTGCACATTGGCGGGCGAAAGCAGGAAGACGCGGTTGGTGACGCGCTCCATGCTACCGCGCAGCCCAAACGCGAGCCCGGCGGCGAAGTCGACGAGCCGACGGGCGTCGGGCTCATCCATCTCCGTGAGGTTCATGATGACGGGCACACCCTCGCGGAAGTGCTCGCCGATCGTCCGCGCCTCCTTGTAGGTGGTCGGGTGGACCGTGGTGATCTGGTAACGGCCCTCGTGCGCCGTCTCGTAGCCCTCCCCGACCACTGCCCGCTCGCGGAGTTGGACCTGCGGCGCGAGCGCGAGGTTGTCCTGTGTCGGGTAGCTGGTGGACGCCGTGGCCCCCGGCCGCGCCAGCGACCGCACGCTGCCGCGCTCGGCCACGACGGGGTCGCCCGCGTGCCCGCGATCGGCCAGGTGGGAGCGGTCGCGCTCCACCCGCTCCCGGTCGGCTCGCTCGCGCTCGGCGGCCCGCTCGGCCGCGCGCTCCGCAGCCCGATCGGCCAGGCTGGCGCGCTCCGCGGCCCGGTCGGCGAGCCGCTCACCCGGACGCGAGCCGCGCGGGCGGACCGGCTGGAACTCCTCGTCGTCGGCGAACTCGTCGTCGTAGTCACCGGGGTAGGCGCGGTCGTCCTCCTCCTCGACCAGGCCCAGCCACACACCGGCCCTGCGCAGTGCACCCATCGCCGCGCCCCTCCGTCGCTCTGCGGCACGCCCCCGCGTCGTGCTGCCCCTCTGCGGCCGCCACCGCAGCCATCCGGCCGGGCAGTTCGCGGCCACCCGTCCTGATTCCGGTCCTGGCACCGGCTACCCCACTGACGGCGACGCGCCGCCGGTGCGTGGTCACACCGCCGGCGCGCCAAATAACAGTGATGTAGTTCAGCGCCCTGAGCACCAGGCTACCGGAGCGGCGGGCGGTTACCGAGCAATGCGCTGCCGATCCGGACATGTGTCGCGCCGTGGGCGAGCGCGTCGCGGAGATCACCGCTCATCCCCGCCGACACAGCGTGAGCGGTCGGATATCCGACACGAAGCCGTGCGGCGATGTCCGCCAACAGGGTGAACGCGCGCGCCGGAGGCCAACCGAGGGGTGCCACGGCCATCACTCCGCGTAACCGGAGCCGTTCCCCGGCCGCCACGGCGGCCGCCACCCGCTCAAGATCACGATCCGGCTCGGCCGTGGGACCCGACACGCCCGGGGCGTACCCGGGCGGGGCCACGGCGCCGCCGCGTGTCGGATCCCCGTCGAGACTGATCTGGACGAACACGTCCAGGTCGGTGTCGCGGTGCCGCCCGGCCGCCCGGCCCAGGGCATCCGCGAGCCGCACGCTGTCGACGGAGTGCACGACGTCGGCGTAGCCCACCACGGACGCGCACTTGTTGCGCTGCAGTTGTCCGACGAAGTGCCAGCGCGGCGCGGCGCCCGCGGCGGCCACCTCGGCCGCCTTGGGCGCCGCCTCCTGGTCGCGGTTCTCGCCGACGTCCGTGACGCCCAGCGCCACCAGGTGACAGACGTCGCTGGCCGGGTACGTCTTCGTGACCGCCACGAGCGTCACCTCGGCCGGGTCCCGGCCGGCCGCCGCGCAGCCGTCGGCGATCTCCGCCCGTACCCGGGCGAGGTTCTCCGACAGCTGGGCGCGGCGCGCGTGCTCCGGGGCGCTCACTCGCCGTTCTTGAGGAAGTCGGGCACGTCGACGTCGTCGAAGAGCACCCGGCGCGGGCCACTCTGCACCGGCGGCAGCGACGGGCCCGGTTGGCGGGGCTGCTGACCCTGCTCGGCGGGAACCTTGCGCTGCAGCTCCGCCGGCTTGTAGGCCGGCGCGCCGCCGTCGAAGCCGGCCGCTATCACCGTGACACGCACCTCGTCGCCGAGGGCATCGTCGATGACCGCGCCGAAGATGATGTTCGCGTCCGAATGCGCGGCGTCGGTGACCAGCTGGGCCGCGTCGTTGATCTCGAAGAGGCCCAGGTCGGAGCCGCCCGCGATCGACAGCAGCACGCCACGCGCGCCGTCCATGCTCTGCTCCAGCAGCGGGCTGGAGATGGCCGCCTCGGCGGCCTCCACCGCGCGGTTGTCGCCGCGCGCGCTGCCGATGCCCATGAGGGCGCTGCCCGCGCCGCTCATCACGCTCTTCACGTCCGCGAAGTCGAGGTTGATCAGACCCGGCGTGGTGATCAGGTCGGTGATCCCCTGCACACCGGAGAGCAGCACCTGGTCGGCCTGACGGAAGGCGTCCATCATGCTGATGCCCCGGTCGCCGAGCGCGAGCAGGCGGTCGTTCGGGATCACGATGAGCGTGTCGCACTGCTGGCGCAGCTCCTCGATGCCCGACTCGGCCTGCACCTGGCGCCGCTTGCCCTCGAACGAGAACGGCCGGGTGACCACGCCGATGGTCAGCGCGCCGAGCTTGCGCGCGATGTTGGCGACCACGGGCGCGCCGCCCGTACCGGTGCCACCGCCCTCGCCGCAGGTCACGAAGACCATGTCGGCGCCGCGCAGCACCTCCTCGATCTCGTCGCGGTGGTCCTCGGCGGCGTTCTTGCCGACGTCGGGGTTGGCGCCGGCGCCGAGTCCGCGGGTCAGCTCCCGGCCCACATCGAGCTTGACATCGGCGTCGCTCATCAGCAGGGCCTGGGCATCGGTGTTGATCGCGATGAACTCAACGCCCTTGAGACCGACCTCGATCATCCGGTTGACGGCGTTCACCCCGCCACCGCCGATGCCAACCACCTTGATGACCGCCAGGTAGTTGTGCGGAGGTGTCATCAATGCCTTCCCTTCGAGGTGCGTCGCGGTCGATCAGCGCCAGCCACCTCGCCGGTCCACGGTGGACGGTAGCCCGAGCGCGTACGGCTCAGGCGCAAACCCTCACCGTCTACTTGAGGCTCATAGTTATGTGAACTAGAATTCCTGCCCCGGACCGTAGGCGCCACAACCATCCGAACCAAGGACCCCAGCGGCGTGTCTTCCCACCGTTGTCCGGGTGTTATCCCACAGTGACGAATTCGGGCGCGCTCACATCGATGAGCGTGCCCTCTTTTTTGAGCAGCGCCGTCGCCACGCGGGCCTTCGTGTCGCTGTCCTCGGCGTCGCCCCACACGACCGTACGGCCGCCGCCGAGCTCCAGCCGGATGCGCGCCGGCGTCGGGGCGACCATCCGTACCAGGCTCTCGCGCAACTGCGGGGTGAGCGTCCGCAGCACCCGCAGGGCCGACCGGGTCGACACGTCATCCGGGCCCGGTGAGGCCAGCACGACCAGCGGCAACTCGCGCGGGCGCTGTGCCAGCGTGCGGAACACCACGCCCGCCCCGTCGATCACCGCGAACTGCGAGCCGACCGGCACGGTCGCCAGCGCCACCCGCTCCTGCACGTCGATGACCAGCGTTCCGGGCCACTGCCGGCGGACGCGCGCCTCCCGTACGGGCGCCAGCTCGCTGACGGCCGCGCGTACCCGGTCAAGGTCCACCCGGGCGAGCGGCGTGCCGGGCGCGACACCGGCCGCGGCCGTCACCTGCTCGGAGGTGAGCACGGACGTGCCCGTCACGGCCACCTCCCGCACGCCCAGCAGCGAGGTTGCGAAGATCACCCAGGCAAGCAGCGCCGCCAGCCCCAGTGCGCCGACGACGGCGAGCCACGGCGCCGCCGACCGCAGCCGGCGGCGGCGGATGCGCTGATGGAACCGCCGCACCGAGGCCGGCACCGACCGGCCCGGGGCCCGGACCAGCCGCCAACGCCGGGCGACCTCGGTGCGGATCACGCCGTCAGCCGTCCATCTCCGCGACGGCGTGCCGGGCCACGTACGCCTCGGCGGCGTGCTCGCGCCCGCGCAGGTCCAGCGCGGCGAGCAGTTCGTCACCCATGAGCGAGATCGGCGGCGCGCCCATGGTCACCACGACGTCGCCCTCGTGGGCGCGGGCGACCACCTCGGCGGCCACGTCCTCCCAGGAGGCGACGAAGACCTTCCGCTCAGGGGGCAGCCCGACCGCGGCGGTGAGCGCGATGCCGCCCTCGCCCGGCGCGCGCGCCTCGCCCGGCCCGAACACCTCCATCACGACGGCCTCGTCGGCGATGGCCAGCGCCGTCGCGATCTCGGCCTGCAGGTCGCGCGTGCGGTACACCCGGTACGGCTGGAAGACCACGATGAGCCGGCCCCGGCCGGCGACCTCGCGCAGCGTGCTCAGCGCGGCGGTCATGGCGGTCGGGTGATAGGCGTACTCGTCGTAGACGCGCACGCCGTCGGCGACGCCCTTGAGCTCGAAGCGGCGCCGCACGCCCGGGAACGCGGCGAGCGCCTCCCCGATCGCGGCGACCGGCAGCCCGAGCTTGACGGCGACGAGCACGGCGGCGGCGCTGTTGAGGCCCAGGTGGCGGCCCGGCACGGGCAGCGCGAACTCGCCGAGCGACTCCCCGTCGAGGGCGGCCAGGTAGCGGACGCCGACCGGGCTGGAACGCACCTCGCTGATGCGCAGGTCGGCGTCGTCGGCCTCGCCGTACGTGAGCACGGTCAGCCCGGCCGCGCGCACCCGCCCGGCCAGGATGCGCGCCTGCGGGTCGTCGGCGCAGATCACCACGAAGCCGTCCGGCTCGGTGCGCTGGCAGAACTCGAGGAACGTCTCCTGCAGCCCGTCCAGGTCCCCGTAGGTGTTGAGGTGATCGGCGTCGATGTTCGTCACGATCGACACGTACGGGCGGTAGTGCAGGAACGACCGGTCGCTCTCGTCGGCCTCCGCGACGAAGTACTCCCCCGAGCCGTGGTGGGCGTTCGAGCCGACCTCGGAGATCTCCCCGCCGATGACGAACGACGGGTCGAGCCCGCAGTGCTGCAGAATCGATGTGATCATGGAAGTGGTCGTCGTCTTGCCGTGCGTACCGGCGACCGCGACCGTGCGCCGGCCGGCCATGCACGCCGCGAGCGCCTGCGAACGGTGCAGCACCCGCAGCCCGCGCGAGCGCGCCTCGACCAGCTCCAGGTGGTCGGACGGGATGGCCGTGGAGTAGACCACCGTGTCGACGCCGTCGAGGTTGTCCGCCACGTGCTGCATGTGGATCGTGGCCCCCAGGGCCCGCAGGGCGGCCAGCGCCGGCCAGTCCTTCAGCTCGCTGCCGGTCACCGGGACCCCGCGGGTCAGCAGCAGCCGCGCCAGCCCACTCATGCCGACCCCGCCCACCCCGATCAGGTGAACCGTGCCGAGCTCCTCCGCCGTCAGCTCGCTCATGCCACGACCTCCAGGAGGTACTCGCGCAGCCGCTCGTCGCCGTCGCGACGGCCGTACGCGGCGGCGGAGATGCCCATGGTGGCCAGCTTCCCGGGGTCGGTGACCAGCGGCAGCACGGTCCGCTCGATCCACTCCGGAGTCAGGTCGGCATCGGCCACGAGCAGGCCGCCGCCGGCCTCGACCACGGGCAGGGCGTTGCGCCGCTGCTCGCCGTTGCCGTAGGGCAGCGGCACGTAGACGGCCGGCAGCCCCACGGCGGTCACCTCGGCCAGGGTCATCGCCCCGCCGCGCCCGACGAGCAGGTCGGCCGCCGCGTACCCCTGCTCCATCTCGCTCAGGTACGGCACGCAGACGTACGGGGTGGGCAGGTCCGGCGGGATCTCCACGGGCTCGTTACGCGCGCCGATGACGTGCAGCACCTGCACCCCGGCGGCGGCGATCGCCTTGGCGGCCCCGGCCATGGCGCGGTTGACCGACCGGGCGCCCTGCGAGCCGCCGGACACCAGGATCGTGGGCAGGTCGGGGCGCAGCCCGAAGCGGGCGCGGGCCGCGGCGCGGGCCGCCGGCCGGTTCAGCCCGGTGATGCTCGTGCGCAGCGGCACGCCGACGACCCGGGCCTCGGCCAGCAGCGGCGACGCGGCGGTCTGCAGCTCGAAGCCGACCGCCACATGGTTGGTGAACCGCATGCCCAGCCGGTTGGCCACGCCCGGCGGCACGTTCACCTCGTGGATGACGATGGGGGTCTTGCGACGCCAGGCGGCCAGGTAGGCCGGCACGGACACGTACCCGCCGAAGCCCACGACCGCGTCGGCCTCGACATCGTCGAGGACCGCGCGGGCGGCGCGCATGGAACGCAGCATCCGGGTCGGGGTGCGGGCCAGGTCCAGGTTCACGGAGCGGGGCAACTGGTAGGCCGGCACCTGGCGCAGCTCGTAGCCGGCCGCCGGGATGAGCTGGCCCTCCAGACCCTTGGCGCTGCCCACACAGGTGATGCGGATGTCGGGCTGATGGCGACGTAGGCAGTCGGCGAACGCCAGCAGGGGGTAGATGTGGCCGCCGGAGCCGCCACCGGCCAGCACCACGGATCGCAGCTGGGTCATGCCGTCACCTCCGCTCCGCTCCGGCGCCGGCATGACATGGCACTGCGCCTAATGATTCCCTCGCTTCGCTCGGTCATACCGTCACCTCCGCTCCGCTCCGGCGCCGGCATGACGTGGCACTGCGCTTAATGATTCCCTCGCTTCGCCCGGTCATGGGCTCACCTCTCGCCCGCGCTCGCCGACGGAGCCTCCCGCTGCCGCGCGCGGCGCGGAAGCGGCGGCAGCGGAGCCCAGAGTAGCCGGCCCAGTTGGCCGGGCGGACGGGCATGCAGGGCATGCGCCGCGGCGGGCTCCGCCCGGGCGAACGACGCCAGGACACCGATCATCGCCATGGTCACCACCAGGGCACTTCCGCCGTCGGAGATCAGCGGCAGCGGCAGGCCGGTGATCGGCAGCAGCCCCACCACCCCGCCGAGGTTGATCGCGGCCTGACCGGCCAGCCAGACCGTGATGCCGGCCGCCACGAGCCGGCGGAACGATCCGGGGACCCGACGGGCGATGCGCAGGCCCGTGTACGCGAGCACCGCGAACAACCCCAGCACCACGACGCAGCCGACCACGCCCAACTCCTCGGCGATGACGGCGAAGATGAAGTCGTTGTGCCCGTTGGGCAGCCAGCCCCACTTCAGCTTCGCCCGGCCAAGGCCGACACCGAACCAGCCCCCGTTGGAGATGGCGAACAGGCCCTCCATCGCCTGGTACGCCATGCCCTGGGCGTGCGCGCCCGGATCGAGGAAGGCGTCGAGGCGCTCCTGGCGGTAGCCCACCCCGGGCATTTTGATCAAGACGAACACGCCGATCAGCGCGAAGGCGAACATCCCGCCGAGCACGGACAGCCGCACGCCGGCAGCCCACAGCACGCCGACGAACATCACCACCAGGCACAGCATGGTGCCCAGGTCGTTGTAGCCCACCAGCAGGAACAGCAGGCCGGCCACCGGGAACAGCGGCCGGGACAGCTCGCGCCAGCGGCCCGCCAGCGCGCCCTTGCGCACGAGCACGTCGGCCGCCCACACCACAAAAGCGATCTTGGCCAGCTCGGAGGGCTGCAGTTGCACCGGGCCGAGGTAGAGCCAGAGTTCGTCCGCGCGCAACGGGCCGATCTTCGGATCGTGCAGGATCTTGGCCTCGGCCAGCAGGGCCAGCACGTCCAGCAGGATCAACAGCACGAACGCGGCGATCAGACCGGGCCGGGCGAGCCACCGGTAGGTGCGCGCGGGCAGCCGCTGGCAGGCCCAGAACGCCACGAACCCGATGAGCGCCGAGGTCGCCTGCTTCTCGATCGAGGTGAAGGCGTTGCCGTGCGTGGCGTACGCCTGCAGGCTCGTCGCGGAGAACACCATCACGAGGCCGACGATGAGCAGCAGGCCCGCGCTGGAGATCAGCAGATAGTACGACGCGAGGGGCCGCGACAGCAGCCCGCGCAGCAGTGCCGTCCAGGCGAGGAACGGACTGCCCGGCGCGGGCGGCGAGGGAGCGTCGGCCTCACGGGACCCCGTGGTGACCGGCCCCTCCCCACGCTCGCTCATGCCGTCGCCTCCCTCAGTCACCCCGCAAGCTCGGCCACCGCGGCGGCGAACGCGTCGCCGCGGTGCGAGTAGCCACGGAACATGTCCAGGGATGCCGCCGCGGGGGCCAGCAGCACCGTGTCGCCGGGGGCGGCCATGGCCGAGGCCGCGCGGACCACCTCCCCCATCGCACCATCATCGGTCCTCGCCACATCCACCACACGCACCGCCGGCGCGTGTCGCGCGAGCGCGCGGGCGATATCCACGCGGTCGACGCCCAGCAGTACCGCGCCGGCGAGCCGGGGCGCCACCGTCGCCACGAGGTCGTCGATGTCGACGCCCTTGAGCTGCCCGCCGGCGATCCACACGACGCGCGGATACGTGGCCAGGGAGGCGAACGCGGCGTGCGGGTTGGTGGCCTTGCTGTCGTCGACGTACGCGACACCCTCCACAGTGGCCACCAGGGCGTTGCGGTGCGGTTCGGGCGTGTAGCCCGCCAACCCCGCCGCGACCGCCCCGGCCGGGACGCCGTAGGCGCGGGCGAGCGCCGCCGCGTGCAGCGCGTTGCTGAGGTTGTGGGCCCCGGCCGGCCGCACCGCCGCGGCGGTGCCGAGTTCCACGGCGTCGTCATCGAAGGCGCGATCCACGAGTACGCCGTCGACGACGCCGAGCTCGCCGCGCTCCGGCTCGCCCAGCGTCACGCCGACCGACCGCCCGGACACGGCGAGAAGGCGCGCCGCCACGCGCGGATCGTCGAGATTGCCCACGGCCACCCCGCCGCCCGGCGCGCCCCGCCAGATCGCCTCCTTGGCGCCGGCGTACGCGTCGAAGCCGCCGTGCCAGTCGAGGTGGTCGTCGGCGAGGTTGAGCAGCGCGCCCGCGTACGGCGCGAGCGTGTCCGACCAGTGCAGCTGGAAGCTGGACAGCTCGACGGCGAGCACGTCGTAGGCGGCCTCGTCGAGGCCGACGAGCGGCTCGCCGATGTTGCCCAGCGCGGCGGTGCGCTTGCCGGCCGCCCGCAGGATCGACGCCAGCATGGTGGTCGTCGTGGTCTTGCCGTTCGTGCCGGTCACGGCGAGCCACCCGGGCGCGGCCGGGCCGCGCAGCCGCCAGGCCAGCTCCGGCTCGGCGTAGACGGGCAGCCCGGCCGCCAGCGCGGCACGGGCCAGCGGCGAGTGCGGGGCGAAGCCCGGCGACACGACGACCTCGTCGATCCCGTCGAGCAGCCCGGCCGGCGGGGTCTCCGCGACCACCACGGCGGCGCCGGCCGCGCGCAGTGCCGCGAGGCCCTCGGAGTCGCGCCGGTCCAGCACGGTGACGGTCGCGCCCCGCGCGAGCAGCGCCCGCGCGCTGGCCGCGCCGGCCACGGCCGCGCCGGCCACGAGCACGTGCCGGCCAGCGTAGGCGGTCATTTATTGACCACGGCGGCGCCCACCACCCGCAGGAAGTCGGCGTAGAACAGGCCGAGCGCCGTGGCCACGCCGAGGCCCGCGATGATCCAGAACCGGATGACGATGTTGACCTCGCTCCATCCGGCCAGCTCGAAGTGATGATGGAGCGGCACCATGCGGAACACGCGGCGTTGCCAGATCTGGTACGACCCGATCTGGATGATCCAGGTGATCGTGATGATCGTGAAGAGCATGCCGAGGATCGGTACGAGCAGCACGGTGCGGGTGGCGAACGCGAGACCGGCGATGAGCCCGCCGAGGCCGAGCGCGCCCGTGTCGCCCATGAAGATCTTCGCGGGCGACGCGTTCCACCACAGGAAGCCGAAGCAGGCGGCGGCCGCTCCGGCCGCGATGATGCTGATCTCCAGCGGGTCGCGCACGTAGTAGACGTAGTCGCCCTTGTAGCTCGGGTCGGCCGCCCAGTGCCGGTACTGCCAGAAGCCGATGAAGGCGTAGGCGCCGAGCACCATGACGCAGGCGCCGGTGGCCAGGCCGTCGAGGCCGTCGGTGAGGTTCACCGCGTTGGACATGGCCATGACCACGAACACGAACAGGGCCAGGGCGCCGAGCTTCGTGATGGTGAGCCAGTTGACGTCCTTGACGAACGAGATGTACTCGCTCGCCACCGTGCCGGCATCGCCGCGGCCCGGCACGTACAGCGCGATAACGCCGAAGATCGCGCCCACGATCGTCTGCGCGATGAGCTTCTGCTTCTCGCTCAGGCCGGCGCTGTTGCGCTGGCGCACCTTGAGGTAGTCGTCGAGGAAGCCGACGAGGCCCAGCGCCACGAACAGGCCCAGCACCACGAGCGCGGTGATCGTGGGACCGGTCGGGTGCAGCTGGGCGTCCGGCAGCGTGAGCAGCGACAGGTGCCCGGCGATGTAGGCGATCACCGTGGCCAGCACGAAGACGACGCCGCCCATGGTGGGCGTGCCCTTCTTGCTCTGGTGGGTCTGCGGCCCTTCCGTCCGGATCGGCTGGTCGGCCTTGAGCTTCGTGAACCCCTTGATGGCCAGCGGCGTGCAGAACAGCGACAGCAGGAACGCCACGGCCGCAGCGACGATGACGGCCCTCACGCTGCCACCTCGCGTCGCGGGGCGTCCGCGCGGGTCAGACCTGAGCTGATGCTTCGCTCGCTCACGCTCCGGCCTCCCGCAGCGAGTCAGCGATGTCCCACGTGCGGTACCGCGAGCCCTTCACGAGTACCACGTCCCCCGGCTTCAGCTCGTCCCGCAGCAACGCGACGGCCTGCACCTGATCGGTCACGTGCACCGACTTTCCTCCCCACTGAGCAACCGTGAGCGCGCCGTCGTGGATCGCGCCGGCAGTGCCGACCGCCACGAGCAGGTCCACGCCAAGTTGGGCGGCGAGCCGTCCCACCCCTTCGTGGCCGGCCCGTTCATGATCGCCCAACTCGGCCATGTAGCCCAGCACGGCGATCCGGCGGCGGCCGTCGCCGACCGTCGTCAACGCGCGCAGCGCCGCCGCCATCGAGGACGGGTTGGCGTTGTACGAGTCGTCGATGACCGTGACACCGTCGGCACGGTCGAAAACATCCATCCTTCGGCTCGACACCGACCGCAGATCGGTGAGGGCCTCCGCCACAGCGGCCAGGGTCATGCCGGCGGCGAGCCCCACAGCGGCCGCGGCGAGGCTGTTGCCGACCTGGTGGGCGCCCGGCACGGGCAGTGCCACGGGCGCCGAGCCGCCGGCCGTGACCAGCGTGTACGACGCCCGCCCGCGCGCGTCCAGGCGCACGTCCACGGCGCGCACGTCCGCCCGCTCGTCCTGGCCGACGAACGTCACGCGCGCGCCGGTACGCGCCGCCATCGCCCGTACCCGGTGATCGTCCACATTGAGCACGGCGACGCCGGCGGCGGGCAACGCCTCGACCAGTTCGCCCTTGGCCCTCGCGATCGCCTCGACGGAGCCGAACTCGCCGATGTGGGCGTCGCCGACATTGATCACGACGCCGACGCGGGGCGGCGCGATGCCGCACAGGTAGGCCACGTGGCCGATGCCCCGGGCGCCCATCTCCAGCACGAGGTAGCGGGTGCCGGCGTCGGCCTTGAGCACCGTGTGCGGCAGGCCCAGCTCGTTGTTGAACGAGCCCGCCGGCGCCACGGTCGCCCCGTGCCGGGCGAGCACCTGGCCGATCTGGTCCTTCGTGGTGGTCTTGCCGGACGACCCGGTGATGCCGACGATCGTCAGTTCCGGCAGCCGGTCGACGACCGCGCGGGCGAGCCTGCCGAGCGCCACGAGCGGGTCGGCCACGACGATCGTCGGCGCGTCGACCGGCCGGGTGCCGAGCACGGCCACGGCCCCGGACGCCAGCGCGGCCGGGGCGAACTCGTGCCCGTCGACCTTCGCGCCGGCGAACGCCACGAACAGGCCGCCGGGGCGCACCGCCCGCGAGTCGTACTCCACCGGCCCGGTGATCAGAAGATTTTCATCGGGTACGCCGTGGAGCGTGCCGTCGACGGCCGCGGCCACCTCGGCCAGCGTCATGGGGATCATGCGACCGCCCCCGCGAACCGGCCCGCGAGGGCCTCGGCGAGCACGACCCGGTCGTCGAAGGGATGCACCTGGCCGTTGACCTCCTGGCCGCGTTCGTGGCCCTTGCCCAGCAGCGCGATCACGTCGCCGGGCCGGGCCAGCCGCACGGCCTCGGCGATCGCCGCGCGCCGGCCGGCCACCTCGATGACCTCGCCCGCGCCGGTCGCGCCCGCGAGGACCTGCGCGCGGATGGCCGCCGGGTCCTCGGTGCGCGGGTTGTCGTCCGTGACGATCACCAGGTCGGCGCCCTCGGCGGCCGCCGCGCCCATGACCGGCCGCTTGCCCTTGTCGCGGTCGCCGCCCGCGCCGATGACGCAGATGAGCCGGCCACCGTCGCGCAGCGACTCGCGCAGCGCGGCCAGCGCCGCCACGATCGCTCCGGCCTTGTGCGCGTAGTCCACGAACCCGGCCACCGGGCCGGGCGCGGCGACCCGCTCCAGCCGGCCGGGCACGCCCGGACAGTCGGCCACGCCTTTGGCGGCCACCGCCGGGTCGACCCCGAGCGCCGCGAGCGAGGCGAGGGCCAGGAGCGCGTTCGCGACGTTGTGCAGGCCGGGCAGGCGTACGGCGGCGTCGAGGACGAGCCCGCCGGGACCGTGCGCCGTGAACCGCTGGCCGGACTCCGCCGGGCGCACGTCGGTCGCGCGCCACGTGGCGGCCGGGTCACCCGCCGCCGAATAGGTCACGGTCGCGGGCCGCACGAGCCGGCGTACGGCCTGGTCGTCGAGATTGAGCACCTCGGCGCCGCACCGGCCGTCGAACAGCGCCGCCTTGGCGGCGAAGTAGTCGTCGAGGTCGCGGTGGAAGTCGAGGTGGTCGGAGCCGAAGTTGGTCCAGCCGCCCACCGCGAAGCGCACGCCGCCGACGCGGCCGTAGGCCAGGGCGTGGCTGGACACCTCCATCACGGCGGCCGTCACGCCGTCCTCCAACGCGGCCGCGAACAGGGCGTGCAGGTCGGTGGCCTCCGGGGTGGTCCGGACGCTGTCGATCACGGTGTCGCCGACCCGCGTCTCCACCGTGCCGATGAGGCAGGTGCGATGCCCGGCCGCGCGCAGCCCGGCCTCCACCAGGTACGCCGTGGAGGTCTTGCCGGCCGTGCCGGTGAGGCCGATGACCGGCAGGCGGTGGGTCGGGTCGCCGTAGACGGCGCTGGCGAGCGGGCCGAGGACCGCGCGGGGGTCGGCGACCACGAGGGTCGGCAGGCCGGCCGGGGCCGCCAGCTCGGCGCCCCGGACGTCCGTGAGGAGTGCGACCGCGCCCGCCGTGGCGGCCGCCGCGGCGAACTCGGCGCCGTGCCGGTTGGCCCCCGGCAGGCCCGCGTACAGGTCGCCGGGCCGCACGTCGGAGCTGGCGTGGGTGATGCCGGTCACCGTGAGTTCTCCGGGCAACGGCGAGCGCACCACGGCCGGGTCGGTGGGGAGCGCGTCGCGGAGCTCGACCAGGCGTCGCGGTGTCACGCCACGGGGACGGGGATAGCCGGACACGACCGCTGACCCTACCCGTTCGGTGGGGAGCGACGGTGCAGGGCGACCTGTCCGGCAACCGATCATCACGGATAAACGCGGAACTTGGGTGGTTTTGTGCCAGTTGGTGGGACGCGGAAATGCGCCAGGGTGAAGGTCATCATGTCCTTGAACGCGGGCCCCGCCACCACCCCGCCGTTGCCACCGGGCGTGTACGCGAAAACCCCGATCGCGTAGCGCGGCGCGTCCGCGGGCGCCAGGCCCACGAACGAGGCCACCTCGCCCGGGGCGTACCTGCCGTCCTTGACGACCTTGCCGGTGCCCGTCTTGCCGGCCACCCGGTAACCGGGCACCGCGGCCGTCAGGCCGGTCGCGCCCGGCACGGTCGTCACCGCCTCCAGCATGGTGCGCAGCGACCGCGCGTTCGCGGCCGACATCACCTGACGGTTCGGGACGGCCGGGACCGGGGTGACCGTCCCGTCCGGGGCGATCGTCGCGCGCACCAGGTGCGGGCGCACCCACACGCCGTCGTTGGCGATCGCCGCGTACGCCGCCGTCATCTGCAGCGGGGTCACGGAGACGCCCATCCCGATCGGGATGGAGCCGGCGCTCGACCCGCTCCAGTTCTTCGGCGGCTGCACCAGCCCGGTCGCCTCGCCCGGCAGGCCCTCGTGGGTCGAGGCCCCCAGGCCGAACCTGCGCTGGTACTCGTAGAGCTTCTGCGGACCCAGCCGGTCGGCGATCATGATCGTGCCCACGTTCGAGGAGTACGCCAGGATGCCCGGGATCGTCATCCGGTCCTTCTCGGGCCAGTGGGTGTCCGTGTACGTGGTGTCGCCCTTGCGGATCGAGCCGCTCACCGCGAGGGTGCTGTCCGGCGTGATCACGCCCTCCTGCAACGCCGCCCCGACGACGATCGCCTTGTGCACCGAGCCCGGGTCGACCGGGTTGCCGGTGGCGCAGTCGCCCCGGTCCTCCGGCTTCGACTCGAACCAGGCTGCCGCGTTGAACACGGGGTAGGACGCCTGGGCCAGCACCTCCCCGGTCTTCACGTCCAGCACGATCGCGCAGCCGAAGGTCGCCTTGACCTCCTTCATCCGCGCCGCCAGGACGCTCTGTACCTCGAACTGAAGGTCACGGTCGATCGTCAGTTGCAGCGTGGTGCCCGGCCGGGCCGGCGTCTCCTCGTGGTACCCGCCCGGGATCTCATGGCCGAGGTCGGACTCCTCCTGGCCGACCTCGAACCGGCGCTCGCCGTCCTCGCCGTGCAGCACGTCGTTGTAGGTGGCCTCCAGGCCACCGAGGCCCGTGAGGTCCTGGTTGGTGAAGCCGATCAGGTTCGCGGCCAGGTCATGGCCGGGCACCAGGCGCCGCTCGTCGCGGCGCACCTGGATGCCGCGCAGGTTCAGCGCCATCACCTTGTCGGCCCGGGCGATGTCGATGCCCCGGGCCAGGTACACGAAGCGCTGCTCGATGCCGTCCTTGCGGACGTGCCGCTTGAGCTTGGGCAGCAGTTCGGACTTCGGCACGCCCAACACCTGGTAGAGCTGCTCCGCCGTGCGCTCCGGGTCCACCACCTCGACCGGGTCGGCGTACACGTACCGGGCCTCCACAGTGGTCGCCAGGACGGCGTTGTTCCGGTCGAGGATGCTGCCGCGCGGGGCGACCAGCGGCACCGTGTGCAGCCGGTCCTTCAACCCTTGCGCGGCGTACGCCTTGGCGTCCGTGAGCTGGATCGCGACCAGTCGCAGGCCGATCACCACGAACAGCGCGAGCACCAGGGTCGTGGCCACCCGCAGCCGCCGGCCGGGGTCGGCCAGCGGCGGCAACGGTCGCTTGGGGCGCGGCGCGCCGGCCATGGGCGCCCGCCGTCGCAGAATCCCGCCCCGGGCCGGCCGGCTGAGGACCCCGGCCCGCCCGCCGGACGATCTGCCCGTACGCCCCGCCGAGCGGCCGTCGGCGGTGCGGCCCCGCCCGCCCGCGCGCCCCGCGCCGCCGGAACCGCCCGCGCCCCTTGCGCCGCCCACGCCTCTGCCCGCGCCGGCTCCTCTGCCCGCGCCGTTGCCATTGCCGGCGCTAGTTCCCTTGGCTGCCCCGGTGCCTCTGCCCGCACCGGTGCCTCTGCCCGCGCCGGCGCCTCTGCCCGCGCCCTTGCCTGCGCCGTCGCGGCCGGCCGCATCCCGCCGCGACGTGCCGGCCCGGCCGGTCGCGGCGGTGTCGTCCGCGCCTCCCGCGACCAGGCGCAGGTTGGGCCGCGCGCGGTCGGGGTCGTCCGGTTCGCCGTCGCGGACCGTACGGCCGCGCGGCTGGTAGCGGCGGGCGTCCGCCATCCGGCTGCGGCGCGTCGGCGTCCCGCTCTCGGGATCGTCGTCGCGGCGGCGCGGCATGTCGGACTCCTCGTGACGCTCGTGGGTACTCCCCGGCCGGCGGTCGGCCGGCCGGGGAGTCTCGGTCAGTTAGTTGTTCTGGGCGGTGACGCTCACCGGGCCGCTGGCCGGCTCCGGCACGCTCAGCACCCGCCCGTCGGGCAGC
Source organism: Luedemannella helvata (assembly GCF_039528415.1). Taxonomy (NCBI): domain Bacteria; kingdom Bacillati; phylum Actinomycetota; class Actinomycetes; order Micromonosporales; family Micromonosporaceae; genus Luedemannella; species Luedemannella helvata. The sequence goes on from NZ_BAAALS010000005.1 coordinate 48,167, forward strand.
TGGATGACCGCCGTCGAGCCGGCCGGCACGAGGCCGAGCCGGCGCGCCGCGGCCGCCAGGTTGCCGGGCGCCTCGACCATCGTCAGCTCGTGCGTGAGCTGCTGCTCCTGCTGGTCGAGCGAGCTCTGCGAGTCGTTCATCTCGGCCAGCGTGAAGGCGTTCTCGTTGATCTTAGTGTTGATCAGCAGGACGCCGAACACGCCGGCCACGACGATCACCAGCAGCAGCACCAGGAACGGCGCGCGGGGCACGGCCACCGGCAGCGGCGGCGCGACCCGCAACCGCCCCCGGCCGGCGCGCACCGCGGCGCGGTCCGGCGCGACCGGCGCCTGCGTGCCGTCGACCCGGTCGAGCGCGTCCGGCTCCACCGGCTCCGCGGCGAGCAGCCGCTCCTGCTCGAGCACCTCGTCGTACTCGGCGATCTTCAGAGCGTTCGCGCCGACCACCGTGCCGCGCCGTGCGGCCTGGCGTGCCTCGTGGGCCGCGTCGCGCGCGGCCCGGCTGTTGTCGCTGCCCGCGGCGGTGCGGCCGGTGCCGCGCAGCGGCACGACCTGCGGCCGCGTGGCGCGCCGGATGTCGGCGCCGGTGCGGCCGGTGCGGGCGCCGGGGTTCTTCCCGTTCATCGCCCTCCCCCTCTTTCTGTCGCGGTATGGCGACCGGGACGCCCCCGCGTCCCGGGTTGGTGCATGGCGACCCGCGCCGCGCCCGGCGCGAGCGGGTCGAGGCGCTCAACCGCCCGCAGCCGCGCGGGCGCGGCTCGCGGATTGGTCGCCACCTCGGCCTCGTCCGCCTGCTCAGCCCCCCGGGTGAGCAGGCGTACGGTCGGCCCGGTGCCGGGCAGTTCGACCGGCAGGTCCGGTGGGGCGCTGCTGCGAGCGCGACGGGCGAACTCCTGCTTGACGATCCGGTCCTCCAGCGACTGGTAGGACATGACCACCACGCGTCCGCCCGGCGCGAGCGCGTCCAGCGCCGCCGGCAGCGCCGCCTCCAGCGCCGCCAGCTCACCATTCACCTCGATCCGCAGCGCTTGAAACGTGCGCTTGGCCGGGTGTCCGCCGGTACGCCGGGCCGGTGCCGGGATCGCGTCCCGGACCAGCTCGGCGAGCAGCGCCGACGACACGATGCGGTTCTTCTCCCGCTCCCGCACGATCGACGCGGCGATACGGCCGGCGAACTTCTCCTCGCCGTAGACCCGCAGGACGCGCGCCAGATCCGCCGCCGGGTAGGTGTTGACGACCTCCTCGGCCGTCGCCCCCCGGGTCGGGTCCATCCGCATGTCCAGCGGCGCGTCCTGGGCGTAGGCGAAGCCCCGCGCCACCTCGTCGAGCTGCATCGAGGACACCCCCAGGTCGAACAGCACGCCGTTCACCCTGGTGATCCGCAGGTCGGCCAGCACCTCGGGCAGTTCGTCGTAGACGGCGTGCACGAGGTGGACCCGGTCCGCGTACGGCGCGAGGCGCTCGCGCGCCTGCGCCAACGCGTGCGGGTCACGGTCCAGGCCGACGAGCTCCACATCGGGGTACGCCTCGAGAACGGCGGCCGCGTGGCCGCCGAGCCCGAGGGTCGCGTCGACGTGGACGGGTGTCGCTTCGCGGGCGGCGTCGAACGCGGGCCCCAGCAGCTCCAGACAGCGCTCCAACAGCACCGGAACGTGCCTGCGCGGCTCCCCCACGTCGACCCCCTAGATGCCACCGGTGTGACCGTTCGCGGCGGTCACACCGGAGCGAAGCGTCAGCGGTACCATTCGCACGTACCGCCAGATCCCCATCCGCCCTTCTGGCGCCTGGCACCGGGGAAGGGATGTCAGGAGCCGCGCCGAGCGGCTGGAGATCTGGCGGTACGGCTACCCCGTCGGTGTCGACAAGGGACGGATGGACCGCCAACCCCCTGCGTGCTGATCAGAGCCCGCCGGGTAACACCCCTTCCTCGATGCCGGAGAACGCTTCCTCACTCTCGTTGAGGTAGGTCTCCCACGCCTGCGAGTCCCAGATCTCCACGCGGCTGCTCGCCCCGATCACGACGACGTCGCGGTTGAGTCCCGCGTACTCCCTCAGGTGGCCGGTCACGTTGACCCGCCCCTGCTTGTCGGGAACCTCGTCGTGGGCGCTGGCGAAGAACACCCGGCTGTACGCGCGGGCCGCCTTGTGGGTCATGGGCTGCGTCTGCAACTGTTCGGCGATCCGACGGAACTCGGCGACCGGGAACACGTAGAGACAGCGCTCCTGTCCTTTAGTGATCACGACACCTCCCGCCAGCTCGTCCCGAAACTTCGCCGGAAGAATCAGCCGGCCCTTCTCGTCCAGGCGAAGGGTGTGGGTGCCCAGGAACAAGCGACCCACCCCCTTCCGCCCTGACGCATCCGCGTGCGTCTCGTTGCTGCGCGGTCCCCCCGGGGCCGGCGGCGCCTCCCGGCTTCGCCATTGCGCCCCACTCTACTCCACTTCCCTCCACCGTCAATCAGTTTGACCTCGTGTCGGGCCTGATTCACGAGTCAAATCCGCAGGTGAACAACGGTGGGGCGCAGTGGAGGGCCGGCGCGCCGCCCGACCCGCGCCCGGGCTCGGCGCGCCCGGTCACCGCCGACTTACCGGGAGCAACCAGCCGCCGTTCGACACCATTTCGACACGAACCAAGATCCCGCCAACCGGGGTACACGGCCCGGCTGGCCGACAGGACCGCGCCGCAGGTCGTCGCCATTCGCATCGCCGGGCCGGCCGGGTTCGCGGGGTCTTGCCTGGTTCGCGGTGATTGCGCGGATCGCATCGCGGGACTCGCCGGGCTCCCCCGGTTCGCGGCGCCCGGGTCCCCCGGGTTCGCATCGCAGGTTCGCCGACCGGGCTGGGGTACGGCCAATGGATCCGCCGCCTGGATTCATGCGTTTCGACGGATCACCGATGGCGAGCCGGCGACGTTCGCCGGGGTTGTGGATTCCTTGAGCGAAATAACGACCCTTTTAATCCATGACCCCCGCCCAGCCTGGGCGAGGAGGCCAAAGCAGCGCCGCCGCCGGACGCCGGGCGGGCTGCACTCGGCGGGGCCACCCGAGAAGGGCGCACACCCGCCCCCGGCGTGCACCGCAACCAAGGGCCACACTCGCGCCGGGTGGACGGCGGGCGACACTTTGAGGTATTTCACAGATAGTTGGGCGTTTTGTCATATAACCGGTGCCATAATCAGCACGGGTCTCGTGACGGGGACACCCCGGTCCTGCGGCGTGGAACGAAAGACGTGGTGGGGGTGGCCGCCCACAAGGCGGCGACCCCCACCACGTCACTTACGCGAGCAGCCAGGCGGAGCTGTTGCCGGGCAGCGGCGCGCCCTCGGTCCAGGCGCTCGACGAGCACAGCGCCACGGTCCCCCACCCGGCCGGCACGGCGAACGGCTCGTCGCCGAAGACGGTCACCACGGTCAGCGGCCCCCGCCGGTACGCCAGGACGTCCTCGCGCGCCGCCAGCCACGACAGCGGGGCGGCCCCGACGACGTCGAGCAGCGAGCGGCGCAGCTCCAGCGCCCGGGCGTGCAGCCGCAGCGTCGACGACGGGTCGGCCCACTGCGCCTCGACGGCGTAGTCGCCGAACCAGGAGGGCTGCGGCAGCCAGGCCGCCCCGGACGAGAAACCGAACGTCGGCCCGGACGCCACCCACGGCAGCGGCACCCGGCAGCCGTCGCGGCCGTACTCCGTCCCGCCGGAGCGGCGGAAGATCGGGTCCTGGCGCGCGGAGTCGGGCAGGTCGAGCACCTCGGGCAGGCCCAGCTCCTCGCCCTGGTAGAGGTAGACCGACCCGGGCAGGCCGAGCACGAGCAGCAGGGCCGCCCGGGCCCGCTGCGCGCCGAGCGCGACGTCGACCTCGCCGCGGCCGCGTACCCCGTCGCTGAACGGGTCCGCCGAGGACCCGTTGACGGACCGGACCAGGCCGTAGCGGGTGACGGAGCGGTGCACGTCGTGGTTGGCCAGCGTCCAGGTGACGGACGCGCCCGTGGCGGCGATGGTGGCCAGGCCGCGCTCGATGGAGGCGCCGAACGCCGGCCCGGACCAGCGGCACTGCAACAGGTCGAAGTAGAACGCCTGGTTCAGCTCGTCGGGACGCAGGTACCGGGCCAGGTCCTCCACGGTCGGCACCCAGATCTCGCCGATCAGGGTCAGGTCGCGATCGTAGGCCGCGGCGACCGAACGCCACCGGCGCATGATGTCGTGCACCTCGGGCTGGTTCTGGGCGTACTCGTTGTAGGCGGCGGAGCCGTCGGCGGGGAACGCCCAGTCGGGCAGCTCGGCGTGCTTGACCATCATGTGGGCGACGTCGATGCGGATGCCGTCGACGCCCCGGTCGAACCAGAATCGCAGGATGTCGTCGAAGTATTCGACGACGTCGGGCGAGCGCCAGTTGAAGTCGGGTTGGCTGGGGTCGAAGCTGTGCAGGTACCACTGGTCGGTGTCGCCGACCCGGGTCCACGCGGGCCCGCCGAACACGGACCGCCAGTTGTTCGGCGGTGCGGATCCCCGGCCGGTACGGAAGATGAAGCGGTCGCGCGCAGGCGAGCCGGCCGGCGCGGCGAGCGCCTCGACGAACCAGGGGTGCGCGGCCGAGCAGTGGTTGGGCACCAGGTCCATGAGCACCCGCAGCCCGGCGGCGTGCGCCTCGGCCAGCATGGCCTCGAAGGCCGGCAGGCCGCCGTAGAGCGGGTCCACGTCCTGGTAGTCGGCGACGTCGTAGCCGTGGTCGACGCCCGGCGACGGGTAGCACGGGTTGAGCCACAGCCCGTCGACGCCGAGGCGCGACAGGTGGCTCAGCCGGGCCCGCAGCCCGTCCAGGTCGCCGATCCCGTCGCCGTCGGAGTCGGCGAACGAGCGCAGGTAGAGCTGGTAGATGGCGGCGTCGCGCCACCAGGGCGCCCGCGTGGTCGCGACGGTGGGCACGGATGCGGCCAGTGTCATCAGGAGTCCCCCAGGAGAACAATCTGCCAGACGCCGAGCGTGGGCAGGTCGGCAATCACGTACTCGCCGTCGACGCGCGCCGGCACGTCGACGAAGAACGGCCCGCGGTCGGGGTCGGCGACCCGGACGGTCGGCGTCGCGGCGCCCACCCGCCGGAACCGCACCGTCAGCCGGTCGACCGGCGTGACGTGCGCCTTGGCGGTGTCCCAGCCGAGGTCGGCCTGGCCCACCAGGTTGATCAGGTGCACCACCGTGCCGTGCGGGGTCGCCACCACGCGCCGCCACACCTCCTCGGGCGCCTCCACGTCGATCTCGCCGTTCAACCCGCCCACGACGGAGCGGGTTATGTCAGCGTTACCCGGATCGAACAGAACATCACCTGCGGCGACGAGCAGGTCGTACCAGTCGGCCAGCATGTCCACGGTCGACGGCGCGGCCGGGTGGTTGCGCACGTAGTACGGGTCCACGAGCACGTGCCCGTCCTCGCCGGCCAGCAGCTGCGTGGCCCCGTGCGAGAACAGCGTGGCCATGGTCAGCTTCGTGGTCAGCTCGGCGTCCGCGGCGGGCAGGCGATCAAAAACCGTCTGGTACGCCGCGAGCACGGCGGGCCGCGACGGCGCCAGGGTGCGGGCGCGCACGGCGACCGCGGCCACGTCGTCGAGGGCCTCGTGCGGCTCCCACACCTCGGTGTAGGTGGCGTCCTGCGGGCTGCGCGTCGTCCGCCACACCGGAAAGTCATTGACGTTGTTGAAGATCAGCCGGGCGTCGGGCAGTTCCTCGCGTACCTCACAGATCATGGTGTGGAACGCCTCGGCCAGGTCGACGACCCGGCCGTCGGGGCGGACGGCCCGGCGCGGGAAGCCGTACTGGTCGAGGTGGAAGCCGGCCAGGCCGACCCGCTCGACGGCCTTGCGCAGGTCGGCGCGGAAGTGGGCCAGCCATGCGGGGTCGGCCGGGTCGACGATCGACAGGAAGCCGGCCAGGTCGTGCACGGTCCCGTCGGCGCGCAGCAGGGCGGCGTGCTCCCAGGCCGGCCACTCGTCCTTGCCGACGCCGTAGACGGCCGCGTACCCGATCGGGGCCGTCCCGACCGAGGCCAGGCCGGCCGCCAGGGCGCGTACGGTCGCCAGCGAGACGGGCTGGCCGAGCGGGTCGGCGTACTCGTCGGGGCCGACGAGGTCGGCGTGCCGGTACGCCCAGTCGTAGAACTGGACCGCGGTCAGGTGCAGGCGGCGGGCCAACCGCAGGACGCCGTCGATGTCGCGCCCGGGGGCGTACGAGGCGACGAACCCGTACCGCAGCCGCGCGAACGGGTCGGCGAGCACCTCGACGGCCGTGTGGCCGGCGCCGTCGCGCAGTCGCACGCCGTAGCCGCCGACGGGCAGCGGGCCGAGGTCGACGTGGTCGGCGCCGGCCGGCACGGTCACGGTGGCGACACGCACGCCGAGGCGCTCGACCTCGATGGCGCGGGCCGCCGGGGCGGCCGGCAGTTCGATGGCGACCGGCTCGCCGGGGGCGTAACAGGCCTTGGTGGGCAGCAGCATGGTGGCTCCGTGGTTCACGATTTCAGGGCGCCGGCCTGCAGGCCGGTGACGATGTGGCGCTGCCCGATGAGGTACACGAGCAGGACGGGCAGCATGCCGATGGCGGACGCCGCGAAGACCAGCCCCCAGCTCGTGGCGTGCTGGCCCTGGAACTGGGCGATCGCGATCGGCAGGGTGTACTTCGCGGGGTCGTTGATCGAGGTGACCGCCCAGGAGAACTCGTCCCAGGCGGCCAGGAACGCGAACACCGCCGAGGTGGCCAGCGCCGGCCGGGACAGCGGCAGGTAGAGGGCCACGAACTTGCGCACCGGCCCGGCGCCCTCCAGCGTCATCGACTCGTCGAGTTCCTCGGGCACGCCCTCGAAGAAGCCGCGCAGGAGGAACGTGTTGAGCGCGACGCCCGCGCCGACGTAGAAGAAGACCAGCCCGGACAGGCTGTCGTTGAGGTTGAGGGCGCTGGCCACGAGGAACTGCGGGATGAGGATGACCACGCTGGGCACCATGAGGCCGAGCATGAGCACCCAGAACAGCACCGACCGCAGCGGGAACCGGAACCGCGCGAACCCGTACGCGGCCAGCGCCGCCAGCAGCGTGGTGCACACCGTGCTGAAGCAGGCGACGAACACGGAGTTCAGGAAGTACCGGCCGAAGTCGTTGGCGCCCCACGCCTGGGTGTAGTTGGCCAGGGTGGCCGGGTTGGGGATGAACTGCGGCGGCCACTCGAACGCCAGCCGGTTGGGCTTGAACGACGTGCTGAGCATGTAGAGGAACGGCGCGATGAGCACGAGCGCGCCGGCGCCCAGCACGACCAGCCGGGCCGACATGCGGGTGCGCCGCAGGCGGGGGGTCTCCAGCGTCATCGCGCGGCCCTCCGGTTGGCGATCACGGTCTGCCCGACCGACAGGACGAGCACGAGCACCGTCATGATCACGGCGAGCGCGGACCCGTACCCGAAGTCGAGGTACGAGAACGCCTGCTTGTACAGGTAGGTCAGCGGCATCTCCGTGTCCCCGGCCGGCCCGCCGTTGGTCATGAGCAGCACCTGGATGAACACCTGGAACCCGCCGATGACCAGCAGCACGGTGACGAACAGCAGCTGCCCGCGCAGCGCCGGCAGGGTCACGTGCCAGACCCGGCGCAGGTAGCCGGCGCCGTCCGTGGCCGCGGACTCGTGCAGCTCACGCGGCACGTTCGTCAGGCCGGCGAGCAGGATGATGGCGGTCCAGCCGATGCCCTTCCAGATGCCGAGGGCGCACATGGCGAGGATCCCGGTCCACCGCGAGTCCAGCCAGCCGACCGGCTGGCCGGCGACGTGCACGCCGTCGACGAGCACCCAGTTGACCAGGCCGCCGTCGGTGGCGAACAGGTAGCGGAACAGCAGCGAGACGACGACCCAGCTGGTGACGACCGGCAGGTAGTACAGGACCCGCAGCAGGGTGCGGCCGGGCAGCCGGCTCTCCAGCAGCAGCGCGACGACCAGCCCGAGCAGGATCTGCGCCGGCACGGTGACCAGCATGTAGACGGTCGCGTTGAGCAGGGCCTTGCCGAACAGCGGGTCGCTCAGCGCCCGGGTGTAGTTGCCCGCGCCGAGAAACGTCTGCTCGACCCCGGGAAACGGGCTCCACTCGTACAGGCTGACCTGCGCGGCCTTCCCGATCGGCACGAGCATGACGACCGTGAAGATGACGAAGGCCGGCGCGATGAGCAGGTACGCGGCGAGCGAGTGCCCCGCGCGGACCCGCCGCGTGGACCGGCCCGGGGGCGGTTCCCCGGCGCTCGCGCGCCGGGGAACCACGGGTGCCTGGACTGCCATGGCCGCGGCTGCCTCAGCCCTGCGCCAGCAGCGGGTCGATCTCGGCGGCCGCCTGATCGAGCGCGGCCTGCACGGTCAGGTCGCCCTTGAAGGCGTTCTGCAGCTTCGCCTGGAGCAGGTCGTTGATCTTCGACCAGTTGGGTACGGGCGGGCGCGGCTTGGCGGTCTGCAACTGCTGCACGAACGGGCCGTAGATCGGGTTGACCGCGGTCACGTCCAGGTCCTTGAGCACGGACATCTGGCCGACCTTCGCCATGGCCAGCTGCGCCTCCTCGGAGAGCAGGTAGCGGGTGAACTCCAGGGCGGCGGCCTTGTTCTTCGACGCCCTGAACACCACGACGTCCTCGCCGCCGACCACGCTGACGCTGCCGCCGGGGCCCGCGGGCACGGGCGCGACCTGCAGCTTGAAGTCGGGGTGGGCGCTCTGGAAGATCGGGTACATCCACGGCCCGTCCAGGATCGTGGCGTACTTGCCGGTGGCGAGGCCGTCCGAGGTGGGCGTGCCGCCCGTACCGCCGAGGATGATGTTCGGCAGCTGCTTCTGCCCGTACAGGTCGAACAGCAGCTGGACGCCGGACACCGAGGCGGGGCTGTTGAGGAACCCGGTCGCCTTCGTGTACTCCGGGTTGGTGATGTCACCGCCCGCCGACCAGATCCACGGCAGCACGTTCCAGCCGGACAGGCCGTTGTCGGCGAAGGCGAACACGCCCTTGCCGTCGAGCTTGGTGGCGAGCGCGCGCAGGTCGTCGAACGTCCTCGGCGGCTCGGTCACGCCCGCCTTGGCCAGCGCGTCCGCGTTGTACATGAGGACCCGGGTGTTCGTGTCCAGCGGCAGGCCGTAGTACTTGCCGTTGTAGAGGTTGGTGGCCAGCGTGCCCGGGAACGTCCTGGCGGCCAGCTCCTGGAAGTCGGGCATGGCCGCGTCGAGCTGCTCCAGCAGGCCCAGCTTGGCCAGCTCGGAGACCCACGCGATGTCGGAGCGCATGACGTCGGGCACGTCGCCGGCCGCCGCCCCGGTGATGAGCTTCTGGTGCAGCTGGTCGTACGGGATGGCGACCTGCTTGACGTCGACGCCGGGGTGCTTGGCCTTGAAGCCGGGGAGGACGACCTCGTTGAGGGTCTTGACCTCCTGCGAGTCGGCGCTGTACGCGTGCCAGAAGGTGACCGTGCCGGACAGCTCGGCGGAGGTCGTCGGCTCGGGGTCGTCGGTCGTACAACCGGTCAGGGCCAGCGCGGTGGCGCTGAGCGCGGCTACACCGGCGGTGAGAAAACGCCGGCGGTTGAGTACGCTTCGCACGGTGCTCAACTCCTTGATGAGGGATCTTCGAGGGGACGAGTGGCCGCCAGGGGGCAGCGGCCGGCGTGGTGCGTGCGGCTGGTCAACGCATGGGGATGCCAGTTGACGGGCCGCGGAACAGCTGCGCTATCGCTACGGCCGCCGCCCCCCGCGCCCAGATCGCGTCCGGAAGCGGGCGGGTCACGAGGTCGCAGTCGGCGGCCTGCCCGAAGGCGTGCCGCGCGAACGAGGCCCGCGCGGCGGACTCGAACAGGTCGCTGGCGGCGAGGCCCTCGCCGGACAGCACGATGCGGTGCGGGTTGAGCAGGTTCGCCACGATGGCCAGCGCCCGGCCGAGCGCGTCGCCCGCGGTGGCGAACGCCGCCGCGGCGCCCCGGTCGCCCTCGCGGGCCAGGACGGCGGCGGCCGTGATGTCGAGGTCCGGCCGCCCGGTGGCGGCGCGGACCCGGTGCAGGATCGCCCCTTCCGCGGCGATCGACTCCACGCAGCCGGCCTTGCCGCAGCGTGGACACTCAGGACCGTCGGCGGTGATCGGCACGTGGCCGAGTTCGCCGGCGAGGCCGACCGCGCCGTGCACGAGCGCGCCGCCGACGACCAGGCCGCAGCCGATGCCCGCGCCGATGGTGACGACGGCGAAGGAGGGCACGTCGACCCCGGCGCCGAACCACTGCTCGGCCACGGTGAGGGAGTTGACGTCGTTCTCGATGACGACGGGCAGGCCGCAGCGGGTGCCGAGCAGCTCGCGGAGGGGCACCTCGCGCCACTCGTCGCCGGCCGCGTCGGCCAGGAACGGCGCGTAGCGCACGACGCCGGCGCGCGCGTCGACATGGCCACCGAGGCCGACGCCGAGGCGGGTGACCTGGCCACCCTGGACGGCCGCCGCGGCGCGCAGGTCGTCGACGAGGGCGCCGATGGCGTTGATGACACCGGCGACGGAGTGGTCGGTGAGCGCGACGTCGCGCGCCGCGCGCACGTTCGCGAGCAGGTCGACCACGACGCCGGACAGGTGGTCGGCGGCCAGCTTCACGCCGATGACGTACTCGCGTTCGGCCACGACGCGCAGCGGGACGACCGGGCGGCCGGGGCGCGTGGCGGCCTCGGACTCGCCACCGGATTCGGTCAGGTAACCGGCCGCCAGCAGGGGCCGCACGGCCTTGGAGACGGTGGCGGCGGAGACGCCCAGCCGGGCGGCGATCTCCGTGCGGGGTATCGGGCCGCGCGTCAGGACGGTGACGAAGATGCTCGCCGCCGTCGCGTCGCCGACCGTCGCGGCGCCCGTCACCTCGCTGTTCATGGTGATCAGGATCGGCGGCATTAGTTTCGTTCGTCAAGTAATAAACACGTCACGAACTCGTAACGCCCGCCCGATCCCTCGGGCGGGCGTGACGAGTCGTCAACCGCGGCTTACGCGACGAGGCGGCGGAACCCTACGGAACCGCTCCAGAGCTTGTGCTTGCCCACCCGGGTGCCGGGCCGGGCGGCCTCGTAGATGTAGCCGTTGCCGGCGTAGATGGCGGCGTGGTAGACGTACCCGCCGCTGTAGAAGACGACCAGGTCGCCGGGCTTCGCCGAGCCCCGCGACACGGCCTTGCCGTAGTGCTTCTGGGCGTCGGCGCTGTGCGGCAGCCGCACGCCCGCCGCGCGGTAGGCGTACAGGGTGAGGCCGGAGCAGTCGAACGCGTTCGGCCCGCTCGCGCCGAACACGTACGGCTTGCCGATGCCGCGCTGCGCGGCGGCCACGACCTTCTGCCGGGCCGTCGGCCGCACGGTCACGGTGACCACATTGGACACGGACGCCAGCCGGCTCTTCGACGCGGTCACGTAGAGCTTGAACTGGCGGGTCTGGCTCGTGCCCGGCTGGACGGTGAAGACACCGTTGCTGGTCAGCTTGCGGACCGCGACGTTGTGCCACTTCCCGCCGGCGACGCGGGCCTGCAGCGTGACCGTGGCGCCGGCCAGCCGCTTGCCGTCCGTGCCCACGGTCACGATGCCGGTCAGGCGCGTGGCCTGGCCCTTGTTGACGGTGGTCCTGCTGGCCCGCAGCGTCGCGCCCGTGGGCTGGCGCTTGGCCGCCGCGCTCGACACGGACGCGACCGACGCGGTGGTCACCGTGGTGGTCGCGGCCTGCGCGCCGCCGGCCGCGACCAGACCACCGGCGAGTACGCCGCAGGTGGCGGCGGCCACGGTGCCCAGCCGCAGGGCGAGCCGGCTACGGCTCCTTCGGGGCACACGGATGCCCGGGGTGGTGGAGTTGCGCACGAAGACAGTCCCTTCGGCACGCCTGCGGGGTTAGCTGTCGGGTTCGGGCGCGAAGGGGGCGGCGTGGGGCCGCGATGCCCGGCCGCGTGAGCGGCTACACCCCAAGGACGCCGGGGGCGACGTCCGCGAGAGTTGGTTCCCCCGCTCCTGCCCGGTTCCCTGTGCAGTTGTTGGGGGTTGGCGCGCCACCGGGCGGGCAGGACTCGGCGTGACTCCGGGTGTCGCGCGGCCCGGGCGGACCCGGGTCGGGTGCCTTTCTAACCCACATCCCCGATCACCCGAGGTGGCCGCAGAGCTACGTCTGGTGATCACCGTTGGCGAAGACGGCTCGCCTGCGCCGGGCTGTCCGAAGTGCTCTCACCTTCCGCGAAGGCGCGGTGACGCTAGGCTGACAAACGCTGGTGACCCAGGTCACAAGAAAAGTTCTGCGCCTCGCGAGAGGTATCCGATTTGTCGAGAGATGGAGCAGGCGTGGCGATCCAGGTGGCGGTCTGCGGGCCGGCACGGTGCACCTCCGCGGAGGCGGAGCAGGCCCGTCACGTGGGCGAACTGCTTGCCCGGGCGGGTGCCACCGTCCTGTGCGGCGGCGGGCCGGGCGTCATGGCGGCGGCCGCCCGCGGCGCACGCTCGGCCGGCGGCCTGGTCGTCGCCGTGCGCCCGGACGACGGGCGCGCGGTCACGCGTACTCCTGACGAGGACTTCTCGGCCGTGGTGATGACCGGGATGGGCCAGGCCCGCAACGTCATCCTCGTGCTCTCGGCGGACGCCGTCATCGCGGTGGGCGGGTCGTGGGGCACGCTGTCCGAGGTCGCGCTCGCGATGCGGCGCGAGCGGCCCGTGGTCGTCCTGGGCGGATGGCGGGTCGTGGACCCGGCCGGGGAGCCCGTCGCGGGGCCTGTCGTCGTGACGACGCCGGCCGAGGCGGTGCGGGCGGCACTGGAGGCCGCCCGGTAGGGTCGTCGCATCTGCGAGTCCCGGGAGACCACAGACGATGACGGACAACAAGCTGCCACTGCGCGCCAAGGTGGCCACGTCGGTGTCGAAGACCGCCGCCGCTTTGTCACGGGCGGCCGGCCGCGGCGACGGCTCGGTGATCGGCGGCTGGATCGGCCTCAAGATCGACCCTGACCTGCTGGCGCACCTGGCGGCCGGACGGGCGATCGCCCTGATCTCCGGCACCAACGGCAAGACCACCACGACGCGGCTCACGGCCGCCGCCATGGGCGTGCTCGGCGACGTCGCCACCAACTCCCTCGGCGCCAACATGCCGACCGGGCACACGTCGGCGCTGGCGAAGGCGGGCCACACCACGTACGCGGTGCTGGAGGTCGACGAGCACTACCTCAGGCAGGTCGTGGAGGCCACCAACCCGAAGGTGATCGCGCTGCTCAACCTGAGCCGCGACCAGCTCGACCGGGCCAAGGAGGTCGCGATGATGGCGGCGCTGTGGCGCGACGCGCTGCGCGGCGTGGACACGCACATCGTCGCCAACGCCGACGACCCGATGGTCACCTGGGCCGCCCGCGACGCCGCGTCGGTGACGTGGGTGGCGTCCGGGCAGCGCTGGCACGACGACTCGTGGGTGTGCCCGGAGTGCGGGGCGCACATCGAGCGCGACGGCGACGACTGGTGGTGCGTGGCCGGCGACCTGCGCCGGCCGGCGCCGACCTGGTCGGTCGCGGACGGCGCCGTGATCGACCCGGCCGGCGTCGCGCACCCGGTGTCGTTGCAGCTGCCCGGGCGGGTCAACGTCGCCAACGCGGCCACCGCGCTGGCGGTCGCGACCCAGTTCGGCGTACGGGTGACGGACGCGCTGCCCCGGCTGTCGTCGGTCGCCTCGATCGCCGGGCGGTACGCCACCGTGGAGCGCGACGGCCGCACCATCCGGCTGCTGCTCGCCAAGAACCCGGCCGGCTGGCTGGAGGCGTTCGACATGGCCGAGGACGCGCCGACCCTGCTGTCCATCAACGCGCGCGACCCCGACGGCCTGGACACCTCCTGGCTCTACGACGTCGACTTCTCCCCGCTGCGTGGCCGCCGGGTGCTCATCACCGGCGACCGGGCGATGGACCTGGCCGTGCGGCTGGAGGTCAACGCCATCCCGTTCGAGCACGTCACCTCGTTCGACCGGGCGCTGAACGCCGTGCCGCCCGGCCGGCTTGAGGTGATCTCCAACTACACCGCCTTCCAGGACATCCGAGCGGAGCTTGACCGTGTCAACTGAGCCGATCGGTCGCGGATCCACCTCCGGCGAGAGCCACCCCTCCGGAAGCCACGCGACGAGTCCCTACGGCACCCCGGGCTACCGGCCCGCCCACGCACGCCCGGACGACACGGACACCTACGTGGCGATCGTCGACGAGGCGGCCGCCGATGTCGCGGCCGCCTCCCACCTGGACGGCGGGTCGTCGTCCGCGCTGCGGATCGTGTGGCTCTACCCCGACCTGCTGTCGACCTACGGCGACCGGGGCAACCTGCTGATCCTGGTGCGCCGCGCGCAGGTGCGCGGCCTGGCCGTCGAGGCGATCGAGGTCCGCTCCGACCAGGCGGTTCCCGCCGACGGCGACATCTACCTGCTCGGCGGCGGCGAGGACGGCCCGCAGGCGCTGGCCGCGCAGCGGCTGGCCGCCGACGGCGGTCTGCACCGCGCCATCGACCGGGGTGCGGCGGTGCTCGCCATCTGCGCCGGCTACCAGCTGCTCGGCCGGTCCTTCTTCGCCAAGGGCGCCAAGTACCCCGGCCTGGAACTGCTCGACCTCGACTCCGACCGGGGGCCGAGCCGGGCCGTCGGCGAGCTGGTCGGCGAGCCCGACCCGGCCCTGGGCCTGCCCACCATCACGGGCTTCGAGAACCACGGCGGGCGCACCCACCTCGGCCCCGGCGTGCGCCCGCTCGCGCGGGTCAGCGCCGGCATCGGCAACGACGGCACGACCGAGGGCGCCTGGCGCGACAAGATCGTCGGCACGTACATGCACGGCCCCGCGCTGGCCCGCAACCCCGCCCTGGCCGACCTCGTGTTGGGTTGGGCCACCGGCGCGCAACTGACCCCGGTCGACGACACGTGGCCGGGCCGCCTGCGCAGCGAGCGCCTCGGCGCCGTCCGGACCGGATGACGTCTCAGGCCACCTCGCGGGCGCGCGGGACGGAGTCGGCGGACGGCCGGCCGCGCGGCAGGCGGGCGGTGGCGTTGCGCGCCGCCGGACTCGTCGGCGGCGTCGCGGCCCTGGCCGTGGTGTCGGCGTTCGTGCCGGTACGCGAGGCGGCCGAGGCGGTCGCCGGCCTGGGCGCGGTCGGCTGGGTCGGCGTCGGGTTGCTCGTCGTGGTGCTCCTGGCCGGCATGGTGCCGCGCACGCCGATCTCGATGGCGTGCGGCGCGCTGCTCGGCCCGGTCGCCGGTCCCCTCGTCGCGGTCGTCGCGGCCCTGGTCGCGGCCGTGGTCACGGCCGCGGCCGGCCGGGCGTTGGGGCGCGAGTTCTTCGTGCGGCACGCCGGCGGCCGGCTCCGGCGCCTGGACCGCTTCGTCTCGGGGCAGCGCACGCTCGGCATCGCCGCGATCCGCGCCCTGCCCATCGGCCCGTTCGGGCTGGCCGGCTACCTGTACGGCGCCACGGGCGTGCCGTGGCGGCACTACCTGCTGGGGACGGTCATCGCCGCCCCGCCGGCCGGCGTCAGCTATGCGCTGCTGGGCGCGGCGGTGGTCAGCGATGACCCGTTCAACCCCGTCACGTTGCTGCCGATGGCGTTCAGCCTGCTGCTCACGGTCGCGGCCGTCACCGCCTGGCGCCGCCGCACCCGTGTCATCCCCGTGAGCCCGGGTCCGGTCGACCCCGGCGGATCGCCCCGGGCAGGGCGGTGACCGCGGGCCCACGCCCGTCAGCCGTAGGCGCCCCTCAGCCCCAGGCGATCGGCGGCTGGCCCGCCTCGGTCAGGGCCGCGTTGGCCGCGCTGAACGGCCGGCTGCCGAGGAAGCCCTTCGGGTTCATCGGGCTCGGGTGCCCGGCCTCCAGCACCACGTGCTGCGGCCCGGTGACCAGCTGGGCCTTCTTGCGCGCGTAGCCGCCCCAGAGCAGGAACACGACCCGCTCCGCCCGGGCGTTGAGCGCGCGGATGGCCGCGTCGGTGAACTCCTCCCAGCCCTTGCCGGCGTGCGAGCCGGGCCTGGCCTCGCGGACGGTCAGCACGGAGTTGAGCAGCAGGACGCCGGCTTGCGCCCAGGCGGTGAGGTCGCCGTGCTTGGGCGGGGTGACGCCGAGGTCGTCGCGCAGTTCCTTGTAGACGTTGCGCAGCGACGGCGGCACGGACACGCCCTGGCGGACGCTGAAGCTGAGCCCGTGCGCCTGGCCGGCCTTGTGGTAGGGGTCCTGGCCGAGGATCAGCACCCGGGTCGCCTCCGGCGGGCACAGCCGGAACGCGGCGAACAGGTCGTCACGCGGGGGGTACACGGTCTCGTTCGCGTATTCCTTGTCGACGAACGCGGCGAGCTGCGCCACCGCGGCCTGGTCGAGGAAGGGCGTCATGGCCGCGCGCCACGGCGCGGGCAGCAGGTCAAGCAGATCCGAAGTCACGCCGGACACGCTATCGCCACCCACCGACACGGGATGGAGCAACGGCGTCCACCGACATGCGGGATCATCCGCCGAAGCCGGGAAGGTTGCCGTTGTTGCCCGACACCGGGTCCGGGTACGACCGCGCGCCCTTGGCCCACGGCGCCAGGCCGGGCGGGTAGCGGTTCACCGAGACGACCGGGTCGCCGTCGCCGGAGCGCAGGCTTGCCTTCGCCGACACCGTGATCGTCCCGCCGGCCTTGACGTCGGCCGTGCGGCACCACAGCAGGTAGTCGGCGGGGTTCGTGGTGGAGGTGCCACCGGTGCAGGAGTGCAGCCCTGAGCCGGCGGAGATGGTGCGCGCGTTCCGGACCCAGATGAACACCCACACGCGGGTCGCGGCGACGGTGCTCTTGTTGCTGATGGTCACCTTGAGGGCGCCGGCCTTGCCGGCCGTCAGCGCCGCGGCGAGGTCGACGACGAGCGGGTTGGGCGGGAACTGCGTGGGCCCCGACGGGGCGAACGCCATGTACGGCGTGGTCGACGTGACGTACCGGTACGCGCGCCAGTGGTGGACCTGCACCCCGGGCAGCTCGCACCCGCTGTACTCCGCGACGCGC
Source organism: Luedemannella helvata (assembly GCF_039528415.1). Classification (NCBI taxonomy): domain Bacteria; kingdom Bacillati; phylum Actinomycetota; class Actinomycetes; order Micromonosporales; family Micromonosporaceae; genus Luedemannella; species Luedemannella helvata. Next base: position 65,177 of record NZ_BAAALS010000005.1, read on the forward strand.
GCCTCGACCACCCCGGCGCGCGGCACCCGGATCCGCTCGATCGACTGGATCTGTCGTTGCATCGCGACGACCTGCAGCGACATGAAGACCTTGCCGGCGGCGTCCCGGTCGACCACGGCCACCTGGGCGATGACGGCGCAATCGGACCTGCGTTGGCAGTGCAGCAGCGCCACGGTCTCGCGCCGCCCGTCGCCATCGACGTCGCTGGCGATGGCCTGCCTGATGGTGATCTGGTAGCCGCCGGTGCTCGCCCTACCTCCGCGGAACCGCAGCGTCTTCGTCGGACAGTCCTCGCCCCAGTTCAGGATCGGCAGCGTCTGCTCACCGAGCTTGGCCAGGGTGAAGGAGGCGTCCGGCCCCGGTGGCGCCGAGCTGGGCGCGACCGGCGGCGAGGCCGTGGCGCCGGTCGCCGGGCTCCAGACGGCCGCCGGCTCGCCGTCTGACCCACATCCGCTCACCGCGAAAGCGAACGCTCCTACGAGAAGTACGCCCACCCAGCGCACGCGACAACCGTCCACAGTGCCCTCCCCGTAAGCCTGTGCGCGCATCCTATGCAACCCGTCAAGGGCTGAACCGCAGCCGCACCAGCGTCCCGCCGATCACCGGGTGGGTGGTGACGTCGTCGCAGATGAGGCCCACGATGGCGAGCCCACGGCCGCCCTCGGCGCTCGCCGCGGGCATCGCGCCCGCAACCGACCGGTCAGGTCCGCCGTCGACCACGTCGCACACGACCTGGCCGCCGTCGAACCAGACCCGCACGTGCCCGCCGCCGGCGGTGTGCATGAGCGTGTTCGTGGCCAGCTCGCTGACGGCCAGGGTGAGCAGGTCGGCGCGGCCGGTCGCCAGGCCCAGCGCGAGTCCCCGCGCGCGGACGAACGCGCGCACGGCGACAAGGTCGGCCGCGGCGGCGTAGAACATGGAGTCGGCGGCCGGGCTCATGCCGGCCCTCCCGCGCTGAGCAGCCGGGACACGCCGGTCATGTCGAGCACTTCGGCGACCACGCCGGTCGCGCCCGTCAGGTGGAGCGCCTTACCCGCCCGTACCGCGAGATGGTGGGCGCTGACCAGCTCATGGATGCCGCTGGAGTCCAGAAATGTCAAGCCGCTCGCGTCGACCGTGACCGTACGCCCGACGCCGAGCGCCTTGCGGAGCGTGGCCGCGAGCTCCTCGCGGGCCGCGAGGTCGCACTCGCCGGTGAGGGACACCACCACCGCGTCGGGGCCGCCGGAGGTGCTCGCCGTGAAGACGGTCATCGCACCACGCCCTTCCCGCCCTCGGCCGCCCGGGTCATCATGCCATCCCGAAGGCCCATCGGTCGCTTGCGCGACCGATGGGCCTTGTCCAGCGGGGGTCAGGACAGGACGTCGTTGACCCAGACGCGCACGACGGGGATGTCGACGCGCTGGTAGCCGCCGAGGTAGCGGCAGTTGTCGGTGTACCCGTAGCTCGTCACGGCCACCAGGTAGCCGTTCAGGAACACCGGGCCGCCCGAGTCGCCGAAGCAGGTCCCGCCGCCGCCGCGGACGTCGTTGGGGTTGCCGTTGAGCTGCAGGATCTGCTCGGTGAGCTTCTGACCCGGCCCGGTGGTGTACCGGCGGATCAGGGGGTAGCTCATCGGCTGCGGCTTCTGCGGCCCGGCGTCCGGCTTGCGGACCTCCGTGCCGTAGCCGACCAGGTCGAACAGCGTCTTCGACAGGGCCGGCTGCTGGTACTGGTCGAGGTAGCCGACCGGAGCGAGCGTCGCCGGGGCGATGCCCGTGACGGGCGAGTCGAGAACCACGACCCCGACATCGTTCCAGTTGCGCAGGTCGGTGAAGTTCGAGTACTCGGGGTGGGTGAGCGCGGTGCCGGAGAGGTAGCCGGCGGCCGCGAGCTCGGCGGCCGTGTACCCGGCGGCCGGGTCCGCCGCCACCGGGAAGGGGGACGGGGGCTGCTCGGCGATGACCGGGTCGAACGAGACCAGCGTCTTGCCGACGGTGCCCGAGGTGCAGTGCGCGGCCGTGATCAGCACCGTCGGTGTGATCAGGGTGGCCGAGCAGCGGAACCGGCCGTCGGGGTCGTAGAACAGGATGATTCCGACGTTCGGGTGACGGTTGCCGTCGGGCTCACCACCCGTGATCGCCTGTGCCGGGGCGGCGAGCCCCAGCACGGTGACCACGGCCATGGCCAGCACGGCGGCGGTACGGCGGATTGACTTCATGCAGGTGCGCCTTTCCGTTGTGGGGAGTCCTTCGCCACTGCGCCGAGCAGCGTAAGGCAGTCCGAAATACGGGATCAAGACCCCCACACAAGCCGGTGACCTGCGCTTGGCATCTGCGGGACCGGCCGGTAAGCCCGGCCGACCCGAACCGGGGTGGGGACGGCGACGCCGCTCCACCCCGGTTCGGCTCAGCAGGCCAGGCCGTCGGCGTCGCGGTCCAGCCGGTGGGTGTCGCGGCCGACCACCTTCAGCGGTGGGTAGCCGTGCTCGCGGAGCCAGGCGCACGTGTCCCTGACCCCCCGCGGGAACGTCAACGGCACGCAGGCGTTCGGGCCGGCGTAGTTGTGGTCGCAGCCGTCCTGGCCCACCGGCAGCGTCAGCTTCGCCGTGGGCGACGCGACCGGCGCCCTCGGCTTGCGGGTACCCGTCGCGAAACCCTGCACGAACGGCTTGGGGCCCCGGCTCTGCGGGGGCGATCCCGTGCGCACGGGTGGCGTGGTGCGCACGGGCGTGCCGCCCGGGCGCGACGGCGGCGCCACGCCGGTCATCCCGGCCGGAGCACCGGACGGACGCGCCGCCACGGGCACCATCGCGTCGGCGGCGGCACCCGCGCCGCGGGTGCTGCCCGACGCCCCCATCAGGAGGATCACCAGGACCACGGCGGTCAGCCCCAGCAGCGCGGAGCCCAGGGAGAGCAGTCGTTCCCTCATGAGAGGTTCACCCACTTAGCGACCGAGGGGACGCCGTTGGCGCCGAGGACGAAGAGCATGTACCAGCCCGGCGGCGCCAGGTTGGGGTTGCTGGTCACGTTGAGCCCCACGGTCGACCCGCTCACGCTCATCGGCAGCTCGATGGAGCGCTGGTTCGGGTCCGACGAGTGGGTCACCGCGGCCGGGCGGATCAGCATGGCCCGGGTCACCGGCGCGCTCACCGTGATCGTCTGGGTCGAGCCGTACGCCCAGGACGCGCTCGACAGGGTGCGGATCTGCGGCCGGCCGCCCTGGAACAGGTACGGCGGCGAGTAGATCGACACGTGCGTGGCGAACGTGCCGTTGCCCGGGTTGTCGCCGAACGCCATCACCCGGCCGTCGGGCAGCAGGAACGCCGACGAGTGGTAGGTGCGCGGCATCGGGTCGGTCGCCATGCCCGGCGTGAACGTGTTCGTCGCCGGGTCGAACATGGACGCCTCATACACGGGATCGGCGCGGTTGTGCAGGCCGCCGCCGGTCTCGAAGACCTTCCCGTCGGGCAGGATGACCGCGCTGACGTACATCTTGCCCTGCGCGCCGGTCTGCGGCACGCCGCCGGTCATCGTGCCCTGCGGCAGCAGCGGCCCGGCCACGTAGGTCGGGTCGACCTGCTTGAGGTCGATGATGTCGGTGTACCGGTTGGCGTCCGGGTTGGTCTCGATGTTGCCGCCGCCGAGCGTCATGACCCGCTGGTCCTGGGCGGGCGGCAGGAGCAGGCTGGCCGACTGGTCGCGCTCGTCCTTGCTCTGCAGGCCGGGCACGTCGGTGACCGAGCCGGTGGCGTAGTCGTAGATCGACGCGCCGGTGCCGGGCAGGCCGTTGCCGAACACGTGACTGCCGGAGTAGAACAGCCGCCCGTCCTGCATGAGGATCATCGACGGGTACAGGCCCCAGAAGCGCCAGGTCTGGTTCGCCTCCCACAGCGCGAGCCAGCGGTTCTCCGACGCCTTGTAGTACTCGGTGGCGACCGTGCCCGACGAGTCCTCCCCCAGGCCGCCCAGCGACAGCACGTCGCCGTTGCCGAGGATGGTCGCCGACGGGTACCAGTGCCCCGCGTTCATATCGTTGACGCGCGTGTAGGAGTTGGTGGCCGGGTCGTAGACGTAGGAGTCCCTGAGCCCCTTGTAGCCCACCGTCCCGTCGACGCTCGGGTAGTCCTTGTTGCCGCCCATGACGAGCACCTTGCCGTCGCTGAGCTGCACGTGCCCGGCGCAGAACAGGTCGGCCGGCGTCGGGACCTCCACGAACGTCCCGGAGTACGGCTGATAGAGGGCGGTTTTGAAGGTCCCCGCCGCGAACAGGTCGGTGTCGTTGCCCGAGCCGGCGATGAGCAGGACGTTGCCGTTGTGCAGTACGACGGCGTGCATCGCGCGGGCCGGCGCGTCGAACGGCATGACCTGCCACACGCCCTTCGTGCACGCGTCACCGGCGCTGCACTGCGTGCCCGGCGTCGGCTGGGTCGCGTCGACCATGGCGTAGTCGTCCGTGAGCAGCGTGCCGGCGCCGTAGATGGTGACGCCCCAGGTGATCTGGTCGGTGCCCGGCGGCACCGGCGGGGTGCGCACGGTCTTCTTCGTGTAGCTGCCGGCCACCTCCAGCGACGCCAGGTCCGTCCAGTACTGCCAGCCGTTGGCGACGTCGTGGCGGAACATCGTCATGACGGTGTCCGGCGTGGTCGTCTGGTACCAGACCGACAGGTCGTACTGGTGGCCCGGCGTGACGTTGGGCGCGCACGACGGCGACTCGAGCATCATCGCCTTGCGGTCGCCGTCGACCCGGTTGGCGACGGTGATCGACATGGCGTTGCCGCCGGAGTGCGCGTTCGTGGTGAGCGCCCACGTCACGTCGTTGGTGCCCCAGCCCGACTTCTCCCAACAGACGGGGAACCCGTCGTCGACAACTTCCAGGTCCCCGTTGACGAGCAGATTCGCGTCGGCGAAGGCCGCCGACGACGGCATCGCGGCCGTGATGAGCAGCGTGAGGACCAGGATGCGCCGCGTCGCGCGTTCCCAGCGTCGTGTCGGGCCTGAGGTCATGGCGTCTCCCACACCGAGGGTGAAGGCTTCGAGGTACGGACGTAGACGAGCCGGTCGAGGATCAGGAACCGGACCAGGAACATGACGGCCAGCGTGATGGCCGTGCCGCTCAGGTAGCCCAGGCCGAGATCGCCGACGAGCAGCGCCAGCAGGGGGATGCGGGCCACCAGGTCGACGTTGCCGAGCACGGCGAACTGGCCCATCCGGCTCCACAGGCTGCGCCGCCTGCGGCTCCGGAAGATCAATCTGTCGGTCAGGACGAAGTTCCAGCCGATCGCCACCTGGTTCGCGATGACGGCCGCGGTCAGGTAGTGCACCCCGAAGACGGCGGTGAGCAGCTGGAGCGCCACCAGGTTGGGCAGCACCCCGGACACGCCGACGGCGGCGTACCCGAGCATGCGCAGCTGGCTGTCGCCCACGCGGAGCGTGGCCAGGTGCCGCAGGAACCGCAGGCCCTCCGACAGGCTGGACTTCGACTCCCCCGCGAACCGGGTACCGAAGCTGAACGGCACCTCGACGACCTTGCGCGGCTTCGCGCGGACCATCAGTTCGAGCAGGATCTTGTAGCCGAGCGGGCGCAGCGCGGCCGGGTCGAGCGCCGTCGCCCGTACCGCGAAGAAGCCGCTCATCGGGTCGCTGACCCCGGCCAGCGTGCGTCCGAACATCGCCTTGGCCAACCGGGTGGACCCCTGCGAGACATAGCGCCGGTAGGCGTTGGCCAGGCCGTCGCGGGTGCCCCCGTCGACGTAGCGACTCGCCACGACAAGGTCGGCGTCGGCCTCGTCGCCGGCCGCCACGAGCTGCGGCACCAGGTCCGGCGGGTGTTGCAGGTCGGCGTCCATCACCACGACCCAGGTGCCCTGCGCCCGGCGCAGGCCCTCGACCACGGCGCCGCCCAGACCGCCGGTGGCCTCGGCCCGGTGGTGGACGGTCACGGTGACGTCCAGCTTCTCGGCGGCCGCCCGGATCGCGTCCACGGTGTCGTCGGAGCTGTCGTCCACGAAGATCAGCTCGGTGTCGACCGGGACGGCCGCGACGAGCCGGCCGAGTAACTCCTCGACGTTGTCCCGCTCGTTGTACGTGGGCACGACGACGGAGATGTGCGGCGGATGGACACCGGCGGCCGGCGCGCCCACCGCCCGGGTCACCCCTTCGCGCTGCGCCACTGTGGTCATTGCGCCTCCTGGTCGACTCGTCGGATCTCGATGCGGTCGTCGCCGGTGCCGAAGGTGACCACGACGTGCGAATGGGTCAGCACGGCAGCGACGTTGGGCAGGATGTTCGGGTCGGCCCGCATGGCCGGGGACGAGATGACGTAGTCGACGCTGCGCCAGCCGCGTGGCAGGGTCGCCGTGACCGCGGTGTCGAGGTCGAGCTTGTAGAACCAGATGACGCGCTCGCGCTCGAACCCGGCGTTGACCGCGTCGAGCCACAGCACGTCGTCGAGCACGACGCGGGCATGCGGCTCGACGGGGGCGTGCGCGCGCAGCCAGACCGCGGTCGCCTCGTACCCGGAGTTGTCCGCGCGGGTGACGGCCCGGCCGAGGCCGGTCGTCCAGACCGGCACGACGAGCACGACCGCGGCGACCGTCGACGCCACGAGCAGCGCCACGCTGGCCCGGTACCGCCGCCCGTGGCGGAGCGGATCGACGGCCAGCAGCCGGCGCGCCGCGATCTCCACGAGCCCGACGGTCGCGATCGCGAAGAACGGCAGCAGCCCGATGACGTACATGGCGGGCAGGTAACCGCCGGGGCGCACCACCATCACCGCGAGCAGCACGGCCGCCAGCGCCGGCGCGCGCAGCCGGCGGACGAACAGTCCCGCGACGACGGCGATCGCGCCGGCCACCGGCAGCACCCAGTCGTAGAACAGCCACGACTGCACCAGCTTGTTGGCCGATGAGCCGGCCTCGAACACGCTGCCCGAGCCGGTGCGGTTCTGCAGTTGGAACTGCCACGCCCCGATGAGGGAGACGTGGTCCGGGCCGGGGAACAGCTCGCCCTTGAGCAGGGCGTACAGCGGGAAGAACACCCCGACCAGCGCGAGGCCCGCGGTGGCACCGACCAGGGAGTACCCCCGAAGGCCCCGCAGCGTGCCCTGCCACAGCGCCACCGCGACCGCCGGCACGGCGACCAGCATCGTCTCCTTGGACAGCACCGCCACGGCCGCGGCCGCGCCCGCCGCCACGTGATGCCACAGGTGCTTGCGCGGCGACAGCGCCAGCACGAGCGCCGCGAGCAGCCACGCCACCGCGAAGGTGTCGAGGAACAGCTGCCGGTACAGGGTGACCGTCAGCGGCGACAGGCCGAGCAGCAGCAGCGCGGCGGCCGCCGTCGGCCGGGCGAAGCCCAGGCGCCGGGTCAGCACGTACGTGAGCGCGAGGATGATCGCGACGACCGGGACCATCGCGTAGCGGCCCGCCGCCACCGCGAGCGCGTCCGGGGCCACGGCCGCCGGCAGCCAGGCGAGGGCCGCGAGCTGCAGCCAGCCCACGGGCGGGTGGTCGTACCAGTACGTGTAGTGCGCCAGGCCCAGGCCCTCCCGCACGGCCCACGCCTGCGCGAGGTAGGTGCCCTCGTCGTCGCTCGCGCCCGGGAAACCGCCGATGTTGGGCAGATAGACGCAGCCGACGACGGCGACCAGCGCGGCCACGATCACCGCGTCGCGGGACGGCCACCGGCGCAGCGGCGCGGTGACGAGCACCGCGACCCGGCGGGCCCGATCGCGCAGCGGCGGCCGATCCTCCGGCGGGACCTCGACAGCGGGCGGCTCGGCGAGGGTCGTCATGCCGCGGCGCCCTCGAGAACGGGCTCGCCGCCCTGCGGCAGATGCGCGCCGACGTGCTTGGTCAGTTCCCAGTTGTTCTTACCGGTCCATTCCCGCCACACCGCGCGCACCGCGGCCAGCGACAGCACGAGCGCGTACGGGAATGCGCCCAGAACCAGGCGGGCGTAATGCAGGGCGCGGATACGCAGCCCGTATTGCTGCCCGAAGTCGCGCAGCCCGACTATCTGGAACATCAGAGTGGCGATCATGGGCACGACAGGCGTAAATGTGAGCAACGCAACATTCACCGGCACGTCCATCACGAGGCCGATGTAGAGGCCGATCGGAATGGCGACAGCGGAGAACGCCTGCACGAACGGACCGGTCAATGTATAACGCGCGAGCATGCGCTGGCGCATGGTCGGCAGCCGCTTCCAGTCGCGCTTGCGCAGCACCTGCAGGAAGCCCTGATTCCAGCGGGTGCGCTGCTTGAGCAGGCTCATGAGCGTGTCGGGCGTCTCCTCCTTGGTCACGATCGCCGACTCGTACGCGACGACCACCTTCGCGCCGACGCACGACAGCCGTACGCCCAGGTCGCAGTCCTCGGCCAGGCACGTGCCGTCCCAGCCACCGGCCGCGCGCAGGACCTCCGTGCGGACGAAGACGGTGTTGCCGCCCAACGGGATGAACCCCTTGCGCGCGTGCAGGTGCAGCCGGCTTCGGAACCAGAAGAAGTACTCCAGGCAGTTGTGCAGGCTGAACCAGCTGGAGTGGAAATTGATCAACTGCACGCCGCCCTGAACGACGTCGGCGCCGGTGGCCCGGAACGCGCTGTCGACGTGGGCGAGCAGGTCAGGGTGCACCTGGTCCTCCGCGTCGAACACCCCGACCACGGCGCCGCGGCAGTGCGGCAGCGCCGTGTTGAGGGCCTTGGGCTTGTTCTTCGGCACGTTCGTGTCGGTGATCACGCGGATGCGCGCGGGGTCCGTCGCCGCGATCTTCTCCGCGACGGCGGCCGTGCCCGGGTCGTCGTGCCCGACGATGATCAGAATCTCCAGGTCGGTGTGCGTGGCGGTCATCAGGCGCGCGACCGTGTGCTCGAGGACCTCCTCCTCGTGGCGGGCCGGCACCAACAGGGAGAACGTGAGGTCATGGGTGCCGTCCGGCGCGGCGAATCTCGTGGCGGCCAGGGTCTCGGGCGTACGCCAGGCGTGCATGGTCCACCACAGCGTCATCGCCGCGAAGGCAAATAAGAGCACGGACATGGCAGCGAGCATGACGGCAGGCATTGCCCTCCCCTTCACCAGGAAATGCGACCACGATTGGCACTCGGATGACACCAGCAATTGCCATGAGACGAAATTGCCGAGCAAATAGTCAAGGCGCGCCACAGGGATTTAACTGCCCGAGGGAATCACTGTCGAGAACAGGACTCACGGTTGTTACAGACACCGGCACGCGCTCCGGAAATTCGGGCGAATCGAGCGCCGACATCGAATAATCACAGGTCGGAGATCTGGCTTTAACATTCAGCGCACCCTACCCCGGGCAGGACACGTGAAATTGATTCTTCATCGCGAGAAAGAGTGAATAGGCGCCGACGACGCATCGCATTCACACAATGGCAGTACGCATGAAACGTCGGATGTTTGTTTCACTCACCCGTGAGGTGACGCGTTCCGGACCCGCTGGCGGAGGATCACCAGTCGGCGACCATGGGACCCGCCCGGGCCGGTTACGGGGCCGGGTGAATGGATATCAGGGCCAGGTCGCGGCGGGAGGTCAGGTCGCCGGGGCCGCCGCGGGCATAGGTGCCGGAGGTGGGGGCCACGTCGGCGTAGTCGCGGCCCGTCGCCACCGTGACGTAGCCGGCGTGGGCGCGGCGGGCGTGGCACGGGTCGAAGGCGACCGCCTCGGCACCCGACGGGTGGGCCACGATGACCTCCACCCACGCGTGCGTGCCGCCCTGGCTGAGCAGGTGCCCGGACACGTAGCGGGCCGGCACCCCGGCCGCCCGGCAGGCCGACACCATGATGTGCGCGTAGTCCTGGCACACCCCCCGGCCCGCGGCGAGCGCCTCGGCCGCTGTGGTCTCGACCGTGGTGACGCCGAACTCGTACCGCATGCGGCGGTGCGTCTCGACGCACAGCCGGTCGGCGACGGCCAACGGGTCCGGGCCGTGCGCGCGGGCGTCAGCGGCGAGGGCGAGCAGCGCGTCGTCGGGCTCGGTGAGCCGGCTCGCGAGCAGGTGACGCGGATCGCGCAGCGCCGTGGCGGGCAGCAGCACCGGCCCCGCGCCGCGCACCCGCTCAAGGATCGCCTGGAGCTGGAACTCCACGTACTCCTCGACGTGCGCGACCGTGAAGCGTACGACCGTGTTGCCCATGGCGTCGCGGACCGTGCGCCGCCTGGCGGCCGCGCCCTCGACGGCGACGCGTGCGCCGCGCAGGTGCACCTCGCCGTGCCGGGTGGGCGGCACGACGACCAGCCGGTGGCGCAGCGACTCGATCGGGGTCGCGTAGGTGTAGCGGAACGTCTGACACAGCCGGAAGGTGAGGCTGTCCGCGGCGGCGAGGTCGAGCGCGGTGTGGTCGAGGGTCGGCGCGTCACACAGCGGGTTCACGGGGCCTCCTCGTCGGCCCACACCACCATGGACTCCAGCCGCGGCGCGCCGAACGTCGTCGCCATCGCCACGTCGGAGGCGTCCCGGCCGCGACCGATGAGGATGCGGCCCTTGCGGGCGGCGTTGTTGCGCGGGTCGAACGTCCACCAGCGGTCGCCGAGCCAGACCTCCATCCACGCCGCGAAGTCCATCGGCGCCGGGTCGGGCGGCACGTCCATGTCGGGCAGGTAGCCGAACACGTAGCGGGCCGGGATGTTCAGCGCGCGGCAGAAGGTGATCGCCAGGTGCGCGAAGTCACGGCACACGCCGAAGCCGGCCTCGTACACGTCCGCGGCCGTGGTGGTCGCGGTGCTACTGCCGTAGCGGAAGGTCACCCGCTCGTGCAGATGATCAATAATCGCCTGTACGCGCCGGTAGCCCGGCGGGTGGTTGCCGAACTCCCGCCAGGCCACGTCCCCGAGCACGTCCGGCAGGCAGTACCGGCTGGGCAGCGTGTAGAGCAGCACGTCGTCGGGCAGTTGCTCGGGCGACAGCTCCGGGGCGTCGAGGTCGACGTCCTCGGTGCTGTCCGGCACGAGCGCCAGCGCGTCGTAGCGCAGCACCGACCGCCCGGCCGGCAGCACCGCCCGCAGGCACGGGTTGCCGTAGTGGTCGACGTAGCGCCGGGTCACGATCTCGGGCTCGGTCGACCACTCCTGCCGCGCGAGCGTGACCGGGGCCTCGTCGCGCGGTTGCACCTGGAACACCGTCGGCGTCGGCTGGGCAGCGTCGTGCACGAACTCGCACCCGATACGTACCGCGCGACGATTCATCCATCCATGGTGCGTCATGCGTGTTAGGACCGGGTTAATCGGCCGCCCGGTCACCGCCCGCGTGCCTACGCGACGACGCTGACCATCCGACCCGGCACGACGATCACCTTGCGGGGCTCCTTGCCGCCCAGGTGAGCGGCCACCTCGGCCAGGGCCGCCGCGCGCACCGCGTCCTCCGGCGCGTCGGCCGCGACCTCGATGCGACCGCGGACCTTGCCGTTGACCTGCACCGGGTACGTCACGGACTCGGCGACCAGCAGGGCCGGGTCGGCCTGCGGGAAGTCGGCGTACGCGATCGTGGAGTCGTGGCCCAGGCGATGCCACAGCTCCTCGGCCAGGTGCGGGGCGAACGGGGCGACCATCAGGGTCAGCGCCTCCGCCAGCGCCCGGGGCGTGCCCGCCGCGCCGACCGCGGTGGCCCGGTTGGTCAGCTCGATCAGCTTGGCGATGGCCGTGTTGAAGCGCAGCTCCGCCATGTCGGCGCGGACGCCGTCGATCGTGCGGTGCAGCAGCTTGTTGGTCTCGTCGTCGATGGGCGCGTCCGTCACCCGCAGGGCGCCGGTGCTCTCGTCGACGATCAGGCGCCACACGCGCTGCAGGAACCGCTGCGAGCCGATCACCGCGCGGGTGTCCCAGGGGCGCGACACATCCAGCGGGCCCATCGACATCTCGTACACCCGGAAGGTGTCCGCGCCGTACTCGGCGCACATGTCGTCCGGGGTGACGACGTTCTTCAGGGACTTGCCGATCTTGCCGAACTCACGGTTGACCGGCTCGCCCCGGTAGAAGAACTGGTCGCCGACCTGCTCGACCTCGCTGGCCTCGACGTAGGTGCCCCGCGAGTCCGTGTAGGCCGGGGCCTGGATCATGCCCTGGTTGAACAGGCGCCGGTAGGGCTCCACGCTGGACACGTGGCCCAGGTCGTACAGGACCTTGTGCCAGAAGCGCGCGTACAGCAGGTGCAGCACGGCGTGCTCGGCGCCGCCGACGTACAGGTCGACGCCGCCGATGTCGCCGTCCGGGCCCATCCAGTACCGCTCGATCTGCGGGTCGGCCAGCTGCGTCTCGTTGGTCGGGTCCAGGTAGCGCAGCTCGTACCAGCAGGAGCCCGCCCACTGCGGCATCGTGTTGGTCTCGCGGATGTAGGTGCGCGGCCCGTCGCCCAGGTCCAGCTCGACCTCGACCCAGTCCTTGCGGCGCGACAGCGGCGTCTCCGGCGAGGTGTCCGCGTCGTCCGGGTCGAAGGTGCGCGGCGAGAAGTCGTCGACCTCGGGCAGCTCGACCGGCAGCATCGACTCGGGCAGGGCGATCGGCAGGCCGGAGTCGTCGTAGACGATCGGGAACGGCTCGCCCCAGTACCGCTGGCGGCTGAACAGCCAGTCGCGCAGGCGGTACGTGACCGCGCCCGTGCCGTGCTCGTTCTCCTCCAGCCAGGCGATGATGCGCGCCTTGGCCTCGGCGACGCCCAGGCCGTCCAGGGAGATCCCGTCGGCGGAGCTGTTGATTGCCGGGCCGTCGCCGGTGAACGCCTTGCCGTCGAAGCCCGGCGTCGGCTGCACCGTGCGGATGATCGGCAGGTCGAAGACCTCGGCGAACGCCCAGTCGCGTTCGTCCTGGCCGGGCACCGCCATGATCGCGCCCGTGCCGTAGCCGGCCAGGACGTAGTCCGCGATGAACACCGGGATCTGGGCGCCGTTGACCGGGTTCGTCGCGTAGGCGCCGACGAAGACGCCGGTCTTCTCCTTCGCGTCGGCCTGCCGCTCCACGTCCGACTTGGCGGCCGCGAAGCGTCGGTACGCCGAGACGGCCTCACCCGGCGTGGCGTGCCCGCCCGTCCACGCCTGCTTCGTGCCCGCCGGCCAGACGTTCGGGATCAGCTGGTCGACCAGCTCGTGCTCGGGGGCCAGCACCATGTACGTGGCGCCGAAGACCGTGTCGGGCCGGGTGGTGAAGACGCGGATGGGGCCCGCGCCGGTCGGGAAGTCGATGTGCGCGCCCGTGGAGCGGCCGATCCAGTTGCGCTGCTGCAGCTTGATCGGCTCGGGCCAGTCCAGCAGGTCCAGGTCGGCCAGCAGCCGGTCGCCGTACGCGGTGATGCGCATCATCCACTGCTTCAGGCTCCGCTTGAAGACCGGGAAGTTGCCGCGCTCGGAGCGGCCGTCGGCGGTGACCTCCTCGTTGGCCAGCACCGTGCCCAGGCCGGGGCACCAGTTCACCGGCGCCTCCGACACGTACGCCAGGCGGTAGTCGTTGATGATCCGCCGGCGCTCCACATCGGACAGGTGCGCCCAGGCCCGGCCGTCGGGCGTCGGGCGGCGGCCCTCGGCGAATTCACTCTCCAGCTCCGCGATCGGCCGGGCCTTACCGGCGTCCGCGTCGTACCAGGAATTGAAGATCTGCAGGAAGATCCACTGGGTCCAGCGGTAGTAGGACACGTCGATGGTGGCCACCGAGCGGCGCGGGTCGTGGCCCAGGCCCAGCCGCCGCAGCTGCTCGCGGTAGCGCACGATGTTGGCCTCGGTGGTGATCCGGGGGTGCTGGCCGGTCTGCACCGCGTACTGCTCGGCCGGCAGACCGAACGCGTCGAAGCCCATGGAGTGCAGCACGTTGTGCCCCGTCATCCGCTGGAAGCGGGCGAAGCAGTCCGTGCCGATGTAGCCCAGCGGGTGCCCGACGTGCAGGCCGGCGCCGGACGGGTACGGGAACATGTCCAGCACGAACAGCGGCGGGGCGGTCGCCCGGGGGTGGTCCGGGTCGGCCAGGTCACCGGACGGGTTGGGGGCGTTGAAGGTGCCGTCGGCGGCCCAGCGGCGCTGCCAACGCGACTCGATCTCGTTCGCCAGCGCCGCCGTGTAGCGGTGGGCGGGGATCTCGGCGTCCTGCGTCATGGTCTGCTTCCTATCCTCGTCTAGAACCATCATGAGCCGGGGCTGGACATAAAAAAGCCCCTCGCGCAGGAGGGGTGGCCGTGCCGACGTGGAGCCTGGTCAGCACGGCTCGATAAGAAGCAGGAATGTCCCGGCCATGCCCGCAGTGTACCGCGTCGCCCGGCGGGCGCTCCACCGCGGAGGGGCGGAGAGCTTTGGCCGTCGATATGGTCATTCGTCGGGCACCGACCGGACATTCGCGTTCGGCAGGTACCCACAAGGCGTGGTTAACCTGTAAGGATGCGGGGGTCTTCGCGGGAAGGCACGTCCGCTCACGCACTTCCCGCGAACCGATCTACGCGCCCGTGCGTCGTTACCACGAGGCGTGGTTCGACGAGGAGGAGACGCCGGTGACGATTCCGCAGCGCACGGGGGATGAGCTCGGCGAGCCGTTGAGCCCCGAGGAATTCGGCCGGCAGGCCAGCGCGATCGTGGCGAACATCGAGCAGGTGATCGAGGGCAAGACGGCCACGGTGCGGCTCGCTCTGGCCGTCCTGCTCGCCGAGGGACATCTGCTGATCGAGGACGTGCCGGGCGTGGGCAAGACCAAGCTCGCCAAGGCGCTCGCCCGCTCGATCGACTGCTCGGTCCGCCGCATCCAGTTCACCCCCGACCTGCTGCCCAGCGACGTGACCGGGGTGAGCGTCTACAACCAGGAGACGCGCGAGTTCGAGTTCAAGCCGGGCGCGGTGTTCGCCAACCTGGTGGTCGGGGACGAGATCAACCGCGCCTCGCCGAAGACGCAGTCCGCCCTGCTGGAGTGCATGGAGGAGCGGCACGTCACGGTCGACGGCGTCACCTACTTCGTGCACACGCCGTTCATGGTCGTGGCGACGCAGAACCCGATCGAGATGGAGGGCACGTATCCGCTGCCCGAGGCCCAGCGCGACCGGTTCACCGCCCGCATCGCCGTCGGGTACCCCGACCAGCAGGCCGAGCTGGCCATGCTGGACCACCACGGGGGCCACGACCCGCTCGACGACCTGAACCCGGTCACCGACGCGGTCACCGTCCGGCGCATGATCGCCACGGTGCGCGACATCCACGTCGCGCCGTCGGTGAAGCAGTACGCCGTGGACCTGGTCACCGCCACGCGCGAGTCGACCGACCTGCGCCTGGGCGCCTCGCCCCGGGCCACGCTGCAGCTGCTGCGCACCTCGCGGGCCGTCGCCGCGCTCGACGGGCGCGACTACGTGCTCCCGGACGACCTGCAGGCCCTGGCCGTGCCCGTTCTCGCGCACCGGATCATCCCGACCGCCGAGGCGCAGCTGGCCCGGCGCACGACGGACGCGATCCTGGCCGACATCATCCACCGGCTTCCGCTGCCGGTTGAGCGCCCACGCCCCGCGCTGAGCCCGCGCACCGGCGGCGAGCACCGCTACGACACGGACGGCCGGAGGCGCTGACGTGCGCACCGCCCTACGCGGCCTGACCACCCGCGGCCGGTCGTTCCTGGCGGCGGCGGTGGCGGCTGGCCTGTCCGCGGTCATCCTCGGCGAGAAGGACCTGCTGCGGGTGGCCGTGCTGCTCGCCGCGCTGCCGCTGCTCGCCGCCCTGTACGTGGGCCAGACCCGGTTCCGGCTGTCGTGCATCCGCTGGATCGAGCCGGTCCGCGTGCCGGTCGGCTCGCCCTCGCGGATCATGCTGCGGCTGACCAACCTGTCCCGGCTGCCCACGGGCACGCTCATGCTGGAGGACCGCCTCCCGTACGCCCTGGGCAGCCGGCCACGGCTGGTCCTGGAGCGGCTGTCGGGGCAGGGCTCGTCCACGGTCGCGTACACGGTCCGGGCCGAGATGCGCGGCCGCTTCGACGTCGGCCCGCTGGCCGTGCGGGTCACGGACCCGTTCGGCCTGTGCGAGCTGACCCGCGCGTTCTCCACGGTCGGCAAGCTCACCGTGGTGCCGCAGACGGTCGACCTGCCCAACGTGCGCCTCGCCGGGGAGTTCGCGGGCGCGGGCGACAGCCGGGCCCGGTCGGTCGCCGTGCACGGCGAGGACGACGTCGCCACCCGGGAGTACCGCGACGGGGACGACCTGCGCCGGGTGCACTGGCGCTCCACCGCGCGCGTCGGGGAACTCATGGTGCGCCGCGAGGAGCAGCCCTGGGACAGCCGCGCCACGGTCGTGCTCGACACCCGCAAGCAGGGACACCGGGGCGACGGGCCCACCGCGAGCTTCGAATGGGCCGTCTCCGCCGCGGCCAGCATCGCGCTTCACCTGCGCCGCAACGGGTACAAGGTGCGGCTCGTGACCGGCGGCGGGCTCGACATCGACGCCGCCGAGCGGGCCGGCGAGGGCGTCATCCTGGACGGGCTCGCCGAGGCGACGACCTCGGCGGCGCACGACATCGGCACCCTCGTCGAGCGGGTCCGCCGCCGCTCCGACGGCGGCATGATCGTCGCCGTGCTCGGCCAGCTGACGGTCGCCGAGGCGGAACTGCTCGGCGCGCTGCGCTCGTCGGGCACCACCTGCCTGGGCCTGCTCATCGACGCGACGAGCTGGCGGCCCCCGCCGGACGCGCAGCCGGACCCCGTGCACGACGCGGCGGCCGTCACGCTGCTGCGCGGCGGCTGGCGGCTCATCGGCGTCAGCCACGGCGCCTCCCTTTCGGCGCTGTGGCCGCAGGCGGCGCGCGGCACGCAGGGCTTCGCGCTGCGGGCCACCATGGCCGAGACGGTCTCCCGGGTCACCACCCCCGTGGGCGGGGAGGCGCGATGAACAGCCGCCACCACGTGGCCGTCATCGGCGGCATCGTCACCATGCTCGGCTCGATGAGCCTGCTCAGCATCTTCTCGTCGTGGAGCTGGTTCTTCTACGCCAGCGGGGCCGTCATCGCGGTCGTCGGTACCGCGATGATCGCGCGCAGGCTGCGCGTCCCCCTGTGGGGCCAGACCCTGCTCATGATGGCCGCCCTCACGGTCATCCTCACGCTCTACTTCCCCACCGGCGCGGAGTTCGTCGGCTTCATCCCGACCGCGGAGACGTTCCGGCACTTCGGCGAGCTGCTCGGCGAGGCCGGGGCGGCCATCCAGCAGGAGGCCGTGCCCGTCCCGGACCTGGACGGGCTGCTGCTCATCGTCACGCTCGGCATCGGCGGGGTCGCGATCATCGTCGACCTGTGCGCGGTCGGGCTGCGCCGCCCGGCCCTGGCCGGCCTCGCCCTGCTGGCCATCTACTCCGTACCGGTCGCGGTGCTCACCACGAGCGTGTCGTTCATCCAGTTCGGGCTCGGCGCGGCCGGCTTCCTGTGGCTGCTCATCACCGACAGCGTCGACCGGGTGCGCCGGTTCGGCCGCCGGTTCACCGGCGAGGGCCGCGACATCGACGTGTGGGAGCCCTCCCCGCTCGCCGCGGCCGGCCGCCGCCTGGGCATCGTGGGCATCGTCGTCGCCGTCCTGCTGCCGGTCGTCACGCCGGGCCTCACCACCGGGCTCATCGACAAGCTGCGGCCCAACGGCGGCACGAACGGCACCGGCACGGGCGCCGGAACAGGCGGCAGCGGCGCCGTGGACCTGACCGCGATGCTCACCGGGTCGCTGCAGCGCGATCGGCCGTACCCGATGGTCCGGGTGACCAACTCCGACCCGACGCCCTACTACCTGCGTTTCGGCGTGGCCGACCAGGTCAACGAGAACGGCTTCACCAGCCGGGTCGCGGCCGGTAACCGCGCGCTGCCCAACGACCCCGACCGGGCGCTGCCCCGCATCGAGGGCACCAGCCTGGAGAAGGGCAGCGCCCGGATCGAGATCGTCGACTTCGACATGCCCCTGGCCCCGATCTACCTCGAGGCCATCGACATCGACGGGCTGGACCCGACCTGGGGCCTCGACCGGCGGTTCGACGTCGTGGCGTCCCGTCAGTCCAGCACGGTCCGCAAGTCCTACACCGTCACCTACAGCCGACGCGTCTACACGGCCGACGCGCTGCGCCGGGCCGGCACCTACCTCAACGACGAGCAGGTCACGCTGACCACCGTGCCCCAAGTCCAGGAGATCACCGCGCTGGTCAAGCGGCTGACCACCGGCAAGGACACGCAGTACGACAAGGTTCGGGCCCTCTACAACTACTTCGGCCCGGAAAACCGGTTCGTGTACAACCTGAACGTGCCCAAGGGCGACAGCGGCAACGCGATCGTCGACTTCCTCAGGGGCAGGCAGGGATTCTGCGTCCAGTACGCGGCCGCCCTGGCGTGGCTCGTGCGCGCCGCCGGCTACCCGGCCCGGGTCGCCTTCGGCTTCACCCGCGGTGAGAACGCCATCAACGGCCAGGTCACGCTCACCAACCGCAACCTGCACGCCTGGACCGAGGTGTACTTCCCGAACCTCGGCTGGGTGCCGTTCGACGCGACCCCGTCGGCCAGCGTGCCCGGCTCGGTCGACCCCGGCTACGCGCCCGACCTGGTCGACACGACGACGCCGGGCGCGCAGGACGATCCGGACACCGGTCCCAGGTCCACGGCGGAGGCCAGCCCCGGGCCGACCGACCCGGAGGCGGGGCCGGAGGATCCCGGCGCGGCCGGTGGCGGTGACAACGGCGCCCCCCTGTGGGTCTGGCTCACCGGCCTGGGCGTGCTGCTCGTCCTGGTGGTCCTGGCCGCCCCGGCGGTCGGCCGCGAGCTGCTGCGCCGCCGCCGACGGTCGCGCCACCAGCAGGTGATCGCCCTGGACGTCGCCACGGCGGCCGGCGGGGGCGGGCCGAGCGACCTGCTGTCGTCCGCGGACCCCCAGGGGATCGCCCAGGCCCGCCACGACGCCCACCAGGCGTGGGCCGAGCTGCTCGACACCATGACGGACTTCGCCATCCCCGTCGACCCGACCGAGACCCCCCGCGCGACGGCCGACCGCCTCGCCGCCGTCACCGGCACGGACACCGACGGCGAGCGGGCGGTCACCAAGCTGGCCCGCACGGAGGAGTTCGCCCGGTACGCCCGCCGGCCGCTCGTGCCGGACGGCCTCGACGAAGCGGTCCGCCGCGCCCGGGACACCTTCGCCGCGCAGGCCACCCGTTGGGAACGCCTGTCGGCGACCTTCATGCCCCGCTCCACCGTGCTGCGCTGGCGGCTACGGTGGCTGCGCGCGAGCGGCTACACCGTGGCCCGCACGGGTCGGTGGCGCGACCGGCTCGCCGCCCGCCTCAGCCCGCGTCGCCTGCTCACCGGCCGCCGCTAGGGCCCCTGCCGGCGGTGCCGCTCCGGGGCGCCGCCGGCGTGACGGACGCTCCCGACCGGGGCGCCACCCACCCCGGCGCCGCCGGGGGCGCACAAGGGCGAGCGCCGCGCGTCCGTCGCGCGCCTGGGTTAGGCGGCAACGGACACGCGGCGCTCGTGAGCCCGCGTGCGGGGGGCGCTAGAGCTGGTCTTCGGGGCGCTGGCGCCAGCGGTCCTCGAGGCGGTCGATGAGAGACGGGCGCCGCCCCTTGGTGGAACGGCTCGCCGTGCCTCCGACCGAGCGCAGCTCGGGGTGGCGGGCGCGACGCACCGACTGGATCGCGAACGCGACCGAGCCGAGCATGACAACGAAGCCGGCGACGCCCAGCAGTGGCAGCGGAGCGGCCACGCCGTAGATGAGCAGGGCGAGACCGACCAACACCCCGAAGCCCGCCAGCAGCACCCGTCGCCTCGCATGGAAGCGCGGGTCACTAGCGCGCACGGCTGAGGCGAACTTGGAGTCCTCAGCCAGCGACCGTTCGATCTGCTCGAACAGCCGCTGCTCGTGTTCGGACAGCGGCACGGCACTCCTCCCCGGTCCTCATGCCGACCTCGTGGGATCGGCAGACCGCCAGCAGCCGATCGGCCGCATAGGGCAAGTCTACGAGGGGGGCAGCGGGTCGGAAAGCGGATCGATGATGCGTTCTTGGCCAACTGTTGAGACGAGGCTCGCTGGACGGATCATGCCCGGCCCGAAACGGACAGCTACGGCGTCCGCGGCACGCTCCGCCTCGCGCCATCCGACCTCGCGGTCGCCCAGGGTGAGCTGCCGTGACATTGCGTCGACCTGGCCGAGTGACTCAACTCGCACCCCGACGAGGCGCACCGGGGAGGTCGGCGCGAGCGCGCGGAAAAGCTGCCACGCCGTGTCGAAGAGTTCCCGCGCCACGTCCGTGCCGGTGTGCAGGGTGCGCGAACGGGTCAGCGTGGTGAAGTCGGCCAGCCGGACCTTCAGCGCGACAGTGCGTCCGGCCTGGCCAGCGGTGCGCAGCCGGCCCGCGACCGTGCCGGACAGGGCCAGCAGCGTGCGGCGGATGACCTGCGGGTCGGTCACGTCGGTGTCGAACGTCGTCTCCGCGCCGATCGACTTCTCGACCCGCTCAGGGGTCACCCGGCGGGGGTCGTGCCCCGCCGCGAGCGCCGACAGGTGCGCGGCGGCGGCGTTGCCCACGGCGTGGCGCAGCATGCCGGCCGGCGCCGCCGCGACATCGCCGATCGTGGTCAGGCCGAGCCGGCGCAGCGTCTCGGCCGTACGGTCGCCGACGCCCCACAGCGCCTCCACCGGCAGCGGATGGAGGAACTCCAGCGTCGCGGCGGCCGGCACGACCGACAGGCCGTCCGGCTTGGCCCGGGTGGAGGCGAGCTTCGCGACGTACTTCGTGGCGGCCACGCCGACCGAGCAGGTGAGGCCCTGTTCGGCGGCGA
Source organism: Luedemannella helvata (assembly GCF_039528415.1). Classification (NCBI taxonomy): domain Bacteria; kingdom Bacillati; phylum Actinomycetota; class Actinomycetes; order Micromonosporales; family Micromonosporaceae; genus Luedemannella; species Luedemannella helvata. The sequence goes on from NZ_BAAALS010000005.1 coordinate 85,922, forward strand.
TGCGCCGGCGCAGCTCGGCCGCGATCTCGGCCGGCCGGCCGAACAGCTTCGTCGCGCCGGCGACGTCGAGGAAGGCCTCATCGACGGACAGCGGCTCGACCAGCGGCGTCACGTCCCGGAAGATCGCCATGATGGCGGTCGACGCGGCCTGGTAGGCCTTGTGATCAGGGTGGATGTAGATCGCGTGCGGGCACAGGCGACGGGCCCGGGCGGTGGGCATCGCGCTGCGCACCCCGTACTCCCGGGCCTCGTAGCTGGCGGAGCTGACCACGCCGCGCGGACCGACGCCGCCGACCACGACGGGCCGGCCGGCCAGTTCGGGCCGGCGGCGGATCTCCACGGAGGCGAAGAACGCGTCCATGTCGACGTGCAGGATGGGGCAGCCGGTGTCGTCCCCGTCCGGCCCGTACGCCCCGGACGAGGAGCCGCGGATCTGCTGGCTGCGCCCCATGGGGGGAGGTTATCCGGCCCCTGTGACTGTCAGGTACGGGCGACCAGCAGCGGGATCGTCATCTCCAGCGCGGTGACCGACCCGTGCACGGCGACCTGCCGGCTCACGGACGCCGGGGAGGTTTGGGTGGCGAGCAGCACGGTGCGATCCCGGCAGATCGCCACGACGTCGCCGACGCGCTGCAGGTGCGCCTCGCTGACCGGCCCGAACAGGCCCTCGGCCACGGCCTCGTCGCGGGGCAGCACCCACGCGTCCCCGCCGAGCACCCCGCGCCAGGTGGCGAGCACGTCATCGGCGGCGCCGGGCAGTGTGTGCAGGTAACGGACGCGGGGCTCGCCGGCCAGGACGCGCAGCCCGTCGCGCAGGCCCGGCTCGGTGTCCACGTCGACGCGCCGGCCGCCGGCCACGTTGAGCTGCCCGTGGTCGGCCGTGACCAGCAGCGCGGCGTCCGCGGGCAGGCCCTCGACGAGACGGGCCACCATGCGGTCCACGTCGCGTACGGCGTCGAACCACTGGGCGGACCCGACGCCCGTCTCGTGTCCCCAGCGGTCGACGTCCGGGACGTACCCGTAGACCAGCGCCGGGGCGGGCGCGGTCGCCAGCGCGTGCAGCATGCGCGCGGCCACGGCTTCCGGGTCGGCGGCGCCGACGAACTGCCCGCCGCGCCACGCCGCCGTCGTCAGCCCGCTGCCGGCGAACTCGGGCTTGGCCACCACGTACGAGGCGACGCCGTGGTCGGCGGCCACGTCGAACTGGGTGCGCAGCGGCTGCCAGCGCAGCGGGTCGGGGTCGTCGTCCCAGCGGATGTGGTTGAGCACCCGGTCGGTGCCGGGCACGTTGAGCAGGAAGCCCACGAGCCCGTGCGCGCCCGGGGCGGCGCCCGTGCCGAGCGACGCCAGGCTGGTCGGCGTGGTCGACGGGAAGCCCGAGGTCAGGGTCCTGGACCGGGAGTCGGCCGCCAGGGCGGCCAGCGCCGGCGCCCGCGGCGCGGCGATCGGCAGCTGGTGGTGCCCGAGGCCGTCGACGAGCAGCACGGCGACCTTGCGTACCCCGGCCAGCGGGCCGGTCGACAGGCCGATCGGGTCGCTGGAGCCGGGTACGCCGAGCGCGGCCAGCGCGCCGGGAAAGAGGTCGGCCAGGCTCGCCTCGCCGTACCGGGGCGAGACGGTCTCCAGCCCGCTCACGGCCGGCGGGCCAGCAGGTGCAGCTGCGTGGCGATGTCGCGGTAGGGCGAGCGGCCGGCGGCGGTCAGCTCGAACGCCAGCAGCGCCTCGTGCTCGCGTTCCAGCACGGCGCCCGGCACGAGGTCCGCGACGACCCGTACGCCGTGGATCTCCACGACCGTGAGGCCCGCGGCGGTGAGCAGGTCCGTGGCCTCGGCCACGTCGAAGCGGCGCCGCACCGCGCCGCGGCCGCCGCCGCCCGACGCGGGCTCGCGGCGCTCCCCCGGCGCCTCGCGCAGCAGCTCCACGGCGGCGTCGACCTGCCCGTTGATGGCCCGGGCCAGCGCGGCGGCCACCCGGTTGGCGACCACCACGCTCGCGGCGCCGCCCGGGCGCAGGATCGTGGCCAGCGCCGTCGACACCCCGGCCGGGTCGTCGACCATCTCGAGCAGGCTGTGGCAGAGCACGAGGTCGGTGCTGTCCGGCGCGACCAGGTCGGCGAGGGCGTCGCCGTCGCCCTGCACGGCCGTGACCCGGGCGTCGACGCCGGCCTCCGTGGCCCGACGGGTCAGCGCCGCGAGGGCGTCGGGGCTGGCGTCCACGACGGTGACGTGGTGGCCGAGCTGGGCCAGGGGCACGGCGAACCCGCCCGTGCCGCCGCCGACGTCGACGACGCGCAGCCCGGGACCGCCGAGCCGGTCAAGCTCGCCGCTCAGCACCTGCCAGACCACCGCGGTGCGCGCGGCGGCGTGGGGGCCGGCGGGCGCGTGGGTCGAACTGCTCACCCTGCGAGAGTAGGCCACCGGTCCGCGCGTCGCGTTCGCCCACCCACGTGGGTACGCGGCCGCGAAGGCGCGGCCATGACATGCGACCCTGGCGCAAAAGGACCAGTGAATGAACATAGGGTTGCACATATTTAGGTGGACATGCACCATTGCGTGGCACCCATTGCCACAGACGTTGCCGGTCGTTGGTTCCTTTATACGACGACCAAGCGTTACGTGTCATGACCCCTGCGTAACCCTTCCCCCTTCATGCACGATCCAATGAGACCAGTCGACCGATAGGTTACGTGCGAGTACCGCCTTACCATCGGTCCGTCCCGGCCCTGAAGCTGAGGAGTAGTGGTGCTATGCCGTCTTCGCACCGCGACCCGACGGACCCGCCAGCGATGGCCAGTCTGGACCTGCGCGACGTCACCGCCCGCATCGACTACGACGAGTTCGGTGAGCCCGTGCTCGTGGTGACCGACGGCGAGGTCACCATCGAGTTCACCGGCGGCCTGCGCGGCACGTCGATGACCGCCGCGCTGGGGGCCCGGCAGCTGTCGACGGCCGCCAACGACTACGCCGAGACCGTCCGCGCGCTGCTGCGTGGTCGGCCCAACGCGCTCGGTGAGTCGGCGCCGCTCAGCGGAAGTCACGCGACCGGCCGGTGACCGGCAGGGCCAGCGGTTCCAGGTGGTCGGCGACCAGGTTCACCACACTGTCGACGATCTCCAGCCGGCCCCGCACGAGCATCGCCTGGGCCGTGCGCGCCACCCGGCGGTAGCGGTGCCATAGGCCGGGCGAGCAGACGACGTTCAGCATGCCCGTCTCGTCCTCCAGGTTGAGGAACGTGATGCCGCCGGCCGTCGCCGGGCGCTGCCGGTGGGTGACGATCCCGCCGACGAGCACGCGCTCGCCGTGGCGACGGTCCGGCAGCGCCCGCACCGGTAGCGCGCCGCGCCGGGCCAGGGCCGCCCGGGCGAACCCCACCGGATGGGCGTCCGGCGACAGGTTGATCGCCCACACGTCCGCCACCATGCGTTCCACGTCGTCCATGCCGGGCAGCGCGGGCGCGCGTACGCCCGGGGTTGTCCCGGCGAGGCGGTCGGGCCGCTCCTGCGCCGCGGCCCCGGCCGCCCACAACGCCGCGCGGCGGTCCAGCCCGAAGCAGGCGAACGCGTCCGCGGTGGCGAGCGCCTCCAGCTGCGCTGTGGTCAGCGGCCGGCCGGTCGCGGCCACGCGCCGGGCCAGGTCCCGCAGGTCCCGGTACGGCCCGCCGCGCGTGCGTTCCGCGACGATCCGTTCGGCCAGCTCCGTGCCGATCGTGCGCACCTCGGCCAGCCCGAGGCGCACCACCGGCCCGCCCACGCCCCACAGCGTCGGCGGCGACCCCGGCCCGTTGCGCGGCCCGCCCGGCTGCGCGGGCGGCTCCAGGGTGCACGGCGCGTCGCTGGCGTTGATGTCCGGGCGGCGGAACGTCACGCCGTGCCGGCGGGCGTCGTCGACCAGGCTCTGCGTGGAGTAGAAGCCCATCGGCTGGGCGTTGATGAGCGCCGCGCAGAACGCCGCCGGGTGGTAGCGCTTGAACCAGGCGCTGGCGAACACCAGGTACGCGAAGCTCATCGCGTGGCTCTCCGGGAAGCCGTAGCTGGAGAACGCGGCCAGTTTGAGGAACAGGTCGTCGGCGAGCTGCCCGGTGATGCCCCGCTCGGCCATGCCGTCGTAGAGGCGCTGGCGCAGCCGGCCCATCCGCTCGGCGGAGCGCTTCGAGCCCATGGCGCGGCGCAGCTCGTCCGCGCCGGCCGCGTCAAACCCGCCCACGTCGATGGCCATCTGCATGAGCTGCTCCTGGAACAGCGGCACGCCCAACGTCCTTTCGAGGGCCTTCGTGAGCAGCGGATGCGGCGGCGTCGGTGCTTCCCTGCCCTGCCGACGGCGGATGTAGGGGTGTACCGAGCCGCCCTGGATCGGCCCCGGCCGGATCAGCGCCACCTCGACGACCAGGTCGTAGAACTCCCTGGGCCGCAGCCGGGGCAGCGTCGCCAGCTGGGCGCGGCTCTCCACCTGGAACACCCCGACCGCGTCGGCCCGGCACAGCATGTCGTAGACCTCGGCGTCGGCCAGGTCGAGCGTGCCCAGGTCCATACCGGGGTCGACGAAGTCCATCGCGGAGCGCAGCGCGGCGAGCATGCCGAGCCCCAGCAGGTCGAACTTGACCAGACCGGTGGCCGCGCAGTCGTCCTTGTCCCACTGCAGCACCGTGCGGCCGGGCATGCTCGCCCACTCCACCGGACACACCTCGATGATCGGCCGGTCGCAGATCACCATGCCGCCCGAATGGATGCCCAGGTGGCGCGGGAAGGTCAACAGCTCGTTGGCGTACTCGATGACGTGCGGCGGGATGTCGTCCACGTCGGCGGCCGCGACCCCGCCCCACCGGTCGATCTGCTTGCTCCACGCGTCCTGCTGCCCGGGCGGGTAGCCGAACGCGCGGGCGATGTCGCGCACCGCCGAACGCGGCCGGTAGGAGATGACGTTGGCGACCTGGGCGGTGTGCCGGCGCCCGTACCGCGCGAAGACGTACTGGATGACCTCCTCGCGGCGGTCGGACTGGATGTCGACGTCGATGTCGGGCGGCCCGTCGCGCTCCGGCGCGAGGAACCGTTCGAACAGCATCTCCCAGCGCACCGCGTCCACATTGGTGATCCACAGCGCGTAGCAGACGGCCGAGTTCGCCGCCGACCCGCGCCCCTGGCACAGGATCCGGTTGTCCCGGCAGAACCGCACGATGTCATAGACCACCAGGAAGTACCCCGCGAAGCCGAGCTTATCGATCATGTTCAGCTCGTGGTCGATCTGTTTGTACGCGTCGGGGCGCTGCTCGCGGGTGCCGTAGCGCTGCCTGGCCCCCTCCTCGACGAGGTGGCGAAGCCAGGTCATCTCCGTGTGGCCCGGCTCGGGCAGCGGGTAGTCGGGCAGCTTCGGGGCGACCAGGCTCAGGTCGAACGCCAGCTCCCCGGCCAGGGCGGCCGCGTTGGTGACCGCGTCGGGATAGGCCGCGAAGCGGCGCGCCATCTCCGCCCCGGCGCGCAGGTGCGCGGTGGCCGCGGCGGGCAGCCACCCGTCGAGCTCGTCGAGGCTGCGCCGCGCTCTCACCGCGGCCACGGCGGTGGCCAGGCGCCGGTTGCGCGGGTGCGCGTAGTGGACGTTGTTGGTGGCGACGACGCGCAGCTTGCGGCTGCGCGCGAGCGCCGCGAGGGCGTCGTTGCGGTCGCTGTCGGTCGGGTCGCCCAGGTCGGTCAGCTCGACCGCGACGTGCCCGGCGCCGAACAGGTCGACCAGCCGGTCGAGCTCCCACGCCGCCGCCTGCGGCCCGTCGACGCGCAGCGCCTCGGGCACGTGGCCCTTGCGGCAGCCCGTCAGCAGCTGAACGTGCCCGCGCAGGGCGTCGGCGGTGCGTTCCAGGTCGTACACCGGGCGGCCCTTCTCGCCGCCGGCCAGCTGCGCCTCGGCGATGACCGTGCCCAGCCGGGCGTACCCGTCCGTGCCCCGGGCCAGCACGAGCAGGTGGTTGCCGGCCGGGTCGGCCTCCCCGTTCTGCCGCTTCGGCAGGCCCATCGACAGTTCGGCGCCGAAGATCGTGGGCAGCCCGTACGCGGCGGCGGCCTCCGCGAAGCGGACCACGCCGTAGAAGCCGTCGTGGTCGGTGACCGCGAGCCCGGTCAGTCCCAGCCGGACCGCCTCCTCCACCAGCTCCTCCGGCTGGCTCGCCCCGTCGAGGAAGCTGAAGTTGGTGTGGCAGTGCAGCTCCGCGTAGTCCACGGTGGACTCGTCGCGGACGACCTCGGGGGCCTCGTACGGCGGGCGCTTGCGGGTCCAGGCGGGCGTGTCGCCGCCGTCACCGTGGTCGATGGTGATCGGATCGTGCACGACGGGCCCGCGCCCCGAGAGCACGCGCTCGACCTCCGACCACGGCACCGGCGGGTTGTTCCAGCCCATCAGTGGCCCCGATCCGGGACCGCACTTTTGTGGAACCGCTGTGGAACCCCTATGGACGTTTGGTAGCAACACCCGCCGCGACGACACATGTCCACCGGGCCGCGTCCCTCAGTCATAGACGGCTACCACCTGCCACTGGCCGCCGGCGAGCGCGACGAGCAGCGCGCGGCCGTCGGCGAGCTGGAGCTGCAGGCGGACCATGCGCCGCGCCTCCGTGGGGGCCCACCAGCGCTCGTCCACCGGCCACGGGCCGGCCCACGCGGCGATGTCGACGGGCCGGTCGCGGCCGATCGCGATGCGGGCGGGCGCGCCGCTCATCGCCAGTCGCGCGGTGACCGACACCGGCGCGCCGGTCGCGTCGAGGACGGTGGCCGGGGTCGGGTCGGGCGGCACGACGGCGGGCGACGGCGCGGGCAGCCGGCCCGGCCACGGGGCCTGGGCGGCCGGGCCGGGGACGCGCTCGTCTCCCCAGACCACGAGCCGGACCTGGTCGTCGTGACCGCGCCCGCCGTCGGCGACGGCGGTGACCACGGCCTCCGGGCCGAGCATGCCCTGCACCCGCACGAGTGCGCGCCGCGCCCGGGCCTCCGCCTCGCCGACCTCGCCCCACAGCCCGGCCTGCAGGCCTGCCTGGGCGACCAGCCCGTCGGGCAGCAGGCGCAGCCGGTCGATGCCGGCGCTCGGGCGGCCCCCTTCGGCGGTGCGGGCCGTGCCGGACAGCCAGCCGTCGAGCTGCCAGCGCACCCGGTCGGCGATGGCGGCCGCGTCGAGCAGCCCGTCGTGGCGCCACACCCGGTGCAGCTCCTCACCGGCGGCGGTGCGCGCCTCGATGCCCAGCCGGGTCGCGGCCAGCCCGTGGCCGGTGAGCCGCTCGTGCAGCCGCTCGGCGAGCGTCCGGCCGGCGAAGGCGGCCGCGTCGACCCGTTCCAACGGCGGGTCGTACTCGCCGGCGACCGCGAGGTCCGGCGGTGGGTCGCGCAGGACGAGCCGCTCGTCGGCGACCCCGGCCGCGAGACGGTGGGCGTAGGCCGCGTCCGGGCCGAACCGGGACAGGACGTCCGCGGCGGGCAGCGCCGCGAAATCCCCGAGCGTACGCACGCCGAGCCGGCGCAGCAGGTCGGCGAGGTTGGGCCGGTCGAGGGTGCGGATGTCCATGCCGGCGAGGAAGGCCGGCGTCCGCCCCGGCGGCACGAGCTGCCCCTGCCGGGCGGCGAGCAGGGCGGCGAAGACCCCGTCGGCGACGCCGACCTGCGCCTCGACCTGACACCGCAGGGCCACCTGCTCCACGAGCCGCTCGGCGGCCCGTTCCTCCCCGCCGTAGTAGTTGCCCGGCGCCTGGGCCGGCAACGCGCACGCGCCCGGGCGGACGACCGCGACGCCGGGGGTGAGCTCCTCGACCGCCGCGAGGACCGGCTCGAACGCCCGGGCGTCGCGGACCGGGTCGTGCTCCACGGCGACCAGTCCCGAGCAGCGGCCCTGTGCCTCCCGCTTACGCAACCCCCGCCGTACCCCCTCGGCGCGAGCGGCCTCGGAGCAGGCGATGACCCGGTTGGCGTGCAGGACGGCGACGGGCCGGTGCACGTCGACGCCCTCGACGAGGCCCGCGGCGATCACCGGCCAGTCCGGGCACCACACCAGCAGCACGCGCTCGGTCACGCGGTCACCTCCGCTGCGCTGCGACGCTGTCGCTCGCTCACGCCACCTCCTCGGCGCGCACGAGGCGCAGGCCGGCGGCCTCCCCGGCGGGTGCCGTCGCGGGGGTGGGCGGGTCGCCCAGGCGGAGGGTGGCGCGGCGCGATCGGGTGGCGCCGCCCCGGCCGACGGCGGCGACCGTCAGTTCGCGGCGTCGCAGCCGGCCCCGGCCCGGTTCGAGGCCGGACCAGTGCCCGTCGTTGACGGTCAACGTCAGGTCCACCCCGGCCCACTGTCCGAAGGGGACGAGTACGCTGCCCCGCTGGCGGGCGCGCGCGGCCAGCCGGCCGCTGGTCGCGGCGGACACCGGGCCGGGCGTGGCGGCCACGACGATGTCCACGCCGTCGAGGAGGGCGGCGACCACGCTGACCCAGTCGGGGCCGGGCGCCGGCACGAGCGCGAGCCGGGACAGGTCCACGCCGGCCTCGGCCGCGGCGACGAGGCCGAGATCGGGGCGCCCCACCACGGCGCACCAGGCCCCCGCCGCGACGGCGTCGGCGAGCAACGCGTAGAGCAGGGAGGTGGCCCCGGGCGCGGCCCCGGGCGCCACCGCGACCGTGCCGCCGCGCCGCAGGCCACCCCATGGCAGCAGCCGGGCCAGGGCCGGTTCGACCGGCAGGACGTGGGCGACCCCGGTCGGGTCGGCCGGCGCGCTCGCCGGCCGGATCAACCCGCTGGCCCGCAACCGGTGCAGGCCGTTCGGCTCCCCGGCGGGACGCGCGGACGGCCTGGTAGACGGCGCGGATGGCCCGGTGGGCGGCGCGGACGGCCCGGTGGGTCGCGCGGACGGCCCGGTGGGCGGCGCGGGTTCCACGGCCGTCGGCGGCGCGGGCGCCGCCCCGGTCGGGACGGCCTCCGCGACGGCAACGGCGACCTGCGACGGCCGGTCCGACCGCCGCAGCGCCACGACGTCTGCCACGACGACCTCTGTTCTTCGCTGTGCTGTGGTGCTGGCTGTGCTGTTGGTGCTGACTGTGCTGTGTGCGGGCGGTGACCCGCTAGGGGCGGTGGGAGATCAGGAGGCCAGGCCCTCGATGGCCGGCTGGTAGGCGAGCCCGAGCTCGTCGGCGACGAGGTCGACGAACTGACCGGCGGACCGCAGCAGGTCGTCGGCCTCGCGGGTGGAGACCGCGCGGGCGATGCCCGCCTCGGCGGCCGCGCGCTTGTTGGCCCCGGCGGCGAAGAACGCGGCCCACTCGCCCAGCTCGGGCGCGACGAGCACGAGCAGGGCCCACACGCTGGTGACCCGGCTGCGGCGCCCGACGCCGGGTCGGGCCCGGGCGGCCAGGACGGCGGCCGCCGCCCGCAGCGCGGCCAGGTGGGCGGTGGCGTAACGCAGCCCGTCCGCCTCGGTGCGGGCCGCCTCCACGAGCCCGCGGCGGGCCAGGATGAGCAGCTCGACCGGGGTGCGGTGCGGCAGGACGTGCGCCGGCAGCGTCGTCGGTGTGCGGGCCGCCGGCGTGCGGGCCGTCGTCGGGCGCGCGTTCACCGGTGGGGCGGTCGAGCCGACGGAGACAGGCACCATCACGACATCACTCCTCCGCTGCGGGCCACGACGGCCCGCACGTCTGTCGTCGCTTCTGTCGTCGCTGCGGAGAAGGGCAGCGTGTTGTCTGTGCCGGTGCTGGCCGGGTGAGGAGCTTCCCCACACCCCACCCGGCCAGCCGTCCGACGCGAACGCCGGACCAACGGTCGGGGCCACCGCCCGCCACCCAGGGGTCGAGGGTGGCGGGCAGCGAACCCACCCATGGGCCGAACCCGCGAATGCCCGGCCCAGGTGGAGGAACGTGCCGCGAACACGTCCTCCCGCCCTCGAACACGTGATCTATTATCGAACCCGTGTTCGAACACTCGTACAGAGTAAACCTCACCCCCGACAAGTTCGCAACGATTCCTGGCAGGACGGCCGGGTAGCCGCGAGCCACGACCGCCCCCGGGCCGCGCCGCGCGGTCGCGTCCCCCAAGATGGACGCATGCAGGAGCACCCCAACGTGATCGCGGTCCAGGACGCGCTCGACGCGGCCGGGGCGACCGGTCAGGTCCGGATCCTGCCCGACGCGGTGCACACGGCCGCCGCTGCCGCCGAGGCCCTCGGCGTGACCGTCGGGCAGATCGCCAACTCGCTCATCTTCGCCGCCGACGGTGACCCGCTGCTCGTCCTCACCTCGGGCGCGCACCGGGTCGACACCGCCAAGGTCGCGGCCGTCCTCGGGGCGGCAGCGGTGCGCCGGGCCACGCCGGAGTTCGTGCGTGAGCACACCGGCCAGCCGATCGGCGGGGTCGCTCCGCTCGGCCACCCCAAGCCGGTCCGCACCCTGGTCGACACCGCCCTGGCGCAGTACGACGAGATCTGGGCCGCCGGCGGCGTACCCCGGGCGGTCTTCCCCACGACCTTCGCCGAACTGGTCCGCATCACCGCCGGCACCCCCGCCGAAGTGGCATGAGCGTGGGGTCGCCTGTCCTGGTCCGGTGGACGGCCGACGAGCTGGTCGGGCGTCTCGACGAGGTGCTCGCCGTCTACGCGGCCGCGATGGGCTACCCCCCGGACCTGGTCTCGGCGCGGCGCGGCTTCATCACCGCGCATGCCCGCCGGGCGGGCTTTCGTGCCGTGGCCGCCCTCGACGAGAACGACGCCGTGCTGGGCTTCGGCTACGGCTACCTGTCGACCGCCGGCCAGTGGTGGCACGACCAGGTGCGCGGTGCCATCCGCCGGGGCGAACGCCGCCGCTGGCTCACCGACGCGTACGAGCTGGTCGAGCTGCACGTCCTCCCGGAGGCCCAGGGTGGCGGTCTGGGCACCCGGCTCCTGCGCGGGCTGCTCGACGGCGCCCCGGGCCGGGTCGTGCTGCTCTCCACGCCGGAGGTCGCCGACGAGTCGTCCCGCGCGTGGCGGCTCTACCGGGCCCACGGGTTTGTCGACGTGGTGCGCCGGATGCGCTTTCCCGGCGACGACCGGCCGTTCGCGATTCTGGGCCGGCCGCTGCCGTTGCCGCCCACCTGACCGGCGCCCGGGCGGTCAGGCCAGCGTGTCGCGGACGGTGGAAACCAGTCGGATCAGGCCGACGAAGGCCAGCGCGGCCCACACGAACACGGTGACCGTGGCGATGCCGGCCACGAGATCGGTGCTGGTGAGCCCGCCCAGCCCGGCGGCGGTCAGGCCGAGCACGACGACAGCGACCCGCACACCGCGCCCGCCGATGGTCGCGACCCCGCGCCCGCTCATCCCGACGAGCACCGCGCGAGCGCGGATGTACTCGAACACGCCGGTCAGCACGCCGGTGGCCACCACCGCCCCGGCCGGCCCGCCCAGCAGCCACAGCACCGCCAGCCAGCAGACCTCGCACACCCGGTCGGTCACCGGGTCGTAGACGACGCCGAGCCGGGTGAGCCGGCCCGTACTCGCGGCCACCGGCCCGTCGAGGGTGCCCGCCACGCCGGCCACGAGCACCAGACCGGCCGCGACGGCCGGGGCACCGTCGCGATAGGCCGCGACCGGCAGCGCGGCGACACTACAGACGACCGAGAGCGTACGCAGCAGCCAGGGCGCCACCCGGACGCGGCTGAGCAGCCGACCGAGCCGGTTGGTGCCCCGCCCGATCCCACTGGTGACCGTGACGAGCGGGACGGCGGTGGCCCCGTCGTCATCCGAGTCCCAGGGCAGATTCAGCCCTGGCGTGCCCATCGCGTCGCCCGCCGCCGTCGCCCGGCTACACCTGGGCGCCCAGGCTGAGGTTCTGCCACACCTCGCGGGTAGCCGTCGACCGGTTGAGGGTGATGAAGTGGATCCCCGGCGCGCCCTCCGCGAGGAGCCGCTCGGACAGGCGCGTGGCGAACTCCACCCCGATGGCGCGCACGGCGATCGGGTCGTCCGCCACGGCGCGCAGCCGCTCGGCCAGGTCCTGCGGGAAGACGGCCCCGGAGAGCGTGGCCATCCGCTCGATCTGGCTGACGTTGGTGACGGGCATGATGCCCGGGATGATCGGCACGTCGCAGCCAGCGGCGACCACCGCGTCGCGCAGCCGGCACCAGTCCTCCCAACGGAAGAAGAACTGGGTGATCGCGAAGTCGGCGCCGCTGCGGACCTTGGCCACGAAGTGGCGCACCTCGGACTCGAAGTCAGGCGAGCGGGGGTGCTTCTCGGGGAAGGCGGCCACACCGACGCAGAATTCGCCCGAGTCCCGCACGAGGCTGACCAACTCGTGGGCGTACGTGAGGCCGCGCGGGTGCGGCACCCACTCGCCCTGCGGGTCGCCGGGCGGGTCGCCGCGCACGACGAGCACGTTGTGGATGCCGGCCCCCGCGTAGCGCCCCACGATGTTGCGCAGTTCGGCGACCGAGTGGTTGACCGCGGTGAGGTGCGCCATCGGCAGCAGAGTGGTCTCGGTCGCGACGCGCTCCGTGACCGAGACGGTCGTGTCCCGGGTCGACCCGCCGGCACCGTAGGTGATCGAGACGAAGGACGGCCGCAGCGGCTCCAGCTCGCGGATGGCCTGCCACAGGTGCCGCTCGCCGTCCGGGGTCTTCGGTGGGAAGAACTCGAAGGAGAACGTGGGCGTGCCCGCACGCAACAGCTCACCGATGGACGGCTGACCGCCGGGCAGGGTCGAAGGGAGTCCAAGAGCCACGTAACGACTCTAACCGTCCGCGCGGCTCTCGCCGGGGATCGTCCCACCTGTGCTCCGGGTGCCCGCCGTGTCGGCGCGCTCCTCCCAGCGCCCCCGGTTGGGCGGGCCGGCGCCGCGCGGGCCGGTGCGTAGCGCGCCGATGAGGCCCCGTTCGGCCAGGCGTCGGGCGGCGCACGGCCACGGCTGGCGGCACTGTCGGCAACCGGACGGGCCCCCGCCGGGGTCCGCGTCCGGCTCAGGCGAGTGGTCACGGAAAAGCCGCACGGCTACGCGCCAATAGGACGGGTCGGCCCCGGCCGGTGGCTCATCGGGCGGGTCCTGCGGGTCGAACGAGACCTGGATCAAGGGCTCCTCCTGGGGCTGGGGCGGTGCGTCAAGCCAACCGCGCCGGCGCGTTGTCGGGAGGGGCCAGCGGGCGACGATTTTCCGCCCCAGGGGGCCAAATGATCTGTTGAGTATCGATGAACACGGCCATGGCGGCATCGGGAGTGGCGCGAGCGCCGGCCGCGCCGGGACCGCGCCAGGGACCAGGCGGCCCGGCCGCGTCGTTGTGTCGTACGCCCGTGGCAGAGTGGGCCCGTTCGCGGGCGCCGAGGGATCGGGGGTCACGCACGTCGAACACGGGGTCAACGACAGAGCGCCGATGGATGAGGCGTCAGGGGTCACGCACACCGGATCACCGCGGCAAGCCACGGAGGAACGATGCGGCACGACACCGGCCCGAGCCGATCGCTGGGCACCCTGCTCGTCGAGGCGCGGCAGCGCGCCGGCATCAGCCAGGCGCGCCTGGCCGATCGACTCTGCGCGTCCGCCGGCGTGCCGACGGTCACCCGACACGAGATCTCCCGCTGGGAACGCGGCGAGCGCGTGCCCAGCGGCTTCTGGCTCGTCTGGCTCGCGCTGTGCCTCGACGTCCCGGTCGGGCCACTGGAACGGGCCGCCGCGGCGGCCCGGCGCGCCCGGCCGGCACCGGCATCACCGCAGTGGCACCTCGTCGAGCCGGGCGTCTACGCCCGGACCTCCCGCGCGACGGCGGCCTGATGACGCCGTATCGCTCCTATGAGCGAACTCGATCGCCTAATGTGAGACAAGCACGCTATGTCGCTTACCATCCTGAATCGCCCCGTTCCCTGCCTGTCTACCCGTGCCGGAGAAGGCCATGCGTGGATCCCGCTCGCCCTGGGCGCGCACCGCCGCCGCCCTCGCCCTCGTCGCCGCCGCCATCACGACCTCGGGGGCGGGCCTGCCACGCGACTCGCCGACGCACGGTGCCGCACCTGCCGGGCTGTCGGCAGCGGCATCGTCGGCGGCTCCCCCGGCCGCGCCACCGGCCGGCCGGAGCCCGACGCCGGACATCGCGGGCAGCCGAACCCCCGCCACCCTGCCGGTCGCCGCGCAGAGCGGGCGCGACCTGGCCGTGCGGCTGGCCGCGTCGTTCGCCTCCATGATCATTGGCGCGGTCGTGCTCATCCTCCTGCGCCGCCGCCGCGCCGGAGACTGACCGCGCCGCCGCCGCGCCGGAGACTGAGCGCGCCGCTTCTCACCGCGCCGGATGGAAACCAGCGGCCCCACCGGTGCCGGTGCGCGCCAACGGTCTAGCGTCGGTCGCGTGCACCCGACGGACCACGCGGATCTACGCGCCCGGGTCGGCAAGGCGCTCGCCGCCTTCCTGACCGACCAGCGCGCCCTCCTCCGCGGCATCGACCCCGCCCTGGCCGACGTGGCCGACGCCATCGACGACTTCGTGCTTGGCGGCGGCAAGCGGCTGCGGCCCGCGTTCGCGTACTGGGGCTACCGGGCCGCAGGCGGCGTGGACGACGACGCGGTGGTCGCCGCGGTCGCCGCGCTCGAACTGGTGCAGGCCAGCGCCCTCATGCACGACGACCTCATCGACGGGTCGGACACCCGGCGGGGCGAACCGGCCGTGCACCGCCGCTTCGCCACCCGCCACGCCGGCTCCGGCTGGCAGGGCGGGGCGGACGCCTTCGGCGCGGCGGCGGCCGTACTGCTCGGCGACCTGTGTCTGGTCTGGTCCGACCAACTGCTGCACACGTCCGGCCTGGACGGCACCGCCATCGCCCGGGCCCGGCCGGTCTTCGACCTGATGCGCACCGAGGTGACCATCGGCCAGTACCTGGACGTGCACACGCAGGTCACCGGCGACACGTCGCTGCGCCGGGCCAGCACGGTGGCCCGGTACAAGTCCGCGAAGTACACGGTGGAGCGCCCGCTGTTGCTGGGCGCCGCGATCGCCGGCGCGCCCGCGGCCATCAGCGCCGGCCTCTCTGACTACGGGCTGCCGCTCGGCGAGGCGTTCCAGCTGCGCGACGACGTGCTCGGCGTGTTCGGCGACCCGGCGACCACCGGCAAGCCGGCCGGCGACGACCTGCGGGAGGGCAAGCGCACCTACCTGGTCGCGGCCGCCTTCGACGCGGCCGACCGGACGCGCGCCGACGCCCTGCGGGCCGGCCTGGGCGACCCCGACCTCAGCGGCGACGAGGTGACCCGGCTGCGCGACATCATCGTGGACACGGGCGCGCTGGCGCGCACCGAGCGCCGCATCGACGATCTCACCACCACGGCGCTCGCGGCCCTCGACGCGCTGCCCATCGACCCCGGGGCCGCTGCGGTCCTGCGCGACCTGGCCTCCGCCGCGACCCGCCGCACGTTCTGACGCCCGGTCCCTACGGCGGGACGAGCAGGTGCAGGGGCGCGCGGCCCAGGCCCGCCCGGGTGATCGCCGACGACGCGAACACGTCCAGGGCCGTGCGCCACGCCGCCGGGTCGGCCTCGGCGAGGGCGGCCGAGTCCGTCCAGAGCAGGGCCGTGCCCGGGCCCGGCAGCCAGGACAGGTCCACGAGGCAGTCGCCCAGGGCGTCCCAGTTCTGCCCGTACCAGTGGGGGAAGTCCAACGCGCGCCCGCAGGCGGCGAGAAAGGCCACACCGTCGCGGACGCCGGCCTCCGGCAGCCGGCGCACCGTCCAGCCGGCCGCGCCCACCTCGGCCGCCATGACGTCGGCTGACGGCACCAGGGCGCCCCGGTGCACCGGCGGCGCGGCACCCGACAGCAGCTGCGCCGCGGACAGTCCGGTCACCGCAGGACCTGACGGAACGTCCGGTAGTGGTCCTCGGTGTAGTAGAGATCGCCGGCCCGTCCGGCCACGATGCGGCGCGGGCCGCGGCCGGGCTCCTCCGAGGACCCGACCGTGAACTCCCGGTAGTACCCCTCGCCCTGCTCCGGCAGGCGACGCTCGTAGTTGCGGAAGGTGGTGCCGTCCTCGCGGTGCGGGTACGGCCCGCCGCTGTCGATCAGGTCGATCGTCTCGCGGGCCTCGGGCGGCAGTTCCTGCTCCTCGACCGTGGGCAGGCTCGACCGGGGCGTGCCCGTCGTGGTCGGCATGGTCACCGAGGGGCTCTCGCCGTTGATGACCGGACCGCCGCCCCCGCGGAACAGCATGATGCCGATCAGAGCCACCGCCGCCACGGCGGCGCCGACCCACCAGCGTCCGCCCACTCGCCATCCGCCGGCCACCGCGTCCCCCTAGCTCCGCCTCCCCCGGCCCCAGACTGTTGCATCCTTACCGGGACGGTACGGCCGAGCAAGGCGGCGCGGCGTCCGATATGGCATGATCCGCAGATGCCCGCCCCCGGGAGGATGACCGGCGAGCGCCGCCCCGGCCTCCCGGGCTACGCGCGCTACGCGGGGCTGGCCGGGTCCGCGCTGCTGGCGCTGGCCGCGACCCGGATCGGCGCGCGACCCGGCGCGGCGGACCTCGACGGGCTGCCCGCCGCGGCCGACCTGCCCTGGCTGCTCGCCGCCGTGGCCGGCCTCGCCGTCCTCGCCCTCGCCTGGTGGCGGGTCGACCGCCTGCCTGCGCTGCCGCCGACGCGATGGCTGCTGGTCACGGCCGCGCTGTGGGCCGTGCCGTTGCTGGCGACCACGCCGCTGGCCAGCCGTGACGTGTACGCGTACGCGTGTCAGGGGGCCAGCGCCGCCGCCGGGCTGGACCCGACGACGACCGGACCGGCCGTCCTGCCGTGCCCGTGGCTCGACTCCGTGCCGCCGATCTGGCGCGACGCGCCCAGCCCGTACGGGCCGTTGGCCGGGCTGGTCTCGCACGCGGCCACCGCCCTGGCCGGCGACCGGCTGGCCGTGGCGGTCGGCGTCTTGCGCGTCGCCGCGCTGCTCGGCGTGGTGCTCGGGGTCGTCTTCGGCGGTCGGCTCGCGCGCGCGTGCGGCGTGCCCGTGGGCCGGGCCGCGTGGCTGGGCCTGGCCACCCCGCTCGTCCTGCTGCACGTGGTGAGCGGCGCGCACCACGACGCGCTGCTGACCGGTCTCATCGTGGCCGCGCTCGGCGTGGCGGTCGCCTCCCCTCGGGCGCCCGCCCGGCGCCCGGGCGGCGCGCTGCTGCCGGGCGTACTCGCTGGGGTTCTGCTGGGCGCCGCCGCCGCGGTGAAGGTGACCGCGGTGCTGGCGTTGCCGTTCGCGGTGCTGGCGCTCCTCGCGGCGAGCCGCCCCGCGTCCGTGGGTCGGCTCGCCGGCGCGGCGGGGACGGTGACGGCCGGCGCGGCGGGCGCCTTCGCGGCGCTGAGCGTGGCGGCCGGCAGCGGGTTCGGTTTCCTGTCCGCGCTGGGGCGTACGGGCGACCTCACGCAGTGGACGTCACCGCCGTCGGCCGTCGGGATGACCATCGGGTACGCGCTGCGCGCCCTCGGGCTGCCGGGCGGCGGCGTGGCACTGGCGGTCGTGCGGCTGCTCGCGCTGGTCGCGCTCGCCGCGTTCGTCGCCACGGTGTGGTGGCGCGCGTGGCGCGCGCCGGCCGGGTCGGCGCGGTGCGCGGCCGTGCGCGGCGCGGGGCTCGCCTTCGCGGCGCTGGCGCTGCTCGGGCCGGTGTTCTACCCCTGGTACGCCCTGCCCGCACTGGCGCTGCTGGCTGTCTCCACGGTGGATGCCCGCGGTCGGACCTGGCTCGCGGGCGCGGCGACGGCACTCGCGTTCCTCGTCCTGCCCAACGGCGCGGGCCTCGCCGCGCGCACGAAGTTACCGGGGGCGGTGCTGGTCACCGTCGCCCTCGGCGTCGCGGCGTGGCGGCTCGTCAGAAACCGAGGGCTTGCGCGCGGCGCTTGACCTCACGGGCGCGGTCGCCCGAAAGGGCCACCGCCGGGGTGCCCTGAAGGCTGGAATCCGGCGTGTAGAGCCACCGCAACGCTTCGGCGTCGTTGTACCCAGCGTCGTGCAGCAGGGTCAGCACTCCCGGGAGGTGTTTGAGGACGTTGTGCCCGGCCACCAGTTCCGCAGGGATCCGCAGGACGCCGCCGCGGCGCACCGCGATGAGCGCACCGTCGCGGATCATCTGGTGGACCTTGGTGATCGGGACGTCGAGTCGCTGTGCCACGTCGGGCAGATCGAGCCAGCTGGAAGGCTCTTCGGGCAGGTCCTCGACCGTCGGCGGCGTCTCTCGCAGGCGCGTGCCGGGATGGGAATCGCTCACCCTGACAGCCTGCCATGAAACGGGCTACGCACACCATCTCGGACGCGAAAAACCACACCCCCACACGAAAGGCACGCTGTGAGCGTATACAGCGCGCGCCGCCGCGGCAGTCACGCGTCCCGGCGCCCCGGCCGCCACGCCCCCCAGCCCGCCGTACGCCCCGGCCGGCCGGCGCTGGACGCGGACACCGGCGCGTACGAGCGGGTGCCCGGGCGGCGCACCGCGATCATCGGAGTCTGCCTGCTCGTGACGAGCGGCGCGGTCGGCACGTTCATCGCCGCGATCAGCCTCGCGGCCACCCGCGCGGACGATCCCGCGGAGCTGTCCCTGGCCGAGGATCCGCCCTCGGCGGCCGCGCCCGCCGGCGCGGTCGAGCCGTCACGGTCGGCCACCATGACGGCCAGCCCGCTCGCCCCGCACACCTCGGCCGCGGCCACCGTCACGCTCGACGCCCCGATGACGACCCCCGTGGGGCCGATCGCCCCGCCGCCCGCCACGACGCGGGGCGCGTCCCGGGCGGCGTCGCCCACCACGCCGGGCGCACCGACCAGCTCGGCGCAGCCGACCGGCCCCGACCGCACCACGGCCGCGCCCACCTCGACGGACGCGCCGTGCCCGACCTGCGAGGACGACGGCCGGCGCCCCCGGCTCGAGGGCGGTCCGCAGCCGACGAGGACGGTCGTTCCGACCCCTCCGTCAGCGGGTTTCCGCAGCTCGACCGCCCCTTCGTGGCGGTCGTCGACGCCGCCGGGCGACGGCCTGCAGCTGATCACGGCGGTTCCCCACTAGACTGCCCACACGATGGACACGATGGTCGCCGATCCCCTCAACGGGGCGCTGCTGGACGGGCGCTACCGCATTCGCGGTCGCGTGGCCCGTGGCGGCATGGCGACCGTGTACCACGCCACGGATGAACGGCTCGAGCGCACGGTCGCCATCAAGATCATTCACCCCACGTACGCGCGGGACAACCGGTTCCTGGCCCGCTTCGCCGACGAGGCGAAGACGATCGCCCGGCTGACCCACCCGAACGTGGTCGCCGTCTATGACCAGGGCATCCACGACGGCATGCCGTACCTGGTGATGGAGTACGTACGCGGCCGGACGTTGCGCGAGATCCTCGCCGAGCGGCGCCGGCTCGAGCCGGCCGAGGCGCTGGCCGTGCTGGAGCAGATGCTCGCCGCGATCTCGATCGCGCACCGCGCCGGCCTCGTGCACCGCGACGTCAAGCCCGAGAACGTCCTGGTCGCCGCCCCGCCCAACGGCTCGGGAAACCTCGTCGACGCGGTCGTCAAGGTGGCCGACTTCGGCCTCGCGCGCGCCGTCGAGGCGTCCGCCGAGGACCAGCACGGCCAGCTCATGGCCACGGTCGCCTACGTGGCGCCCGAGCTGGTCACCGGCAGCCACGTCGACTCGCGCGCGGACGTCTACTCGGCCGGGATCGTGCTGTTCGAGATGCTCACCGGCCGGGTGCCCTACGACGGCGAGCGGCCCGTCGACGTCGCGTGGCAGCACGTGGACCGGGACGTGCCCGCGCCCTCGAAACTGGTCGCGGGCCTGCCCCCGCTGGTGGACGAGCTGGTCGCCCGCGCCACCCGACGCGACCCGGGCGGGCGCCCAATGGACGCCGGCGCCATGCTCGCCGAGGTGAGCGCGGCCCGCGAGGACCTCGGCACGCAGACCTTCGTCGCCCATGTCTTCGCCCAGCCCACGATGGAGATTGCCGCGGTCGACCAGCGGCCCAACTGGGCCCGGCTGCCCGGGGGCGCAGCCCCGCCCACGAGAACGATGCCGCGCGCCGCGCCGGCCGGGGGCAGGGGCGGCAGGCCGCCGCTCATGGACAACCTGCGGGCCCGCGTGGCCCGCCTCACGGCGACCGAGCGCAACCGCCGCAAGCTGCTCGCCGCCGCCGTCGCGATCGGCGTCGTCGTGCTCATCAGCGGCTACTGGGTCGGCATCGGCCGCTACACGGACGCGCCGTCGCTGCTCAACCTGACGCAGGCCAACGCGGCCGCCGAGGCCAAGCGGCTGGGCTTCGGGATGAAGGTCGGGTCGGGCATCTTCAGCGACACCGTGCCCAAGGACACCGTCATGCAGCAGAACCCGGCGCCCGGCGGCCGCCTGGTGCGCGGCGGGGAGATCACGGTGAACCTCTCGCTCGGCCCGGAGCTCTACCCCGTGCCGGAGATCGCTGGCCAGCTGGCCAGCGTGGGCCTGGAGTCGCTCAAGGAGCACTTCAAGGTCCAGCAGATCAACGACTATTCCGACACCCTGCCCAAGGGATACATCATCAGCACGGACCCGGCCGTCGGCACGCAGTTGCCGCCGGGCGCGACCGTCAAGGTGTACGTCAGCAAGGGCGACTATCCGATGCACGTGCCCACGGTGGTGGGCAAGAACATCAACGAGGCGCGCGCCATCCTGGAGGCCGAGGGCCTGGTCGTCGGCAAGGTGGAGTACGTCGACAACCAGAGCCGCCCGCGTGACGAGGTGCTCGAACAGGACCCGGCCCAGGGCGCCGGCGTGGTCAAGGGCGCGAAGGTCAACCTGAAGATCAGCAACGGCCCGCCCGGCTTCCCGATGCCGGACGTCAACAACTGGAACTGCGGCGACGCCAAGCGTGAGCTGGAGCGGCAGAACCTGCGCGTGCAGGTGCAGACCGAGGGCTTCTTCGGCGAGAACGGCAACGTGCGCGGCCAGCAACCGGCCCCCGGCCAGCCCGTGCAGATGGGCCAGGAGGTCGTTATCCAGTGCCGGCTGTTCTGACGGACACGCCCGCGCGCGCGAAGCTCCTCGGCGCTCACGCGTCCGTGGGCGGCGGGCTCGCCCGCAAGGGCCTGCCGTACGTGGACGGGGCGGGCGCGGGCGCCGTGCAGGTGTACGTCTCCAACTCGCGCGGCTGGGCGCTGCCCGACGGCGACCCGGAGCAGGACGAGCTGTTCCTCGCCGGCTGCGCCGAACGGGGGATCCCGGCCTACATTCACGCGTCGCTACTGGTCAACCTGGGCTCGCCGACGCCGCAGACGGTGACCCGGTCGGCCGAGACGCTCGCGCACGCGCTGCGCCGGGGCGCCGCGATCGGCGCGCGCGGCGTGGTGTTCCACGCGGGCAGCGCGGTCACGGACGGGTACGCCGCGACGGCCCTGCGCCAGGTGCGCGACGTGCTGCTGCCGCTGCTCGACGAGACGGCCGAGCGCGGCGGGCCACGCCTGCTCGTCGAGCCGAGCGCCGGCGGCGGGCGGTCCCTGGCGTCCAAGGTGACCGACCTGGCCGACTATCTCGACGCGGTGGGCGGGCATCCGGCGCTCGGCGTCTGCTTCGACACCTGCCACGCGTGGGCGGCCGGCCACGACCTGCACTCCCCCGGCGGCATGACCCGCACGCTGGACTCGCTGGTGGAGACCGTCGGCGCCGGGCGGCTGGCGCTTGTGCACGCGAACGACTCGAAGGACGCGTGCGGCTCCACCCGCGACCGGCACGAGACGGTCGGCTCCGGCACGATCGGCGAGACGGGGTTCGCCGAGTTGCTCGCGCATCCCGCCGTGGCGGGCGTACCCGTGATCGTGGAGACGCCGACCACCGGTCACGCCGGGCATGCCGCGGACATCGCGACGTTGGCGCGCCTGCGCGCCGTTTCGGACGCGAACGCGTCGACCGTCCGATAAAAGTAGTGACCGTCGTCACATCACTTGCTCTGACCAGGCCTTTTAGGTCACCCTAACTGAGGTTTGCCTAACCAGCCTGCATCGGAGAGCCATGTACGTCTGCATCTGCGAGCGGGTCCGCGAGTGCGAGGTGCGCTCCGCGATCCGCTGCGGCGCCCGCACCGAGGAGTCGGTGGGCGACGCGTGCCGCGCCGGCACGGGGTGCGGCATGTGCCTCGACCGGATCTGCGACCTCATCGACGAGGAGTCGGTGAACACGCTCGCGGTTATTAGCGCATAAAAGCGATAAATCGGGCATAAGCTGATCCCCGCTTTGGTACAGAGGGGGTCAGCGCCATGCAGGGCGACGCGCGTGTCATCGAGTTCCTGAACGAGCAGCTCACCGCGGAACTCACCGCGATCAACCAGTACTTCCTGCACGCCAAGATGCAGGAGAACCTCGGCTACACGACGCTGGCCGCCTACACCCGGCACGAGTCCATCGACGAGATGCGCCACGCCGAGATCCTCACCGACCGGATCCTGTTCCTCGACGGCCTGCCGAACTATCAGAAGCTGTTCGCGCTGCGCATCGGCGAGACCGTCAAGGAGATGTTCGAGTGCGACATGAAGATCGAGGTCGAGGCCGTCGACCGGCTGCGCCGGGGCATCGAGTACATGCGCTCCATCGGCGACGTGACGTCCGCGAACATCTTCGAGTCCATCCTGGCCGACGAGGAGACCCACGTGGACTACCTGGAGACCCAGCTCGGCCTCATCGAGAGCCTCGGCGAGAAGCTCTACCTCCAGAACGTCACCAAGCACCCCGACGCCGACTGACGCTGTCCTGGATGAGGGCCCGCAGGTCCTCCATCGGGTCGTCGTCCGCGTCGAAGGCCAACCGGTTCCTGGTCGCCGCGACCGACAGCCCCAGCTCCGGGAAGCCGTAGGCGAGGCTGCCGCCGCTGCCGGACGCCCCGAACCATGCCCCGCCCCCGTCGATCGCGTAGCCCAGCCCCATCGACACGGGCTGCCCGAACACCCAGTCCGGCCCGCTCGTGGCCGGGGCCGTCGCCGCGCGCAGCCGCGCCGGCGATATGAGCCGGACCCCGCCGACCCGCCCCACCAGCGCGGCGAACAATCGCGCCGCCGCCCGCGCGGTCATGGTGCCGACGGCCGGCACGTCCGCGCGCAGCACGTCGCGCCGGTTGCCGATCGTCGCGTCGGGCCGCACGCCCGGCGGCGCCACCCGGTCGAGGTTCGGCAGGTGCCCGGCGAGCGTCTCAAAAGCCGCCGACCAGTTCCGGTCGTCCAGGTGCGCGAGCCGGTCCAGCTGATCGTCGGGAACCCCGAAGAACAATTCACCGGGTACGCCCAGGGGCGCCGCGATCTCGGTCGCCAGCACCTCGGACACGGTACGCCCGGTGGCCCGCCGCACGGTCTCCCCGACGAGCCACCCGAACGTCCACGCGTGGTAGCCGTGGGCCGTCCCCGGCGGCCACTCCGGCCGCGCGTCCGCGATGAGCGCGCACATCCGGTCCCAGTCGGCGAAGTCCTCGGCCCGGATGTCGGCGGGCAGCGCCGGGACTCCCGCCGCGTGGGTGAGCGCGTGCCGCAGCGTGGTGGCGTCCTTGCCGTGCCGCGCGTACTCGGGCCAGACGTCGGCGATCCGCAGGTCGTAGTCCAGGTGCCCGCGTTCGGCGAGCACGTGCACGACGGTCGCGGTGAGGCCCTTGCCCGTGGAGAGGCTGAAGATGGGGGTATCGGCGGTCATGGGCCGCCCGGTGCGGGCGTCGGCCACCCCGGCCACCACATCGATGATCGGCTCGCCGTCGAGGTAGGCCGCCACCTGCACGCCGGCCTCGTCGCCCGAGGCGACCAGCCCGTCGACCCTGGTCCGCACGGTCGCCGCGAGTTCGTCCCATTGCCCGGTCACGATGTCCCAGCCTGCCACACCGCGCACGCGGGCACGCCCGCCTTTCCGGGTCGGCGCTATGCTGCCGCGCATGTCCACATGGGTCAGTCGGCCAGCGGTCCTCGCGGCCATCGGCGCGACCATCGCGGCGGCCGCGGCGGTCGTGATCGTGACGGCCAACGGTTCGGCCCACCCGCCCACCGCGACGGACGGCGCGACCGCGCCGACCGTCGGCCTGCCGGTCGTCAACGGCTCCGCCGGCGCGAGCGCCGGTGCTTCGCCGTCGGCCACCCCGTCGGCCTCACCGTCGGCGAAGCCCACCCCGACGGTCGCGAAGACCACCCGGCCCGCGACGTCCCGGCGCACCGGCGTCGGCGTGCCGGCGGGCCTCACGCTCAAGCGCCACAACGGCAACCTCGCCATCACCAAGGACGGCACGGTCGTCGACGGCCTGGACATCTACGGCTTCGTGAGCGTGCGGGCCAGCAACGTGACGATCCGCAACTCCCGGGTGCGCGGCACCGACCCGGGTACGACCAACAGCGCGCTCATCTCCGCGTACGGCGACCACCGCAACCTGCTCATCGAGGACACGACCCTGCGCGCGGACCACCCGTCGCCATACCTGAACGGCCTGCAGGGCCGCAACTTCACCGCCCGCCGGCTCGACATCTCCCAGGTGGTCGACACCGCGATGATCTTCGGCGACAACGCCACCATCGAGGACTCCTGGCTGCACGGCAACACGCACTTCGACCCGGACCCCAACCAGCCCGACGGCAAGAGCCACGACGACAACATCCAGATCGAGGGCGGCACGAACATCCTCATCCGCAACAACACCATCGAAGGGTCGTTCAACGCGGCGATCATGGTGACGCAGAACTACGCGCGCTCGTCCAACATCCGGATTTCGGGCAACCGCATCTCCGGCGGCGGGTGCTCGATCAACCTGTCGGAGAAGGGCAAGGGCCCGATCACCGGCATGACGATCGAGAACAACGTCTTCGGCCCGTCCCGCGTGGACAACTGCGCCGTCATCGCCCCGCCCACGTCGACCCCGACCATGCGCGCGAACACCTACCGCGACGGTACGACCGTGAAGGTCCGCAAGGGCATCTAGTCGAGGCGCGTGGTGCCGGGACCGCGTTGCATCATGAGTTCCACAGCGATTCCACAAAATGTCCACACAACGTCCATGCGACCACGAGGGAGCAGCGCTACCACCACCTCGGACATGGGCCCGGATCAACCCGCGGAGTAGACCATCAGGCGAGCAGGCGCGGGAGCACCTCGGCGGCCCGGTCGACCGCGGCGTCGTCGACGTCGAGGTGGGTGAGCAGCCGGGCGGTGCGCGGCCCCAGCACGGACACCAGGATGCCCTCGGCCCGGGCCGCCGCGCCGAACGCCGGGGCGTCCAACGGAGCGCGGCTCAGGTCCAGCGGAATGATGTTGGTGACCACCCGGGCCGCGTCGACGACGCCGGTCGGGGCCAGCGCCTCCGCCAGCCGCCGGGCGCGCGCGTGGTCGTCGGCGAGCCGGGCGATGTGGTTGTCCAGGGCGTAGCGGCCGGCCGCCGCCAGGACGCCGACCTGGCGCATGCCGCCGCCCATCCGCTTGCGCAGCACGCGGGCCCGGGCGATGTTGTCGGCGGTGGAGAGCACCAGGGAACCGATCGGGGCGCCCAGGCCCTTCGACAGGCACACGGACACGGTGTCGAACAGCCGCCCGTACTCCGTGAAGGGGACGCCCGTGGCGACGTGCGCGTGCCAGATCCGGGCCCCGTCGCAGTGCAGGCCGACGCCGGCGTCGTCCGCGACGCCGCGCAGCCGCTTGAGGACCTCGAGGTCGATGATGGCGCCGCCGCCCCGGTTGTGGGTCTGCTCGACGGCGATGGCCCGGGTGGGCACCGCGTGGAAGCCGGCGGGGCGCACCATGGCGGCCACGGCGTCCGGGTCGATGTCCGCGCCGACGGGCGACCAGGTGCGCGTCGAGATGCCGCCGATCGCGGCGGCGGCGCCGATCTCGTACGTGACGACGTGCGCGTCGGCGTCGCAGAGCAGCTCCTCGCCCGGCGGTACGAGCAGTTGCAGGGCGATCTGGTTGGCCATCGAGCCCGTCGGGCAGAACAGGGCGGCCTCGTGGCCGAACAGCTCCGCGACGCGGCCCTGTAGGGCGTTGACCGTGGGGTCCTCGGCGTAGACGTCGTCGCCGACCTCGGCCGCGGCCATGGCCGCGCGCATGCCCTCGGTGGGACGGGTGACCGTGTCACTGCGGAGATCGATCATCCCCGGAGCATCTCCGCCACGAGGAACGCGAGTTCCAGCGACTGCTGGGTGTTGAGCCGCGGGTCGCAGGCGGTCTCGTAGCGGCCGGCCAGGTCGGCTTCCTCGATCGCCTGGGCGCCGCCGAGGCACTCGGTGACGTCCTCGCCGGTCAGCTCGACATGCAGGCCGCCCGGGTGGGTACCGAGCTGGCGGTGCACCTCGAAGTAGCCGAGCACCTCGTCGACGATGCGGTCGAAGTGGCGGGTCTTGTACCCGTTCGACGACTCGTGCGTGTTGCCGTGCATCGGGTCGCACTGCCACACGACCTTGGCGCCGGCCGCGGTGACCTTCTCCACGATGGTGGGCAGCACGTCGCGGACCTTGAGGTTGCCCATCCGGGAGATCAACGTCAGGCGACCCGGCACGTTGTCGGGATTGAGCTTCTCGCACAGCTCGATGGCGGTCTCCGGGGCGGTGCCCGGGCCGAGCTTCACGCCGATCGGGTTGGCGACGCGGGAGATGAAGTCGATGTGCGCGCCGTCGAGCTGCTTGGTGCGCTCGCCGACCCAGAGGAAGTGCCCGGACAGCCCGTACGCCCGGTCGCCGGCGACGCGGGTGAGCGCCCGGTCGTACTCCAGGGCCAGCGCCTCGTGGGAGCAGTAGAGGGTGACCGTACGCAGGGCTTCGTCGTCGGTGAGGCCGCAGGCGCGGATGAAGGCCAGCGCCCGGTCGATCTCGCGGGCGATCGCCTCGTAGCGCTCGCCGAACTTGGAGGTGCGCACGAAGTCACGGTTCCAGTCGTGCACGGCGTGCAGGTCGGCCATGCCGCCGCCGAGGTACGCCCGGAGCATGTTCATCGCCGCCGCCGAGTTCGCGTACGCCCTGATCATGCGCTGCGGGTCGGCGATGCGCGCCTCGGGCGTCGCCTCCAGCGAATTGATCATGTCGCCCCGGTAGGCCGGCAGGCCGAGGGAGTCCGTGGCCTGCGAGCGCGGCTTCGTGAACTGGCCCGCGACCCGGGCCACCTTCACCACGGGCAGGCTCGCGCCGTAGGTGAGCACCACGGCCATCTGCAGCAGCGTGCGCGCGTTGGCGAGCAGGTGGCTCTCGGTGTTGTCGGCGAACGTCTCGGCGCAGTCGCCGCCCTGCAGCAGGAACGCCCGGCCCTCGCACACCTCGGCCAGGCGCTCGCGCAGCTGGTCGACCTCGTACGGCGCGACGACCGACGGGACGGTGTTCAGCACGCCGCAGACCTCGTCCACGACCGACTGGTCCGGCCACGGCGGGGTCTGCGCGCGCGGCAGGCTCCGCCACGCGTCCAGGCCGAGGCGGTCGGCCTCGGCCGCGTCCACGGTCGGCCGGCCGATCTCGACGACCTGCCCGCCGGCCGGGTTCCGGAACTGGTGCCACTCACGGCTCATGTCGAACACATTACGTGCCAGGGTGGTCGGCGGATCAGTCGCGGGCGCCGGTCTCGGCCTATGGAATGACCTCGCCGCCGGGTCGTGTGGGCAGGCCGGCGGCCTGCCACGCGACGTACCCGCCGGCCAGGTCCGTGGCCCGGTGCAGGCCCAGATCCCGCAGCGAGGCGGCCGCCAGCGAGGACGTGTACCCCTCCTGGCACAGCACCACGACCCGCAGGTCGAAGGAGGCGATCGGCAGCCGGGCGTCGCTGCGCGGGTCGAAGCGCCACTCCAGCACGTTGCGCTCGATGATCAGCGAGCCGGGGATCTCCCCGTGCGCGCGCCGCTGCGCCGCCGGCCGGATGTCGACCAGCACGGCCCCGTCCGCGGCCGCCGCGGCGGCCTCCGCCGGGCCGATCCGGTCCAGCCGGGACCGCGCGTCCGCCAGGATCTCGTCGATGGACCGCCCGCGTGGGGCCACTGAGCTGACCGTCCGCTCGCTCACCAGTCCACCCCCGCCTGGGCCATCGACTCCACCAGCAGTTCGCCGCCGGCCAGACGGTAGCGGGTCATCGCCGTGAGCGCCGGGGCGTAGACGTGCACGCTGACCGCCGGCACCGTGCCCCGGTTGGCCACCCGGTGCACGTGGTGCGCGCCGAACTCCCGCACGGTCCCCGCGCTCATCGGCGTGTCCGCGAGGGCGCCGCGGCTCACGAGCGACTCGGTGAGCACGCCGGTGACGACGAGGAAGGCTCCCGCCGAGCCGCCGTGGTCGTGCAGGTCGGTCTCCTGGCCGGGCAGCCAGGTCAGCACCCACGCCTCGTGGTCCGGGCCGGCGCCCAGCCGGGCGTACCACCGGCGCCCGGCGTCGAAGCGGAGGTCGAGCGGCCCGGCCGCGTACCGGCGGGCGAGGTCAGCAAGGCGCGTACGAGTTGTGATCATGGCGGGAAGGTCTCCGGTCTCCGTCGGTAGGTGTTTTCGGTAATACCTATCTGTTGGATAGGCCTTTTGGATACTTACCGATCACCCACGACAGAGCGCGCTCGCATGCCGACCGAGGTCGACATCAAGACGAGCAGTCAAAAAACGGACCAACCACCGCACGCGACGATCTTCTCCGGCCACTTATGGCCACGTCAACGCGCTGTCCAAATAATGAGATCCTACGATCAGGGCGCCAAGAGTACGAGCGCGGCCGACCCCAGCAGCACCATGGCGAGGATCGTCAGGAGCAGCCCACCGCTGCCGTCGAAGCTCGAAGTCCGCGCGGTTTCCTGGGGGGTGGTCATGGCGGCCTCCTCGGCGTCGTCTCTTCCACGGTAAGAGGTCCCTGACCTGCCGCGAACCATTTTCACCCGGATTCGTGGCAGCTCATGCCTTCGTGGGAACACGTTCACCCGGGCGGGCGTTCCGCAAACCCGGGTGCGTCGTTGATCACCCGTGGACGTGCCCGACCTCACCGAGTACCGGCTGCACCGCGTGGCCGAGCAGGCGTGCGTCGACGGCGTACCCATGGCCGGCCTGTCGGCCGCCTTCTACCGCCGCACGGCACCCGAGGGCGAGCGCAGCGTCGGCGTCTACCGGTTCGCGGGCGCCGAGGTCCTGCAAGCCTGGGGGTACGTCAATGAGCCCCACTGCCGGGCCCACCGCGTCCGGCAACCCGACGGTAAGTGGGGCGAGGCGCTGCCCGGCTGCCCGAGAGTCCGCGCCGCGACACCGGCGGACCCTCCCGCGCTGCGCGCCGCGTCCGGCACCTGGCTCCCCCTGGCCCCGGCGCCCCACGCCCGCTGACCCACCGCCGCCAACCGACTTTATGGATCTTGGCATGCTTCGCCGGTCATGGCCGGCTTTCGATGCCAAGATCCGGTGCCCTGAGTCAACGCCGCCGACCGCCTCTGCGGCGGCCGGCGGCCATCTTCCCCCAACGGTCGCGCCTTCCCCGGCCCCTTGCGGACCACGCGACCGAGCCTTTGCTAGCCCGGGTCGGTCACGCGGGCGGCGGCCGGCGCGGGCGCGGCGGGCGTCCGGCGCACGTACACGAGAGACCCGGCGGTCACCAGGAGCGCCGCGACGAGCGCGACCGCGTGCAGGGTCGGGTCGACCAGCGGGACGAACCCGACCAGGCCCACGGGCAGCTGGATCACGGCGATCAACGCGACGAGCAGGCCCCGGTTGCGGCGGCCGCCCCACAGGTAGGCGGTCCAGACCGGGGCGCTGACGACGGTCAGGGTGAGCACATCGAGGAGCATGTGCAGCGGCACGTTGTGCACCCTGTTGTGCGCGAACGCCGAGGCCGGCGACGCGACCAGCAGCACCGCGAACACCACGCCGAACGCCACCGCGAGTCGCCTCATGTCCCGCCTCCGTCAGCGAGTCGTTACCCGTCGTAATGACGGTACGACGGAGGGTTCAGCGGGCGGAAGATGTGAGCGCGTGAATGAAAGAAATGCTCACGTGCTCTGGTCGGCGATCTCCCGGGCGCGGTCGCGGGCGGCCTCCAGGGCGGCGAGCAGCGCGGCGCGTACCCCATGGTTCTCCAGCTCGCGGATCGCGGAGATCGTGGTCCCCGCGGGGGAGGTCACGGCCTCGCGGAGCTTGACGGGATGCTCGCCGGAGTCGCGCAGCATGACCGCCGACCCGATGGCGGTCTGCACGATGAGGTCGTGCGCCACCTGGCGGGGCAGGCCGAGCAGGATACCCGCGTCGGTCATCGCCTCGACGAGGAAGAAGAAGTACGCGGGGCCGGAGCCGGACAGGGCCGTGACGGCGTCCTGCTGCGACTCGGGCAGCCGGATGGTGCGGCCGAGCGGGGCGAACATCTCCTCGGCGATGGCCAGGTGCTCCCCCGTGGCGTGCGGGCCGGCGGAGATCGCCGTCATGGCCTGCTCCACGACGGCGGGGGTGTTGGTCATGACCCGCACGACCGGAGTGCCCGTGGGGAGGAACTTCTCGAAGAAGCTGATGGGCAGGCCGGCGCAGAGGGTGACGACGAGCTTGCCGGTCGGCATGATCGGGCCGATCTCGGCCATGAGGATGCCGGCGTCCTGCGGCTTCACCGAGATGAGGATGACGTCCGCCGCCTCGACCGCCGCGGCGTTGCTCAGCATGCGGATGCCGTAGCGCGCGGTCAGCTCGTCGGCGCGCTCCTGCCAGCGCTCGGTGGCCACCAGCCGGTCGACCGGCCAGCCGCTGCGCAGCAGCCCGCTGATGACCGCCTCACCGATCTTGCCGGCCCCCATGACGGCGATGGTGTGCATGACGCCCCCCTCAGGAGATCCTGGAGCCGGCCGGCACCGCCGACCGGCCCCAGGATCGCGCGGATCAGCTGCCGAAGAAGGTCTCGACCTCGGTGTAGCGCTCGACCGGGACGGTCTTGAGCTCCCGGGTGCCCTCGATCAGCGGGACGCGGACGATGTCGGTGCCGCGCAGCGCCATCATCTTGCCGAAGTCGCCCTCGTGGATGGCGTCGATCGCCTGCAGGCCGAAGCGGGTGGCGAGCACCCGGTCCGCCGCCGTGGGGGTGCCGCCGCGCTGGATGTGGCCGAGCACGACCGTGCGGGCCTCCTTGCCGGTCTTGGCCTCCAGCTGCTCGGCGAGCCACTGGCCGATGCCGCCGAGGCGGACGTGACCGAAGGCGTCGAGCTCCTGGTTGTGCAGGACCATCTGGCCGTCGAGCGGCTGCGCGCCCTCGGCGACGACCACGATGGGGGCGTACTGGTGCTGGAAGCGCTTCTCGACGTAGGCGGCGACCTGCTCGACGTCGAACTGCTTCTCCGGCAGCAGGATCACGTTGGCGCCACCGGCGATGCCGGCGTGCAGGGCGATCCAGCCGGCGTGGCGGCCCATGACCTCGACCACGAGGGTGCGGTGGTGGGACTCGGCCGTGGTGTGCAGCCGGTCGATGGCCTCCATCGCGATGTTCACGGCGGTGTCGAAGCCGAAGGTGTAGTCGGTCGCGCCGAGGTCGTTGTCGATCGTCTTCGGCACGCCGACGACCTTGACGCCCAGCTCGTCGAGCTTCGTGGCGACGCCGAGGGTGTCCTCGCCGCCGATGGCCACGAGGGCGTCCACGCCCAGCTCGGTGAGGTTGTTCTTGATCTTCTCGACGCCACCCTCGATCTTGAAGGGGTTCGTCCGGGAGGAACCGAGGATCGTGCCGCCACGCGGCAGGATGCCACGGACCTCCTTGATGCCGAGGGTCATCGTGTTGCCCTCGAGGGGCCCGCGCCAGCCGTCGCGGAAGCCGACGAACTCGTGGCCGTAGGTGTCGACGCCCTTGCGAACCACCGCGCGGATCACCGCGTTCAGGCCGGGGCAGTCGCCGCCACCGGTCAGCACTCCGATACGCATGACTAGCTCGTCCTCCAAATTATTGGGTTCCCAGTACGTGCCCCTGGGCCCGAGTCGAGGAGACCGTCGGCACCGTTGCCAGCCCGGGGCGGGCCGCACCGCGCACTGTATCCGGTTCAGGTAACACATATGAAACCGGCACCCCGGGGCGGGGTCAGCCGGTCAGCACCCGCCACCGGGCCAGATTGTGGCGGGCGTCCACGAGCGCGTCGTGACGGGCCGCCGACGCGGCCGGCAGCGGGGGCCGGCCCCGGTCGTCCCAGAGCTGGCGCAGGTCCTTGGTGAACCGGGGGATCTCCCGCGGCAGGGCCGGCATGGCGCCCCAGAGCTGGGCCAGGGCCACGTGGTCGTACGCCGCGTACCAGGCCCACAGTTCGATCTTGTCGTGCGGACGGTCCCGGACCGGCTCCAGGAGGAACTCCTCCAGGTCGTCGCGGATGCGCGCCCGCGACCGCCAGGCCGGGTCGGCCGGCGAGGGCAGCTGGTCGAGCACGTGCCGACGTACCCAGGGGACCGCGTTGCGGTCGTCGAACTCGGTCGACACGGCGTAGTACTCACGCCCGTACTCGTCGACGACGCCGATCGACACCAGGTCGATGGTCCGGCCGTCCTCGATGAATTCGCAGTCGTAGAAGTAGCGGTAGGTCATCGGGCACCATTCTGCCCGGCCAGCTACCCTGTGCGGCCATGACCTTCTCGATCGTGGGGCGCTCGACCGACGGGCAGTCGCTCGGCGTGGCCGTGGCCAGCAGGTTCCTCGCCGTGGGCGCGGCCGTGCCGGCCGCCGAGGCGCAGATCGGGGCGGTTGCCACCCAGTCGTACGCGAACCTGGCGTATCGGCCGCAGGGACTGGCGTTGCTGCGTACCGGGGTGTCCGCGGCCGGGACCGTCGCGGGCCTGACGGCCGCCGACGAGGGCCGCGCCGCCCGGCAGCTCGGCGTGGTGGGCGCCGCGGGGGACGGGGCGACCTTCACCGGCGACGAGTGCCACCCGTGGGCCGGGGGCACGGCGGGCGACGGCTACGCGATCCAGGGCAACATCCTGACCGGCCCGGAGGTCGTCGCGGAGATGGAGCGGACGTGGCTCGCCTCGACCGACGAGGTCAAGCTGGCCCGCCGGCTGCTCGCCGCGCTCGCGGCCGGCGACCGGGCCGGTGGCGACCGGCGGGGCCGGCAGAGCGCCGCGCTGCTCGTCGTGGCGAAGGGCCAGGGGTACGGCGGGACGAGCGACGTCGTCGTGGATCTGCGCGTGGACGACCACCCGGACCCGGTCGCCGAGTTGGGCCGCCTGCTCGACCTGCACGCCCTCTACTTCGACAGGCCGGACCCGGCCACGCTGCTGCCGCTCGACGGCGCACTGGCCGACGAAGTACGCACAATCCTGGCCAAACTGGGCTATCCGGGCGAAATCGACATCGCACTCGCCGACTGGGCCGGCGTGGTGAACTTGGAGGAGCGGATGGTGCCCGGCGCCATCGACCCGCTCGTCCTCGACCACCTGCGCATTAACGCCGCGTAAGGGGTGCCGCAGGGTCACGACTCTGCGTCAGTGGGTGAACAGCGCGTACTCCGAATAGGCGAAGGTCATGGCAGCGTACTAACCTGTCGTGCCGAACCCTACGCTCACCGTTGTGGGTGGAGGGGTGTACAGAGCGCGACGCGCACGCGATGATCGGGGGGCTTGTCGCGGCGCCGCGACGACACAGGTTACGACCGTGTGTCACGCGATGTCGCGAGCCATATGGGGAGGAATGTGACCGTGGACGGCCGCCCGAGCGACGCCGGCGACGCGCTGACCGGCGTTGACATGTTCGCCGGGCTCGAGCCCGAGGCCCGCGCGCGGGTCTTGGCTGCCGCCGTGCCCCGCACCTACCGCAAGGGTCAGCTCCTGTTCGTCGAGGGCGACCCGGGCGAGTCCCTCATCGTGCTGCGCCGCGGCGCGGTCGCGGTCTTCCGCACCGCACCCACGGGCGAGCGCGCCGTGCTCACCGTCGTGCGCCCGCCGGACGTGCTCGGCGAGGTCTCGCTGCTCGACGGCGCGGCCCGCTCGGCGTCGGCCGAGGCGATCGAGGACTGCCAGGCGCTGGCCCTGTCCCGCCCGGCGTTCATCGAGCTCGTGCACGCCAGCCCGCGCCTGCTCGACGCCGTGATGCGCTCGCTCGGCGGGCTGATCCGGCGCCTGACCGAGCAGAACGCCGACCACGTCTTCCTCGACCTGCCGGGACGGGTGGCCAAGACCCTCGTGCGCCTCGCCGGCGACGCGCCCGCCCCCATGGTCACCATCGAACTCAACCAGAGCCAGCTCGCCGAGATGGCCGGCGGATCGCGGCAGAGTGTCAACCAGGCCATCGGCTCGTTCGCCAACCGAGGCTGGCTGCGCACCGAGGGGCGGCGCATCGTCGTCACCGATCTCGCCTCGCTACGGCGCAGGGCCGGCATGACGGAACGCTGACCCGCGCCATGCCCTCGGCGGCCTGCGCGAAATGCGGCCGGGCGGCAGGGCCGGAGGACCGGTTCTGCGGCTGGTGCGGCAGTGCCCTCCTGCTCGTCTGCGAACGCTGCGGCAAGGCCCACACCATCGACATCGCGTTCTGCACCGGCTGCGGCAGCCCGCTGCGCGAGGCCGGCGCGCCGCCGCCGGCCGCCGAGGAACGCCGCCGGGTGAGCGTGCTGTTCATCGACGCGGTCGGTTCGACAGCGCTGGCCGAGCACACCGACCCGGAGACCGTCCGGCGCATCCAGACCGCGTTCTTCGACACCGTCCGGCGTACCGTGCGCCAGTACGGCGGGGTGGTGGAGAAGTTCATCGGCGACGCCGCGATGGTGCTCTTCGGCGCGCCGGTGGCGACCGAGACCGACGCCGTGCGCTGCGTCCGGGCCGGCCTGCACCTGCAACGCGACCTGGCCGCGAGCGACGAGACCAACGCCTGGCAGTACCGGGTGGGCATCGCGACCGGCGACGCGCTCGTTGACGTGGCGGTCGCCCACGACGGCGGTCAGGCCATTGTGGCCGGTGACGTCGTCAACACGGCGGCCCGGCTGCAGGGCGAGGCCCCCGTCGGCGGCGTCCTCGTCTGCGGCGTCACCCACGCGGCGAGCCGCACGGACATCCGCTACTCCGCGCAGGAGGCCCGCACGCTGCGCGGTCGCTCCGCGCCGACCGAGGTGTGGGTGGCGCTGGGCCCCGTGCAGCAGCAGCTCGACCCGGCCACGGACACGACCGAGATGGTGGGCCGCGATCACGAGCTGAGCGTGCTCACCACCGCGCTGCACCACGTCGTCACCGAGCGCACGCCACGCATGGTGACCGTGCTGGGCCGCGCCGGCATCGGCAAGAGCCGGCTGGTACGCGAGCTCTACCGGCACGCCGACCAGTCCCCCGGCCGCACGATCTGCTGGCGCAAGGGCCGCTGTCCGCCGTTCGGCGAGAACGTCGGGTACGCCGCCCTGGCCGACATCGTCCGGGCGCAGGCCGGGATCCTCGACACCGACCCGCCCGAGGTGGCCCGGGGCCGGCTGGACGCCGCGCTGCGCGACCTCGTGGAGCCCGGCGAGTGCGACCGGCTCTCCGACGCGCTGCGCCCACTGCTGGGCCTGCCCGGCTCCCCCCTGTCCACGGAGGACGCTGAGTCGGCGTGGCGGCAGTTCCTGCTGGCCCTCGCCGCAGCCGGCCCCACGGTGCTCGTCTTCGAGGACGTGCACTGGGCCGACGAGCGCATGCTGCGCTTCATCGAGCTGCTCGGGGCGAGCGTGCGCGACGTGCCCCTGCTCATGATCTGCACCGCCCGGCCGGAGCTGCTCGACCGCGCCCCCGGCTGGTCGGGCGCCCTGCCCGGCATGATCTCGCTGTCGCTGACCCCGCTGCGCGACGAGTCGATCGCCCGCCTGTACAGCCAGATGCTGGGCGCCGCCGCGTTCCCGGCCGCCCTCCTGCGCCCCCTGGTCGAGCTGGCGGACGGGATGCCGCTCTACGCCCAGGAGTACGTGCGGATGCTCATCGAGCGGGGCACCCTGCGGCAGGCCGACTCCAGCTGGGTGATGGACACGGGCGCCGGGCTGCCCATGCCCGACAGCGTGCACGCGGTCATCGCCAACCGCATCGACCTCCTGGAACCGGCCGACCGCACGGCGCTGCAGGCCGCCGCCGTGGTGGGCACCCGGTTCTGGCCGGGCGCGGTGGCCGCCGCGCTGGGCGCGAGCGTCGACGGCGTCGAGCGGGCGCTGCGCGGGCTGGCCCAGCGCGACCTGGTGCGCGAGGAGCCGACCTCCCGGATGGCCGGCGAGGTGGAGTACCGCTTCCGCCACTCCCTCGTCGGCGAGGTCTGCTACGAGCGGCTGCCCCGCGCCGAGCGGGTCGCCCGGCACACCCGCACGGCCGACTGGCTCGACGCGCACGCGGACCCGCGCGGCACCGAACTGGCCGAGCTGGTGGCGCACCACCGGTACACGGCCTACCGCACCGCCGCCGAGCTGGGCCAGCCGACCGCCCCCTACGCGGTGTCCGCGCTGGCCGCACTGCGCCACGCCGCCCGCCGCGCGGTCACGGTGAACGCGTTCGACGCGGCCGCCGCGGACCTGGCCCGCGCGGAGCAGCTCGTCGACTCGGGTACGGCCGAGAGCGACCGGCTGTCCGTCGAGCTGCTGCGCACCGAACTGGCCTTCCACGCCGAGGAGGTGACCTTCGTCGACGGGCCCGGCCCGGAGCGGCTGCACGAGCTGGCCGACCGGCTCTACCGGGTGGGCGAACACACGGGCGCGGCGCGGGCGTGGACGCTGCTCGGCCAGGCCGCCTGGCTGAGCGGCGACCGGGCCGCCGCGCTGCGGCACCTGGACCGGGCCGTGGAACTGTTCGACGCGGCCCCCAACAGCCCGGAGAAGGCCCACGCGCTGGCCGAGGTGGCCCGGCTGCACATGCTCAACTACGAGCACGTGCCGGCACTGGCCGCCGCCGGCATGGCTCTGGAGATCGCCGACGAGCAGGGGCTCGTGGAGGTGCGCGCCAACGCCTCCATCACGATCGGCATGTGCCACTACCAGGCGGGCACCCAGGGTGGCCTGGCCCACCTCGTCGAGGCCATGGAGTTCTGCCGTACGCATCAGGTGCCGAGCCTGCGACGGGCCACCCGCAGTGTCGCGCTGGCCTGGTGGGAGGAGGGCGAGATCGACCGGGCGGCGCAGCTGCTCGGTCCGGTCGGCTCGCTCGGCGAGGCCGCGTGGCAGGCACTGTCCGCCGGCGACTGGCCGCGCTTCCTCGCGGCCACGGACGCGTACCTGCCGGATTCGCCGCTGGCGCGGGCCGAAATGGGCCGGGCGGCCCGGCTGGCGGCGGCGCGGGCGGCCGTGCTGGCCCTGCGCGGCGAGGCGCGGGCGGCCGACGACGCGGCCCAGGCGGTCGCCGTGGCGCGGGCCAGCCGCTCATGGCGGCGGGTGTGGCCCGCCCTGGCGCACGCCGCCCTGGCGTGGGGCGCTCTCGGGCACCGGACGGAGGCGCTCGACGCGCTGACGGAGCTGGCCGACGCGTGGCGGGGGCCGCGCGTGCTGGCCAGCCGGCAGTGGCTGCCCGCCGCCGCGCACGCGGCCACCCTGCTCGGCGCCCAGGGCGCGCAACTGGTGCGCGGGCTCATCCTGCAGGTGCCCCGGCACACCCCGTGGTCGCGGGCGGCGCTGGCCAGCCTGGCCGGCGCGCTGGCCAGCGACGGTCCCACGGCCGTGCGCCACCACCTCAACGCCGCCCGCCGCTACGGCGACCTGCG
This sequence comes from Luedemannella helvata, assembly GCF_039528415.1. Taxonomy (NCBI): domain Bacteria; kingdom Bacillati; phylum Actinomycetota; class Actinomycetes; order Micromonosporales; family Micromonosporaceae; genus Luedemannella; species Luedemannella helvata. Next base: position 123,442 of record NZ_BAAALS010000005.1, read on the forward strand.
CAGCGTCACCGACCGGGCGCTCGCCCTGCGGGCGGCCGTGTCGGCCGGCGCCGACGGGGAAACCCGCACGGAGCTGGCGAGCTTCCGCGCGGTCAACGGGCTGCGGCCTTGACGGTCTGGGCGTACACGTCGACGTACTCACGGCCCGACAGGGTCATCAGCTCGTACATGATCTCGTCCGTGACGGCGCGCTCGACGAACCGGTCGCCCGCCGTGCCGGCGTACCGGGAGAAGTCCAGCGGCGTCCCGAAGCGGATGCGGGGACGGATCAGCCGCGGGATCTTGCGGCCGGGCGGCTGCAGTTCGTCGGCGTTGAGCATGGCGACCGGGACGACCGGGACGCCGGCCTCCAGGGCCAGCCGGGCCACTCCGGTCTTGCCCCGGTAGAGGCGGCCGTCGGGCGAGCGGGTGCCCTCCGGGTAGATGCCGAACAGGTGCCCCGCGCGCAGCACCCGCAGGCCCGTGTCCATGGCGGCCTGGGCGGCCTGGCCGCCGGAGCGGTCCACCGGGATGCAGCCGGCGCCGACGAAGAACATCCGGGTGAGGAACCCTTTGAGGCCCGTGCCCGTGAAGTACTCAGCCTTGGCGACAAATGTAACTTTCCGCCGGATGACCAGCGGCATGAAGATCGAGTCCACGAACGCCAGGTGGTTGCTCGCGATGATCGCCGCACCGGTCCGCGGAACGTTCTCCCGTCCCTCGACGTGCGGCCGGAACAGCAGCCACAGCCAGGGGCCGAGAAAGATGTACTTCAGCAACCAGTACACCATCGCCGACGCGTCCCTTCACAGCGGTCCCCCGAGCCTAGGGACCCCGCGGCCGGGGCGCCACCCGTACGGCCCGCTCACGGCCGGTCAATCCGCGGAGTAGGGTCGGCATGTCACACGCCAGGGAAGGGAGCGCGGTGGCGAGCGGAAGCCCCGGCCACGGCCGGCGGGACAACGGCCTGGTCGCAGCGGAGTACGCGGTCGCTGGCGACGTCGACCCGCGGGTGGGCGAGCACCTGTTGGACCTGCTCGCCCTGGATGGGATCGCGGCCTACCTCGGTCCGACCACCGACCTGCACCCCGTGACCCGCACCACAACCCTGCCCGACCGGCCGACCGACCGGCTGTACGTCGACCGCGCCCACCTCGCGGCCGCCCAGGCCTACCTGAACCAACTGGCCGAGGAGCGGCGGGAGACCACGGACGTCGACGAGGCCTGGGCGGCGATCGTGGCCGGCTACAACGCGGACGTGGGACCGCACCGGTCATGGCCGGCCGCGGAGGACGTGCCCGACGACGACCCGACCCCGGCCCGCCAGCCCGGCCGCGCCGCGTCGGGCTCAGCGGTGGTCGCGGCGACCCCGGCCGACGAGCCGTCGCTGCTCGACGGCCTGGACACGTTCGGCGCCACCCTGCCCGACGACGAGGAGGGCTACACGCCGCCTCCCCCGCCGCCGCTGCCGAAGCCGGCTCTGCCGACCGTGCTGGGCGTGCTCGGCATCCTGGTCGGCCTCGTCCTCGTGCTCAACCCGGAACTGCTCAGCATCGGTGCGGGCGGCACCATGCTGCTCGGCTTTCTCGCGATCCTCGGCGGGTTTGTTACTCTTCTGCTGCGACTGCGTCCCGGTGACGAGGACGACGATATCTACCCAGATGACGGTGCGCGCGTCTAAAATAGACGCCGCTCGTAACGCTCAATTAACCTGAGGCTAACCCAGCCTCTTGTAGCGTTCTTCTGTCCCAAACAGTGACAGCAGTTGACGCTGAGTCATGGGGTTCAGCGGTGCACCCAGCGAGCGCACGACGTGAGCGGGTCGGGAACCCGGCGCTCTCCCGTAAAAGGAAAAGGAGCCTCAGGGGTGCTGTTGGCCGACGACCTCTACTTCGTCGCACACGAGGAGACCAGCGGGAAGTCCCGCCTCCATCCGCGCGTCACGGGCCTCGCCCTTGCCGCCGCGCTGCTCGGCGAACTGGTCATGGATGGCAAGATCGACCTGCGGGCTGGCATGATCACTATCATCGACCGGCAACCACCGGTCGACGCGCTCGCGCACACGATTCTCGACCAGCTGGCGAGCGAACGTCAGCAGCACGCCACGCACAACTGGCTGGCGTTCCTCGGCAACAGCGCCACCGACCAGGTGTGCCAGCGCATGGTCCGCTCCGGCCATCTCAACCGCAGCGAGAGCCGCGGGCTGCTGCGCACCACCGTGCGTTTCGTGCCGGCCGACCGCTCCGCGGCCGCCTGGCCCGAGGCGCGGCTGCGCCGCTTCCTCACCCGCGGCGAGCAACTGACGATTCAGGACGCCGTGCTCGCCGGCCTCATCGAGGCGAGCGACCTGACCCGGCACGTGCTGTGGGACGGCGACGCGCGCAGCTTCCAGTACCTGGCCTGGGTCCTGTCCTCGCTGCCGCCGCCGCTACGCGAGCTGGTCACGCAGGCCCAGGCGGCCATCGGCAACGCGGTGATCACGACCCTCAACTGAGACCGGTGGCCCGGGCCCTACGGCCCGGGCCACCGTCCACTCAGGATGCCCGCGGTTCGCGCCACATGGGAAACAGCGGGGGTCCGCCGTCCGGCAGGTAGTACGGGCCGCCGTGGTCGGTGTAACCCGCCCGCTCGTACATGCGCCGCTGGCGCGGCCCGGCCGCCTCCAGGTAGGCGCCCACCCCGTCCCGGTCGAGGTCCGCGTGGTGCGCCGCGATCAGCGCCGAGCCCACGCCTCGGCCCTGCCGGTCCGGGTGGACCGCCAGCATGGCCAGGTAGTGGTGGTCGACGCCGTGCGGGTGGTGCGCACGCTGCAGGGCCTCGAAGGTACGGAACCGGTCCGCGTAAGGGCCGCAGACCTTGTCGAGGACCGCGTCCCACCGGCCGGGGTCAGGCTCGGGGTCGGCGGCCGAGGTTGGTACCCACACGGCCACGGCGTCGCGCTGCGCCGTCCACTCCACCACGCCGCCGGCCGCCATGACCTCGGCCACGACGTGCGTGAAGTACTCCGGGAAGATCCGGCGGGCGTCCGCCGGATCCCCGATGATCCACTGTGACGCGTCGAGGTCCCAGAAAGCGTCGGCGATGAGGACGCCGACCCGGTCGGCGTCCCCCTCGCCGGCGCGCTCGGGACCGGTCACCGCGATCCCAACGGCGCGAAGGGGTGCTGCTGCCCCTCGTCGATGATCGCGCGTCCGGTCACCGCGTTGGCGCCCAGGCCGATGCCCCGGTAGACGTCCTGGCGGGCCGCCTTGAGCCAGAACCCGTACAGCAGGCCGATGACGGCCGCGGCGGCGTACGCCGACGGCAGCGCCCAGGCCGGCGTCGCGCCGGGCTCCACGCCGAGCAGCTGCGAGAAGTTCGACAGGCCCGAGTACAGCATGTAGATGAGGAAGATCAGCGCGATGACGGGGGCGATGATCCGCCGCCATACGTTCTCCCCCTGCGGGTCGCGGGCGAAGAAGGCGATGATGGCGACCGCCGTCGTGATGATCATGATCAGTACGCCGAGACCGCCCGTGGTGCCCAGCCAGAAGAACAGCTGCACGACCGGGTCCCAACCGAACACCGCGTACATGACGATGACGAGCAGACCGATCAGGGACTGGGTCAGCGACGCCGCGCGCGGCGCGCCCGTACGCAGGTTGGTGCGGCCCAGGGCGCGCGGCAGCACCCGCTCCCGGCCGAGGGCGAACATGTAACGGCCGACGGCGCTGTGGAACGACAGCATGGCGGCGAACAGGCTCGACAGGAACAGCACGGTCGCGATCTCGCCGATCGTCTGGGTCGACATCGCGAAGAGCATGCCGGGACCCATCTCGCCGGCGGTCGCCGCCACGTTCTCGGTGCCGTAGTGCACGCTCATCGCCCAGGACGCGGCCGCGTAGACCACCGCGATGACGGCGAGCGAGGTGTACGTCGCGATCGGCACCGTACGGCGCGGGTTCTTCGACTCCTCGGAGAACACCGCCGACGCCTCGAAGCCGACGAAGCCCAGCAACGCGGTCACCAGCAACGCGCCGATGCCGGCGGCCCCCCGCAGGTCGGCCGGGTTCAGGCTGTCGAAGGCGATGCCGTCGGCGGGCTTGCTCAGGCCGCCCACCGTCAGCACGAGCACGACGGCGACCTCGGCGGTCAGCAGCACCGCCAGCACGATGCCGTTGAGGTCGACCCGCATCAGGCCGAGGATCGTGACGATGGCCCACGCGGCCAGCGAGTACCAGTACCAGTCGACGACCGGGCCGCCCTTGCCGGCGACGTAGTCGGCGACCTGCGCGCCGAACATGCCGTAGAGGCCGACCTGCAGCAGGTTGTAGGCGACCACGGCGACGAGCGCGATACCGACGCCGGCAGGCCGGCCCAGGCCGCGCGAGACGAAGGCGTAGAACGCGCCCGCGTTCGTGATCCGCCGGGCCATCGCCACGTAGCCCGCCGCGAAGATCGCGAGGACGGCAGCCACGACCAGGAACGCCGCGCCGATGGCGACCAGGCCGGTGACCGCGTACAGGGTGGTGACCACGCCGGCGACAACGGTGAGCGGTGCGACCGCACTCAGGATGAAGAAGACCACTGCGGGCACGCCAAGGCGGTCCTTGGCGAGGGCAGCGGAAACGCTGCCGGTTGAGCTAGGGGAGGACATGGTTTCGAGCATCTCCGTTTCGGGAGCGGGGAAGGAACGCCGACCAGGCATCGCGGGGCCGGCTTACGATGCTTTCAGGCCGACATCATGCCGTGCTGATGTTGCAAAAGCATCCCCTGATGGCGTAACAACCACATGCTGGTCGTACAAAATGGACGTTGACCTGCACAGATCGCCACTGTGGACCCGGATCAAAGGGACTTGTCGATCCAGTCGAGGATCGCGTCGATCGGCTCCTGCCAGCGCGCGTCGAGCATCATGTCGTGCCCCATGCCCGGAAAGAGCAAGGGCGCCGCGCCGTAACGGCGGGCGGCGCGCTCCAGCGCGCGCCGGGGCACCACCCGGTCGTCCGGCGAGCCGACGACCAGCACGGGCGGGTCGCCCACCGGGTCCTCGACGGACGGCCCGGCGAGCAGCTGCCACTGGGCGAGCGGGGCGGCCGGCGTCTTCACCTGGGCGGCGAACTCCCGCGCCGCCGAGGTGGTCAGCTCGCGGCCGAACAGCTGCCCCCGGCGCAGCCGCAGCCGCCCGCCGAACAGCGCCGGAAGGGTGCCGGCCGGGTTGCGGCGCAGCGCGTTCAACGCCGTACCCGGCCCGCCGAACACCGGGCTGACCAGCACGCCGGCGCGCGCCGGATAGCGGGCGAGCGTGCGGGCCACCGCGAGGGCGCCCGTACCGTGGCCGACCAGGACCGCCTGGCGCGGCAGGCGCGCGGCGACCTGGGTGACGTCGTGGGTGTACGCCCGGATCGTGGTGCGCGGCGCCGCGGCGCTGTCGCCGTGCCCGCGCAGGCTCATCGCGTACGCCGGGAAGCCCCGGCCGGCCGCGTGCTCCAGCCAGCGCGCGGCGAACGCCCACGCCCCGTGCCCGAGGCCGGGCACGAACAGCACCGGCGGGCGGGGCCGGTCGGCCTCCGCCTCGGTCGGCGTGGCGGCGAGGATCTCCCGCTCCACGGGCGTCACCGGGTAGGCCCACTCCATCGGCCTGAGCACGCGGGTCACCGGGCCACCTCCAGCTCCTTGAGCGTCTTCTCCAGTGCCTTCAGGTACACGGTGTGGCTCACCTCGAACCAGTGGCGGGTCGAGCGCTTCATCTTGGCCGCCGCGAACGGCGTGCCGACCTCGCGGTGGTGGCGCGCCCAGAACTGGCTGGCCTTGTCCGGGGCGGTCTGGCGCATCCGCAGCCACCGGGCGATCGTCTGGGTCTGCCAGTGGACCAGCGCGAACACGCCCGAGTCGGGCTGCAGCAGCCCGACGACGGCCAGCGTCGGCTGGTGCGGCGGGATGGCGTGCAGGTAGAGCCGGGGCCGGCCCTCACCGTCCACATTGAGCAGATCGGGGGCGAGGAACTCGAACCGTGGCAGGTAACCCGTGGCGAACACGACCAGGTCCGGCTCGGCGACCCGCCCGTCCGTGAACTCCACGGAGGTCCGGTCGAAGCGCGCGACGTCGGGCACGGGCGTGATGCCGCCGTGACCCACGTAGTACACGAGCTGGCTGTTGACGATCGGATGGGTCTCGAAGACGCGGTGGTCCGGGGCGGGCATGCCGAACCGGGTCACGTCGCCCACGGTGTTGCGCACGGTGCGCTGCACGAACCATTGCCGCAGCCGCAGCGGCAGGCCCAGCGCCAGCACGGCGTCGCTGACCTGGTCGGCCGGGCGCCCCCGGACATACTTGGGCAGGTACCAGTACCCCCGCCGGGTCGAGTGCCAGCAGCGGGCGGCCTGCTGGGCGGCCTCCACGGCGATGTCGGCGCCGGTGTTGCCGCCGCCGACGACCAGCACCCGCCGGCCGCGCAGCTGCGCCGCGTCCTTGTAGGCGGCCGCGTGGATGACCTCGCCGGAGAACCCGTCGAGGCCCTCGTACGACGGCAGCTTGGGCGACCAGTTGTGCCCGTTGGCCACGACCACGGCCGAGTACCGCTGGGTACGGGCCGCGCCGCCGCCCCGGGCGCCCTTGATCGTGACGTCCCAGGCCCCGTCCTCGGTGGGCTGCACGTTGGTGACCTCGGTGCCGAACCAGATGTGCTCGCGCAGTCCGAAGTGCTCGGTGTAGCGCTCCAGGTAGGCCAGGACCTGGCTGTGGTGCGGGTAGTCCGGCCAGGAGTCCGGCATCGGGAAGTCCGGGAACTGGGTGAACGGTTTCGACGAGATCAGGTGCGTGCTCGCGTAGACCGGGCTGCGGTCGTGGCGCCAGTTCCACGCGCCACCCACCCCGGTCTCGCGCTCGTAGCAGTCGACCGCGAAGCCGTGCTCGCGCAGGTTCTTGATGGCCACCAGGCCGCTCGCGCCGGCACCGATGACGCAGACGGTGTCGCTGCGGTCGAACACCGGCGTGCCGCCGCGCCAGATCGTGGCCTCTTCCGGTCGTGCCAGGTTGTCGTAGGTCACCCTCGTCCTCCCCCTCGCATTCCTCCCGGCGCGCATCCTCTTGGCTCGGGGCGCTTTTGTCCAGGCAACCCGGGCGCCCGCGAGGTCACCCCTCGATGACGAGATCGGCCACGACCGGCAGGTGATCGCTGGCCCGGCGGGCCAACGGGGTGTCGAGCACCCGGTGCCCCACGACGCGCACACCCGGCCCCGCGAGCACCGCGTCGATGCGGCTCCGCGGCGCGGCGGCGGGGAAGGTAAGGGCTTCTCCTAGATCAACATAGCCTTCGGCGAGGGTACGCCAGGACGACCCGTCCGGCCCCTCGTTGAGATCGCCCGCGAGGACGACCGGACCGGCCTGGCCGTCGAGCGCCTCGCGCAGCAACCGCGCCTGGCCGGGGCGCTCGACCGGGTCGGTCGCCAGGTGGGTGCCGGCGACCAGGAACTCCACCCCACGCACCCGGCAGCGGGCGAACACCGCGCCGCGCAGGTGCCGCCCCGGGGTGAGCGGGTAGCGCAGGCACCAGCTCTCCAGCACCCGGGTGCCCAGCCCGACCAGGGCCACGTTGCCGAGCGCGGGCAGCCCGCCGGCCGCGTACACCAGGCGGCACCGGTTGGCGAGGTCGGCGCACTTGGCGCGCCAGCGCAGGCGGCGCGGCCCCTCCTGGACGAGCAGGATGTCCGGGGCGAGACCGCGCACCACCTCGACGAGGGCGCGTCGGTCGTCGCGCTGCCCGTGGATGTTGTAAGAGACCACCCGTACTGTCGGCGCGTCGGCCATGAGCGGCCACCTCCCGTCAGGGGCGCCTTATCGACGGGCGAGGTCCGCGGCGCCCACCACGCCGGCCACGTTACCCATGCTGGCCCCGACCACGTCGGCGACCGGCAGGGTCCCGCGTGCGGCGAGTTGCTCGGCGAAGGCGTCGCGGGTCGGGCCGAGCAACAGCTCGCCCGCGTCGATGACACCGCCGCCGACCACCAGCACCTCGGGGTCGAGGATCTGGACCAGGTCGGCGAGGCAGCCGCCCAGCCAGGTGCCGATCTCCGTGAACGCGGCCATCGCGACCGGGTCGCCGTCACGCGCCGCGCGGGTGACCATCGGGCCGTTGATCGCCTCGACCGTGCCCCCGGCCAGGTCGAGCAGGTGCGCGCCGGCCGCCGGGTCCTGCATGGCCACGTCGCGGGCATAGCGCACCAGGGCGCTGCCGCTGGCGTACTGCTCGATGCAGCCCTGCCGGCCGCAGCCGCAGTGCCGGCCGCCGGGCATGGCCCGCATGTGGCCGATCTCGGCGGCGATGCCGTGCGCACCGCGCACCAGGCCACCGCCGAGCACGATGCCGCTGCCGATGCCGGTGCCGACCGTGACCAGGACCATGGAGTCCCTGGCCGCGCGTGCCGCGCCGAAGCGGAACTCCGCCCACGCCGCCACGTTGCCGTCGTTCTCGACGATGACCGGCAGGTCGACACGTTCGGCGACCTTGTCCCGCAGCGGCTCGTCGCGCCAGGCGAGGTTGGGGGCGAACAGCACCCGGGAGCGACTGGCGTCGATCCAGCCGGCCGCGCCGATGCCGACCGCGCTCACGGGGTGCTCGGCGGCGAGTTCCTGGACCACCTCGACGATGAAGTCGAGGGTCTTGGAGACGTCGTCGGCCGGAGTGTCACGGCGGGCCTGGGCGAGCACCTCCCCGGCCGCGTCGACCACCCCGCCGAGCACCTTGGTGCCGCCGATGTCGACGCCGATGGTCAGTGCCTCGCTCACGTGCTCTCCTCCGTACCTGAGTCACCTTCATCCTGGCCCGTTGCCGGCGCCGTTGCCGTGTCCCTGGGTGGTACCGCTGCCTTCTTGACCGCCTTGCGCGCCATGGGCGCGCGGGGCGGCGGCGAGGTGGGTGGGGTGGACGTCGCCGCGCGCCAGGGGTCGTCGACGGGCTCGTCGCCGTCGGGTCCCCCGGGCCCGGCGTCGTGGGTCGCGCCCGCGGCCGAGGCCGCGTGGTGCGCCGCACCGGAGAGCGAGCGAAGCATGCTCGCCACCCCCGTGGCAAGGTCTGCGGCGCCCTCGGCCAGCCGGTCGGCGAATTCCGGGCTCGGATCGCGCATGGCGGCGATCACCCGGCAGACCGGACAGACGCAGCATTCCGGGCTACCGGTGGACAGGTGGGCGCCGGCCAGGCCGTTCGCGGCCACGGACGCGGCCGCGAGCGCCGCCGCGACCAGCCGCTGCGCCTCCTCGCGGATCGGGTCCGGGGCCGTCATGCCGCCACCGACTCGACACGCCGCTTGAGCTCCGTGAGCGCCGTATCCATGATCATTTTCTCGGCCTTGCGCTTGAACATGCCGAGCATGCCGATGGCCAGGTCGACCGCGAGCGTGTAGGTGACCGTCGAGGTGCCGTCGCCGTTGTCGACGATGTCGTACGAGCCGTCCTGCGCCTTCTGCATCTTCGACGGCTCCACGAGGTGCCACTCGATGCGCGAGATGTCCTCGGCGTACTCGTAGGCCAGCGTGTACTCGTCGGAGACCACGCCGGCGTCGAGCGCGAAGAACACCTGGCTCGCGTAGCCGTCCTCGTACTCCTCGACCACCTCGACGCGGCGCGCCGCGGAGACCCACTCGGGGTACCGCGCGAAGTCACAGATCACCTCCGCGACCTGCGAAGGAGCTGCGTTGATCACGATTGACTGCGTCGACGTGTCGGCCACGGCAGGCAATCTACCTGGCGATCGGCGCGGGTGCCGGGTCCAGGGCGTCGCGACCTGCCCGGGCGACGCGCGCCGCGCCCCACCATCGCGCGCGCGACGACAACCGCGATAGGTTCACTGCGGGCGACGCGGCCCGAGCAAGAGGAGCCACACGTGCGCGAGTTCACCGTCCCACCCGCCGTCACGATCAGCGACACCACGACCCTCGTCCAGGCGGTCTGGAGCAACGCCGAGGCGACCCCGGCGGCGGCGCAGTTCGCCCGCCGGACGGACACGGGCTGGGAGGACATCAGCTTCGCCCGGTTCCGCGACGACGTCATCGGCGTGGCCCGGGGCCTCGTCGCGGCCGGTGTCCAGCGGGGTGACCGGGTGGCCCTGATCAGCCGCACGCGCTACGAGTGGACCCTGGTCGACTACGCGATCTGGGCGTGCGGCGCGGTGACCGTGCCGGTCTATGAAACCTCCAGTCCCGACCAGATCCGGTGGATCCTGTCCGACTCCGGCGCGGTGGCGTGCGTCGTGGAGACCGCCGGGCACGCCGCCAGCCTCGCCGCGGTCCGCGGCGACCTGCCCGACCTGCGCCACATCTGGGAGATCGACGGCGGCGGGCTGGCCGACCTGGCCGCCGCCGGCGCGGACGTCGACCCGACGGAGATCGACCGACGCCGGCTCGGCGGCCGCGCCGACGACCTGGCCACGATCATCTACACGAGCGGCACGACCGGCCGGCCGAAGGGCTGCGTGCTGACGCACCGCAACATCTACGCCGACATCGCCAACGCGATCCCCCACATGCCCAACCTGTTCAAGCCGGACGCCGCCACGCTGCTGTTCCTGCCGCTGGCGCACAGCTTCGCCCGGCTCATCCAGGTCGGCGTGGTGCAGGCGCGGGTCCACACGGCCTTCACCGCGGACGCCCGCAACCTCGCCGCGGACCTCGCCTCGTTCAAGCCGACGTTCGTGCTCGCCGTGCCCCGGGTCTTCGAGAAGATATTCAACGGCGCCCGACAGAAGGCGGCCACCGAGGGCCACGAGTCGATCTTCGAGCGGGCCACGCAGGCCGCCGTGGCCTATTCTGAGGCGCTCGACAAGGGCGGCCCCGGCCTGATCCTGCGGCTGCGCCACGCGGTGTTCGACCGACTGGTCTACCGCAAGCTGCGCGCCGCCATAGGCGGGCGCTGCCAGGCGGCGATCTCCGGCGGGGCGCCGCTGGGCCCCCGGCTGGCCCACTTCTTCCGGGGCGTGGGCGTGACCATCTACGAGGGGTACGGCCTTACGGAGACCTCCCCCGCCGTCGCGGTCAACCTCAAGGACCACATCCGCATCGGTACGGTCGGGCGGCCGCTGCCCGGCGTCACCGTCCGCATCGACGAGGACGGCGAGATCCTCGTCAAGGGCGACCTGGTCTTCGGCGGATACTGGAACGCCCCGCAGGCCACGGCCGAGGTGCTCGACGCCGACGGCTGGTTCCACACCGGTGACCTGGGCGCCCTGGACGACGACGGCTATCTGTCGATCACCGGCCGCAAGAAGGAGATCATCGTCACGGCCGGCGGAAAGAACGTCGCGCCGGCCGTCCTTGAGGATCGAATTCGTGCCCATCCGCTGGTCAGCCAGTGCATGGTTGTCGGCGACCGGCAGCCGTTCGTCGCCGCGCTGGTGACCATCGACGAAGAGGCCCTCCCCGCCTGGCGCAGCGCGAACAGCAAGCCGGATGACGCGCGACCGGGCGACTTGCGCGACGATGAGGACCTGCGCCGCGAGGTGCAGAGCGCCGTCGACGAAGCGAACCGCGCTGTCTCCAAGGCGGAGTCGATCCGGGTCTTCCGGATCCTCCCCGAGGACTTCACCGAGGCCAACGGAATGTTGACGCCATCCCTCAAAGTGAAGCGAACCATTGTGGCGAAGGAGTACGCCGACGAGATCGCCGCTATCTACCGCTGAGCGTCCGACCCGGTCGACGCGCTCCCCCGGCGCCCCGCGCAGCCTGAACGCCACGGGCGCGGAGCGGGCGGGCCTCGCGCTGCGCCTGGCCATGCTGGCGCTCATCGCGGTCTTCACGACCGCCGCGACGGGCGACGTCGCCGCCCTGACCTGGGTGGCCCTGCTCGGCGCCGCGAGCCTGGCGGCCTGGGCGGGCCGCCCGCCGCTGCTGCCCGCCCTCGGGCGGGTGGCCGAGGTGCTGATCACCGCTCTCGGCGCGAGCAGCGTCGCCATGGAGCTGGGCGGGACGGGCGGCACGATCCTGCCGTACCTGACCATCCCGATCGTCGTGCCGGCCATCGAGGGGCGCATCAGGGAGTCGATGGCCCTCGTGGGGCTCGCCGCCGTGGCGTTGGCCGCCGCCGGCGCGCCCGACGGGCTGCTGCGGGACACGTCGTACGTGCTGTCCTGCGCCGAATGGCTCGCCATCGCGGGACTGCTCGCCGCCTTCGTGTACGCGTCGCCGCGCCTGCTGACCCCGGAGGCGGGCGACGCCCCGGCGCCCTACGCGGAGGCGACCCGGCTGCTGACCCAGCTGCGTACGGTCGCCCGCCAGCTGCCCGGCGCCACCCTGGACCCGGGGAGCATCTCCGAGCACCTGCTGGAGGACGTGCGCCGCATCGCCCCGGTCGACCGGGCGGCCGTGCTGTCCGCCAGCGGCGGCGGCCGGCTCGTGGTCCTCGCCCAGCTCGCCCCCGACCGGGTCGACTGGGAGACCAGCCTCGACTCGGACTCCGCGATCGCGGACGCGTGGGCCGCCCAGCAGGCGCAGGTCGCCAGCCGCTCACAGGCCCGCACCGCCTCGGCGGACACCCCGGTGTCGACCCTGGTCGTGCCCCTGCTGTCCGGGGTACGCACGATCGGCCTGCTCACGCTGGAGACCGACCGAGCGGGGGCCTACCCGCCGGACGTGGTGGCCGACGTGACCGACCTGGCCTCGGCGGGCGCCCTGCGGCTGGAGGCCGCTCTCCTCTTCGACGACGTGCGCTCCATCGCCACGAACGAGGAGCGCCAGCGGCTGGCCCGGGAGATCCACGACGGGGTAGCCCAGGAGCTGGTCATGGTCGGGTACGGCATTGACAACACCCTGGCGACCCTGCCCGAGGACGCGGCGGAGAGTGCCGCCGAGCTGCGCGCGCTGCGCCAGGAGGTCACCCGGGTGATCACCGAGCTGCGGCTGAGCCTGTTCGAGCTGCGCAGCGAGGTCGACCGGCACGGGGGCCTGGCGGCCGCCATCGCCGAGTACGCCCGCACCGTGGGCTCCTCGGCCGGCCTGCGGGTGCACCTGTCCATCGACGAGACCTCCGCCCGGCTGCCCGCCGCCACGGAGGCCGAGTTGCTGCGCATCGCCCAGGAGGCGATCACCAACGCCCGCAAGCACGCCAACGCGAGCAACCTGTGGGTTACCTGTGAGGTCGACCCGCCGTACGCTCGAATTGAGGTGAGTGACGACGGAGCCGGAATGTCAAGCCACCGGTCGGATGGCCGCTACGGCCTTGCGATCATGGCAGAGAGGGCGGAACGTATCCGGGGCCAACTGGAGATCACGCCGCGCGCCTCCGGCGGCACCTCAGTGGCCGTGGTGCTCAGCGCCTCGCCCCGACGGGGTAGCTTGTGACAAGCAGAAGGGGAGATCATCGGGCATGACGACCAGCACCACCACTCCGCCGAACCGGACCAAGGTCCTTCTTGTCGACGACCACGACCTCATCCGGAAGGGTCTGCGGCACGCTTTCGAGCGCGACCGTAACTTTGAGGTCGTCGGCGAGGCGGCCACCGCGGCGGAGGCGGTCCGTCAGGCCGGCGCCCTGCAGCCCGATGTCGTGATCATGGACCTCCGCCTGCCGGACGGCAGCGGCCTGGAGGCCGCCCGCGCGCTGCGCAAGGGCAGCGCCACGATGGGCATCGTGGTGCTCACCATGTACGCCGGCGACGACCAGCTGTTCGGCGCCCTGGAGGCCGGCGCGAGCGCGTTCGTGCCCAAGACCGCCCCGGCCGACGAGGTCGTCGCGGCGGCCCGCCACGCGGCCTCCTCCCCGAGCGCGTTCACGGCGGCCGACCTGGCCGAGGCCATGAAGCGCCGCCTCGCCCCCGCGGGCCCGCAGCTGTCCCCCCGGGAGAGCCAGGTGCTGCGCCTGCTGGCCGACGGCATGAGCGTCGCGGGCATCGCCAAGCAGCTCTACGTCAGCGAGTCCACCGCCAAGACCCACATCTCGAAGCTGTACGAGAAGCTGGGCGCGGCGAACCGGGCCCAGGCCCTGATGACGGCGCTGCGGCTCGGGCTGCTCGAGGCCCCCGACGCGCCCAAGTTCTGACCTAGGCGAGCGAGCCACAGGCTCGACTCCTGGATCTCGGCGGCACCCGAGCGCCGTGGAGGCAACGGCATGATCGATCCCCTCGACCCGGGCACGTCGCTGGACGACCTGGCGGCGGGCGCATCCCGCACGGCCACCCGTGGCCGGCACCGGCGCGCGTTTCCGGACACGGACTGGCGCGCCGACCGCGTCGGCGCCGCCCGGCGCGACGAGAACCCCACCGTGCTGGCCCGGATGCGCACCGGCTGGGCCGCGATCGGCGACACGCAGTACCTGCCCGGATACTGCGTCCTGCTCGCCGACGCCCCGGACGTCGACCACCTCCTCGACCTGCCCCGCTCGGCGCAGGTCGACTTCCTCACGGACATGGCCCTGCTCGGCGAGGCCGTCTCCCACGCCTGCAACGGCCTGGACCCGGCGTTCCGGCGGGTCAACTACGAGGTGCTGGGCAACTCGATGCGCCAGCTGCACGCCCACGTGCACGCCCGGTACGCCTGGGAGCCGGAGCGGTACCGCTCGGGTCCCGTCTGGCGCTACCCGGACGACCTGCGCGAGGCCCCCGAGCACCTGCTCGGCGAGCAGCACGACGCTCTCCGCGACGCGATCGTCATCGAGTTGGAGCGCGTGATGCTCGACGCCTACGGCACCCTCCTCTGACCCCTGCGGTTATGGATTCTCTGGCCGGCACAGCGGCACATCGAATCCACAACCCCGGCAGCGTCAGGACGACAACAGGGTCGTGAGGCGGGCGGCCTGGTGGTCCCAGCCCCATTCGCGCTCCACCCACGCACGACCCTCGGCGCCCAGGCGCTTGGCTAGGGCCGGGTCGGCCAGCAGGGTGGCGACCCGGTCGGCCACGGCGGCGACGTCGCGGCCGGGCGCGACGAACCCGGTCTCCCCTTCGCGGACCGCGTCGGGCGCCCCGCCGGAGTCCCCCGCCACGACGGGCAGCCCGGTGGCCGACGCCTCCAGGTAGACGATCCCGAGGCCCTCGACGTCCAGCCCGCCGCGCCTCGTCCGGCACGGCATGGCATAGACGTCGCCGGCCGCGTAGTGCTCGGGGAGCCGGGCCCACGGGACCGTCCCGGTGAACCGCACATGGGCCGAGACATCCGTCTCCCGCGCGAGCCGCTCAAGATCGGCACGGTACGGGCCGCCGCCGACGATGAGCAGCGCCGCGTCGGGCACCCGGCGGCGGATCGCGGGCAGGGCCCGGATCAGCGTGTCCTGCCCCTTGCGCGGCACCAGCCGCGACACGCACACGACCACCGGCCGCCCGACCAGGTCGTGCTCACCACGCACGGCGTCACCCGAGACCGCCGGCGAGTAGGCGTCCGTGTCGACCCCGGGCGCCAGCCGCTCCAGTGACGTCAGCGACCCGAGCGTCCGGTCCAGCCGCGAGCGCTGGTACTCCGTCAGATACGTCACCACGTCCGCGCCGCGCGCGATGCGCCGCAGCAGGCCCCGCGCGCCCGGAAGGGCGGCCCAGCCGATCTCGTGCCCGTGCGTCAGCGCGACGACCCGCGACACGCCGGCCCGCTCCCGCAGCCCCTGCGCGAGCAGGCCCAGCGGCGCGGCCGCCCCGAACCACACGCGCTCACACCCGTACTCCCGGGCGAGAGCGGCGACGCGGCGGGCGACGCGCCTCGTGGGCAGCAACAACCCCGTGTCCTCGCGGATGACCGGGAAGGGCAGCTGCGCGTCGTGCCCGGCGGCGCCGCGCCAGGTGGAGGCGTACGCGACCAGCGAGCCGGGCGGCTGGCGGATGGCGAGGTGGTGGACGAACTGCTGGATGCCGCCCGGGCGGGGCGGGAAGTCGTTCGTGATGAGCAGGGTGCGCAAGGTCAGCGCTCCCCGCGGGCGAAGGCGCGGGCGGCGGCGATGCGCTCCACGGTGGACGGGTGGCTGGCGAACATCAGGTACTCCAGGCGGTTCGGGTCGACGTCGGAGAGGTTCTTCAGCGCGAGGCGGCCGTCCATCTTCTCCACGGTGGCGGGGTCGTCGGTCACGGCGAGGGCGTGCGCGTCGGCGCGGGCCTCGATGAGGCGCGACACCGCGTTCTGCAGCGGGGTCGCCACCAGGCCGGCGATCGCGGCGAGGGCGAGCAGCAGCGCGAGCGCCCTCGGCTGGGTGACCGACTCGACACCCGCCAGCCGGAGCAGCCCGGTCCAGGAACCGACGAGGAACGCCGCGCAGACGGCCGCGGCGGCGCCGAGCGCCCCGAGCGCCGTGCCGGTGAACACGTCATTGAGCTTGGCGTGGCCGAGTTCGTGCGCGACGACGGCCTGCACCTCGGCCGGCGGCGCCTCGTCGAGCAGCGTGTCGTAGACGACGACGCGCCGGGTGGGCCCGAGGCCGGAGACGTAGGCGTTGAGCGCCGTGGTCCGGCGCGAGGCGTCGGCGACGAGGACGTCTTTGACGGGTACGCCGTCGCGGGCGGCCATGGCGATCAGGCTGTCGCGCAGCTCCCCGGCCGGCATCGGGGTGAACTTGTTGAACACGGGCTCGATGAGCACCGGCAGCACGAAGCTGAGCAGCACGACCAGCCCGGCGGCGCCGGCCGCGAGCCAGGCCCACCACCAGTCCGGCGTCAGGCGGGCGATGCCGAAGAACGCCAGGAGCACGATCGCGCCGAGCACCGCGCCGATGGCCATGCCCTTGAGCAGGTCGACCGTCCAGCCGCCCCAGGTCTGGGTGGACAGGCCGTAGCGGCGCAGGACGGTCTCCCGCCAGGCGGCCAGCGGCAGGGTCGCGACCTGGCCGATGAGCATGATGGCCAGACCGCCCAGCAACGCCTCGGCGATCCAGTTGCCGCCGAACGGCCGGCCGGCCGCCGCCACGATCCGCGCGCCGAGCGGGGTCAGGCCCAGGATGAGTGAGATCACGAGGCCGAGCAGCAGCGAGAAGTAGGCCGGCGGGCGCAGGGCGGCGTGGAAGGCCCGGCCCCGGGCGACCGCGTCGGCGGGCAGGTCGCGCAGGGCGGCGACCTGGTCGGCGCGCGGCGCGGGCGGGCTCGACCACGGCACCCGGACGGCGGCGACCACGAGCAGGGCCACCGCCAGTACGGCGAGGGTGAGCACCGCCCAGAGCCGGGGCGTCATCGTCATAGCCACTACCTATCAGGCACGCGCCAGGCGCCGCAAAAGGGTGTCGGAGCTGAGCGGGTACGCGCCGTGGCGGCGCACCCCCTCGGCCACCTCCCGGTCGGTCGAGATGACCACGACGGGGCGGCCCGCGGGCTCGGCCCGCACGAGCCGGCGGATCAGCTCGTCGGCGGTCTCGCCCTTGCGGCTGAACAGCACCCGCACCCCGCGCGGCGGCGTGGGCGCGGCCACGAGCTTCTCGGCCCCGTCGAAGACGACCGTGACCTCGGCGCCGGTCTGGGCGGCGATGCCGCCGATGCCGGTGATGAGGCGGCTGCGCTGCTGCTCCAGGGACAGCTCGCCGTACCCGTTCTTGGTGACGTTGTACCCGTCGACGATCAGGTGGACCTTGGGCAGGGCGAGCAGCTGGTCGAGGCGGGCGGGGTCGTCGGCGTCCAGCGCCCGGGCGCCGGCCGTGGCCGCGCCGCCGGGGCGCTCCGCGTGGGTCGAGGCCACGTGGTCGCCCGGCAGCAGCGTGGCCGGCTCGATGGCCAGCTCTCGCTTGAGCCCGACGGCGGCCTGGCCGATGGTCTCCAGCAGCAGCCACAGGCGCGCCTCGTCGACCGCGCGGGCCTCCTTGGCGGCGTGGCGGGCACCGCTGGCCAGGTCCTCGGCGTCGGCGAGGCGGATGCGCAGCCGGCGCAGCTCGGCCTCGTTGTCGGCGGCGGCGCGCTGCGCCCGGCCCTTCTCGACGGCGAGCAGCTCGGTGGCGCGCTTCTCCTTGGCCTGGGACTCGCGCAGGCCGCGGCCGAGGGTACGGACCTCCTCGCGCAGCGCGGCGGCCTCCTCGCGCAGCCGGGCCAGCTCGTCGCGGAGCTTGTCGGCCTCGACACGGGCGACCGCGCGCTCGTGTTCGGCCCGGGCCGCACGCTGCTCGGCCGTCTGGATGCGGTCGGCGACCGCGGTGTTCTCGGCGTCGACGCGGACGGCCTCGGTGGCCGAGGTGACGAGGTCGGCCCAGCCGGCCGGCCGGCACAGGTACGCCAGTGCGGCGACCTCGACGGGGTCGGCGGCGGCGGGGACGGTGCCCTCGGCGATGGCCGCGCCGAGCGCCCCGGCCGACTCCTGCGCCCGCGCGCCGACACGCTGGCGGAACAGCGGGTCGGAGTCGAGGTGCAACGCGATGAGCGGGCCGCCGAGGCGGGCGCGCCGGTGGGGGGCGAAGTTGGCGACCCGGCGCAGCGGGACGGGCAGCTCGTCGGCGCTCAGCGCGCCGAGGGCGTTGGCGGCGAGGACCACCACCCGCTGCCGGACCGGCTCGGGCAGCGGCGGGTCGACCGCGGCGACGGCATCCTCGCCGATCAAGTCATATCCGGACATACCGGACCCATCGGCCGATGTCCCACCCGGCGGGGTCCCGCCCGGGGGGTCGGCGAGGTCGTCTCGGTCCGGCATGTCGTCAAGTGTCCCACCGCCGCGACCAGACCGCCCCGGTCAATCGACCATGGCGGACGCGCCACCCGGCCCCCGGTCCGGGGATGGCGGAATCGCGGCTGGTCAGGTCAGCGGGACTGGAGCGCGTCGAGGCCGACGGCCATGGCGATGACCAGGCGACGGTCGATCGTCGGGTCCGGAATCTCGATCATGTACCGGTCCCGGAAGCCCCATTTGCGGTCCACGGAGAAGATCGGCCGGTCGCCGGCGACGAAGTCGAAGTGGTACGGCAGCCAGGACAGGGAGTCGGTGAACCGCCGCAGCAGCGCCACCGCGAAGTTGCGCTCCTGCCCGGTGACCTGCGGCAGGCCCGGCTGCTCCACGTGCCAGGTGGAACGCAGCAGCGACTTGGCGAAGTCCTTGCGGAACAGGCCGATCGGGTTGCCCTGCGCGTCCATCACGTCGTAGGTCGCCCCGAGGTCCAGCACGCTGCGCGCCTTGAAGCCCAGCACCGGCACCTGCTTGGTGTCGTCGGTGTAGAGCGTCACCTGCTCCTTGAAGGCCATCCGCTTCTGCTGGGCGAAGGCGACGAGCGGACCCTCGGAGTCGCCCGGGCCCACCGTGTGGATCTCGTACTGGTTGACCATCATCCGGATGCGCTGGCGCATGATCAGGCGCTGCTCACCCTGGAGCGTCTGGAGTGTCATGGGGGGTGTCACCATTCGTCGGGGGAACCGCCGAGTGTGCCACATCCCCGCCAGCTCAGTCGTCCCCCTCCACCGGGTAGGGGGCGAAAGTGCTGCGATTCTCGTCGATGTCCAGCGCCCGGCCGATCTGCGGGAACGCCCGCTGCGGGCAGGCGGGCCGCTCACACACCTTGCAGCCGATGCCGATGGGCACGGCCGCGTCGGTCGCGTCGAGGTCGAGGCCCGCCGAGTAGACCAGCCGCCCGGCCTGGCGCAGGTCGCAGCCCAACGCCACCGCGAAGGTCTTCGCGGGCTGTCCCCACCGCCCCGGCGCCCGTGTGATCGTGCGGGCGATCCAGAAGTACCGGCGCCCGTCGGGCATCGCGGCGATCTGGGTGAGGATCCGGTTCGGCGCCCCGAACGCCTCGTAGATCACCCAGAGCGGGCAGGTGCCGCCCGTCCGCGACAGGTGGAAGCCGCTGGCCCCCTGCCGCTTGGACATGTTGCCGGCCCGGTCGACCCGCACGAAGGAGAACGGCACCCCACGGGCCTTCGGCCGCTGCAGCGTGGACAGCCGGTGGCAGATGGTCTCGAAGCTCACCCCGTAGTGGTGGGCCAGGCGCTCGATGTCGTAGCGGTAGCGCTCCGCGCTGCCCAGAAAATCGGAGTACGGCATGATCAGCGCCGCGCCGAAGTAGTTGGCGAGCCCGATGCGCGCGATGGCCCGCGACTCGGCCGTGATGAACGGCTCGGCCTGCACCAGCCGGGCGATCAGGTCGCCGCACTCGACCAGCGCCAGGTGCGAGGCCATCCGGAAGGCCACCTGGCCGGGCCGCAGGTCACCGGCGACATGCAGCACCCCGGAGGCGGCGTCGAACCGGTGCAGCTCGCCGCCCAGCTCGCGGTCGCGCCGGATGCGGATGCCGTGGGAGTCCAGGCGCGCGGTCAGGGCAGGCAGCACGTCGCCCGGCACGATGCCGATCTCCGCCGCCAGCCGCTCGGCCGCCTCGTCGAGGTCACCCACGTAGTTGTGGCGCTGGTGCAGGTACTCCCTGATCTCCTCGTGCAGCATGAGGGCGGGCATGGCCGACTCGTGCTCCCGCTCTCCCGTCAGCGCGGCGAGCTGCTCGACGACCTGGCGGTAGCGCCGGTGCAGGGTGACGAAGGCGTGCGCGGTCTGCGGCCAGTGCCGGGCCAGGTCCGCGGCCTCGTCGGGCGGGATGTCCAGGCGCAGGGTGTCGTCGGCGGCCACCTCGCGCACCTCGGCGGTGAGCCGGGCCGTGTCGTGGCCGGCGAAGAAGCCCGCCTCCACGCCGAGCGTCTCGGAGATGCTCAGCAGGACGGGCACCGTCAGCGGGCGGGTGCCGCGCTCGATCTGGTTGAGGTAGCTCGGCGAGATGCCGAGCATGCGGGCCAGCGCGGCCTGGCTCAGTCTCCGTTCCTCCCGCAGCCGCCGCAGCCGCGCTCCAGCGACTGTTTTCTGCATGCTGCGAAGATACGCTTCGCAACCTTGGCAAACCAGCGTCGTGATCTTCGCAATAATTGGCGTCTTCCGTCCCTCGACCTGCGCGTTCGTTCGTGTGACCGTCTTCGGTACTGGCGAGTAACCCGTTGCGGAGGCGACCATGAACGCAGAGCAGCTCGAATCGAAGTGGGCCACCGACCCGCGGTGGCGCGGCATCCGGCGCGACTACACGGCGGCCGACGTCCTGCGGCTGCGCGGCAGTGTGGTCGAGGAGCACACCCTGGCCCGGCGCGGCGCGCGCAAGCTGTGGGACCTGCTGCACACCGAGGACTACGTGCCGGCGCTGGGCGCGCTCACCGGCGGCCAGGCCGTCCAGCAGGTGAAGGCGGGCCTCAAGGCGATCTACCTGTCCGGCTGGCAGGTCGCCGCCGACGCCAACCTGGCCGGCCAGACGTACCCCGACCAGAGCCTCTACCCGGCCAACTCCGTCCCGGCCGTGGTCCGCCGGATCAACAACGCGCTGCTGCGGGCCGACCGGATCACCGTGTCGGAGGGTGGCTCCGGGGACTGGCTCGTCCCGATCGTGGCCGACGCCGAGGCCGGCTTCGGCGGCGTCCTGAACGCGTTCGAGCTGATGACCGCGATGATCGCGGCCGGCGCGGCGGGCGTGCACTGGGAGGACCAGCTGGCCTCCGAGAAGAAGTGCGGCCACCTGGGCGGCAAGGTCCTCATCCCGACCGGCCAGCACATCCGCACGCTGAGCGCCGCCCGGCTCGCGGCCGACCTCGCGGACGTGCCCACGCTCATCGTGGCCCGCACGGACGCCGAGGCCGCCACGCTCATCACCACCGACGTGGACGAGCGCGACCGGCCGTTCCTCACCGGCGAGCGCACCGCCGAGGGCTTCTACCGGGTGCGCAACGGCATCGAGCCGTGCATCGCCCGGGGCCTGGCCTACGCGCCCTACGCCGAGCTGCTCTGGATGGAGACCTCCACCCCCGACCTGGCCGCCGCGCGCCGGTTCGCCGAGGCGATCAAAGCCGAGTACCCGGACCAGCTGCTCGCGTACAACTGCTCGCCGTCGTTCAACTGGCGTAAGCACCTCGACGACGCGACCATCGCTTCGTTCCAGAAGGAACTGGGCGCCATGGGGTACAAGTTCCAGTTCATCACCCTCGCCGGGTTCCACGCGCTCAACCACTCGATGTTCGCGCTGGCCCACGAGTACGCCGCGGCGGGCATGCCCGCGTACGTCGACCTGCAGGAGCGCGAGTTCGCGGCCGAGGCGGAGGGCTACACGGCCACCCGGCACCAGCGCGAGGTCGGCACGGGCTGGTTCGACCTGGTCAGCACGGTCGTCAACCCGGCCAGCGACACGACCGCGCTGCGCGGGTCCACGGAGGAGGCGCAGTTCTGATGCGTTCCCACATCACGGCCGCCGACGGCGACCCGACGATCCTCACCCCGCAGGCGCTGGAGTTCATCGGCGCCCTCGACGCCGCCTTCGCGGCCCGGCGGGTGGAGCTGCTCGTGGCGCGCCGGCACCGCCGCGCCCTGCTGGCCAGCGGCGCCGAGTCCCTGTCGTTCCTGTCCTCGACCGAGCACGTGCGCACCGACGACACCTGGCGGGTGGCCGGCGCGGCGCCCGGCCTCGTCGACCGCCGGGTGGAGATCACCGGGCCGCCCGACCGCAAGATGACCGTCAACGCCCTGAACTCCGGTGCCCGCGTGTGGCTGGCCGACTTCGAGGACGCCACCTCCCCCACCTGGGCGAACGTGGTCGACGGCCAGCGCAACCTGCGCGACGCCATCGACGGCCTGCTGGACTTCGAGTCCGGCGGCAAGCGCTACGCCGTCGGGCCCGACCCGGCCACCATCGTGGTCCGGCCGCGCGGCTGGCACCTGGTGGAGAAGCACGTGCTCATCGACGGCCGGCCGGTCGCGGCCGCCCTCGTCGACGCGGGCCTCTACCTGTTCCACTGCGCGCGGCGACAGCTCGACCGGGGCAGCGGACCGTACTTCTACCTGCCCAAGCTGGAGAGCCACCTCGAGGCGCGGCTGTGGAACGACGTGTTCGTGCTGGCCCAGGAGCTGCTCGGCATCCCGCGCGGGACGATCCGGGCCACCGTCCTCATCGAGACCATCACGGCCGCCGTGGAGATGGAGGAGATCCTCTACGAGCTGCGCGAGCACTGCGCGGGGCTCAACGCGGGCCGCTGGGACTACCTGTTCAGCATGATCAAGACGTTCGGCGGCCGGCCGTGGTTCAGCCTGCCGGACAGGTCCGCGGTGGGCATGACCGTGCCGTTCATGCGCGCCTACACGGAACTGCTCGTGCAGACATGCCACAAGCGGGGCGCGTACGCCATCGGCGGCATGGCGGCGTTCATCCCGAGCCGCGACGCGCGGGCCAACGCGGTCGCGCTCGCCCGCGTCGCGGAGGACAAGCGGCGCGAGGCCGCCGACGGGTTCGACGGTTCCTGGGTGGCGCACCCGGGCCTGGTCGACACCTGCCGGGCGGCGTTCGACGCGGCGCTCGGCACCCGCCCCAACCAGCTGCACCGGCACCGGTCCGAGGTGACCGTCGACGTCGCCGACCTGCTCGACGTCGCCAGCGCCGGCGGGTCGGTCACCGAGGCCGGGGTGCGGTCGAACGTGGCGGTCGCCCTGCGGTACTTCGACGCCTGGCTGCGGGGCACCGGCGCGGCGGCCATCAACGGCCTCATGGAGGACGCGGCCACCGCCGAGATCTCCCGCTGCCAGCTGTGGCAGTGGATCCACTCGGGCGCGGTCGAGCGCGAACTGGTGGAGAAGCTGATCGCCGAGGAGCTCGCGGCCCTGCGCGCGGAGCCGGACGCGGCCGGGCACCGCTGGGACGACGCGGAGGAGATCCTGCGCCGCACCGCGCTCGACCCGCACCTCCCCGAGTTCTTCACGACGGCGGCCTACGCCACCCACCTCGCCTGACATCATGGATCCTGGGACGACATCGTTGCGCAAGCGGCGCTGTCGTCCCAGGATCCGGTGGTCGGCGCCGGCTGTTGTCAGACCCACGGCCTAGCGTCTGCGTCCGTGCCGTCCGCCTATCAGCAGCTCGCGCTCACCGACCTCGGGACGCCGTTGCGCGACGTGACGTTCGTGGTGCTTGACCTGGAGACGACCGGCGGGGCCCCGGACGGCGACGGCATCACCGAGATCGGCGCGGTGAAGGTGCGCGGCGGGGAGCAGGTCGGCGAGTTTCACACCCTGGTCAACCCGAACGCGCCCATCCCGCCGTACATCACGGTGTTGACCGGCATCACCGAGGCGATGGTCGCGCCCGCCCCGCGCACCCGCGACGTGCTGCCCACCCTGCTGGAGTTCCTGCACGGCGCCGTGCTGGTGGCGCACAACGCGCCGTTCGACACGGGCTTCCTCAAGGCGGCGTGCCACCTGCACGGCTACCCGTGGCCGGCGCCCCGGGTCCTCGACACGGCGATGCTGGCCCGCCGCCTGCTCACCCGCGACGAGGTGCCCAACCACAAGCTCGCCACCCTGGCTGCCTACCTGCGCACGGCCACCCAGCCCACGCACCGGGCGCTGGACGACGCGCGCACCACGGTCGAGGTGCTGCACTTCCTCATCGGGCGGCTGGGCAGCCACAAGGTCTTCACGCTGGAGGAGACGGCCGAGTTCGTCAAGGCGATCTCGCCGGAGCAGCGCCGCAAGCGGCACCTGGCCGAGGGCCTGCCGGACGCGCCGGGGGTGTACATCTTCCGCGACCGCGACAACCGCCCGCTCTACGTCGGCACGTCCTCGTCCATCTCGACGCGGGTGCGCAGCTACTTCACGGCCGCCGAGACGCGCAAGCGGATGTCGGAGATGCTCCACATGGCCGAGCGGGTCGAGGCCGTGACCTGCGCGCACGCCCTGGAGGCCGAGGTGCGCGAGCTGCGCCTCATCGCCGCGCACAAGCCCCCGTACAACCGCCGTTCCAAGTACCCGGAACGGGTCAGCTGGCTGAAGCTGACCGCGGAGGCCTACCCGCGCCTGTCCATCGTGAGCGCGCTGCGTCCGGACGGCGCCACCTACCTGGGCCCCTTCGGGTCGCGCCGGGTCGCGGAGGCGGCCGCCGCGGCCGCGCACGAGGCGCTGCCGTTGCGGCAGTGCACCCTGGCGCTGTCGACCCGCACGACGACGCCGGCGTGCGCGCTGGCCGAGCTGGGACGATGCCCCGCGCCGTGCGAACACAGGATCACCACCCAGGAGTACGCGCTGCGCGCGGCGGGTCCGTTCGTGGCCGCCGTGGCCGGCGACCCCGGCCCGGTCGTCGAGAGCCTGCTCGCCCGCATCGCCACGCTCGCCGACGCGACCCGCTACGAGGAGGCCGCCCAGGTCCGCACGAGGATGGCCGCCCTGCTGCGCGCCGCCGTGCGCATGCAGCGGCTGGCGGCGTTCACCACGATCGGTGAACTGGCCGCCGCCCGACCGGGTCCGACCGGCGGCTGGGAGATCGCGGTCGTGCGCCACGGCCGGCTGGTCGCCGCGGGCGCGTCCGCGCCGGGCACCCACCCGCGCCGCACCCTGGAGGCCATGATGGCCACCGCCGAGACGGTCGTGCCCGGCCCGGGGCCGACGCCGTGCGCGAGCGCCGAGGAGTCCGAGCGGCTGCTGGCCTGGTTGGAGCGGCCGGATGTGCGGCTGGTGGAGGCGAGCCACGGCTGGGAGTTTCCGGCCGGCGGGGCCGCCCGCTTCGGCGAGCTGCTCGCCAAGGTGGACGCGGCCCGGTCCGCGGCCGACCCGCTCGGTGGTCGCTGACGAGCGCGTCCTGGGTCCTTCCGCCGGGTGATCGTGACCACCGGCCACGAAGGACTGTCTGACAGGCCGACATGAGCGGCCGATCGGACGATGCTGTGACGGATAAGGTGGGAGACACCCGACACCCCGACACGTAGCAGGCGGGAGGTGCGTCGTGGACTTCGACTTCGGCCGAAGCCCCCAACTCATGACACAGCGTGTCCGGGCTATGTTCCCGTGGAGCGCCACCACGCCCACAGAGCCTGTCGGGGCCCTCATCCGAACGCACCGCGCCATCCATACGAGCGCCGAGGTCCAGGCCATCCGCAAGGCGTACACGGTGGCCGAGCGGATGCACCGCGGCCAGATGCGCAAGAGCGGCGAGCCCTACATCACCCATCCGGTCGCCGTCGCGAAGATCCTGGCCGAGCTGGGCATGGACACGACGACGCTGGTCGCGGCGCTGCTGCACGACACGGTCGAGGACACCAGCTACACCATGCCGCAGCTGCGCAACGACTTCGGCCGCGAGGTCGCGCTGCTCGTCGACGGCGTGACAAAGTTCGACAAGGTCTTCTACGGCGCGTCCGCCGAGGCCGAGACCATCCGAAAAATGCTCATCACCGCCGGCCAGGACGTGCGGGTCCTGGTGGTGAAGCTCGCCGACCGGCTGCACAACATGCGCACGCTCGACGCCCGATCCACGGCGTCGCGGGCCCGCATCGCGCGGGCCACCCAGGAGGTGCTCGTCCCGCTCTGCGACCGGCTCGGCATCCAGGCGCTCAAGCGCGAGCTGGAGGACACCGTGCTCTGGGCGCTGGAGCCCGAGACCCACGCGAAGTACGTCGCCTACGTGTCGCACCGCCCACAGTGGATGGCCTACCTGCAGAGCTTCGTGGCCCAGGCCGAGGCCACCATCAAGGCGGCGAAGATACCCGCGCGGGTGATGGCCCGCCCCCGGCACCTCTTCTCCATCTGGAAGGACACGGCGGCCGGAGGCTACGCCGAGCCGCACGACCTGCCCCGCATCCTGGTGCTGGTGGACGGCCCGGAGACGGAGTGTTACACCGCGCTCGGCGAGATCCACGGGCGATGGCGCCCCGTGCCCGGCCGGTTCAAGGACTTCATCGCCTCGCCCAAGAACAACCTCTACCGCTCCCTGCACACCACCGTGGTCGGCCCCAACCACCAGCAGGTCGAGGTGCTGCTGCGCACCGAGACCATGCACCGCAACGCCGAGTACGGCATCGCGGCCTCCTACCGCTTCCCCGTCCGGGAGAACGGCTCGACCGCCGGCAAGGCCGCGCGGAAGACCCGCACGGACGCCACCCGCGCCGAGCACCTCGCCTGGCTGCACCGCGTCGTCGAGTGGCAGGCCGACGCGGTGGACCCCGCGCAGTTCCTCGACTCCCTGCGCTGCGACCTCACCGAGGCCCAGATCCACGTCTTCGCCGGCCAGCAGCGGCTCCTGCTGCCCGCGGGCGCCACCCCGGTCGACGTCGCGTACGCGCTGGGTGAGGCGGTCGGCTCCCGGTGCGTCGCGGCGAGCGTCAACGGCCAGCTCGCCCCGCTGTCATCCCTGCTCGACGACGGCGACCGGGTCGAGATCCACACGGCGGCGCCTGGGCGGACGGCACCGGACGGCAGCCCGATCGGCCCGGCGCGCGAGTGGCTGAGCTTCGTCCGCACGCCGCACGCCCAGCTGCACATCACCCGCTACCTGGACGAGCAGGAGGCCGACGCCGAGGACGAGGGCCCGCTGCCGATCGGCGTACGGGTGCGGTTGGGCCGGGCCGCGGTCGCGCTCGCCCTGCACCACCGCGAGCGCGGCCTCGCCGACGAGGAGCCCCTCGTGAAGGTGGCCGCGCAGCTGGGCCTGCCGGACGTGGACGCGCTGTTCATCGCGGTCGCCGACAAGACGATCGAGGCCGATGACGTGGTGACCCGATTGATTAAGACGGTGGACGAGTTCACGGCCTCGTCGGCGAACTGAACCGGCGCACCGTAGCCTGTCGGACATGACCACCTCCCCTCGCTGGCTGCGTTCCGCGTTCTACCGGGCGTTCTATTCCATGCCGGTCCGGCTGCGGGTGCGCGTCGTGCGGCTGTTCTCGGCGAAGTTCATCGTCGGGTCAGTGGTGATCGTCCAGGACTCGGACGCCCCGGAGCCCGGCCGGCTCCTGCTGCTGCGCCAGCCGCCGGGGGTGGGTTGGTCGCTGCCGGCCGGCCTCATGGAGCGCGGCGAGCGGCCGATCGAGGCGGCCGCCCGCGAGCTGGCCGAGGAGACCGGCATCGTCATCGACCAGGACGACCTGCGGCCGGCGGTACCCAACGCGATCGTGCACACCGCCAACGGCCGCTGGATCGACATGGTCTTCGAGGGACGGGTGTCCGCGCGCGACACCGTGCTGTCCGTCGACGGGGCTGAGGTTCTCGAGGCCGGCTGGCACCGGCTGGACCAGCTGCCGCCGCTCACGCGGGCGAGCGCCCGGCTGCTCGGGCACTACGGGATCGGCCCGCTCGCCGGTTTCGACGAGGCACGGGCGACGACCGCGGGCGGCCCGACCGTCCGCGAGACGGGCGAGGACAGCGAACTGCCGGAGGCGCGCCTGTGACGGCGGCGGTCTGCGCGGTCGTCCTGGCGGCCGGGGAGGGCACCCGGCTGCGCCCGCTCACCGAGAACGTACCCAAGGCGCTGTGCCCGGTCGGCAACGTGCCGCTGCTCGACCTGGCGCTGGCCCGACTGGCGGCCATCGGGCTGGCCGGCCCGGCGATGGTCGCCGTGAACGCCTGCTACCTGGGCGGTCAGGTGGTCGCGCACGTGGGCAACCGGGCCCACCTGTCGGTGGAGCCGGGCGCCCCGCTCGGCACCGGCGGCGGGGTGGCCAACCTGCGCGACTGGATCGGCGGGCGCGGCGTCCTCGTGGTCAACGCGGACGCGTACCTGGCCGCGCCGGGCGACACTCCGGCGCTCGCGCCCCTGCTCGCCGGCTGGTCCGGGCGGACGCTGCGGCTGCTGGGCGTGCCGACCGGACCGACCGACCCGTACCGCTTCGGCGCGCACCGCTTCGCCGGGGCGAGCCTGTTGGCCCCGGCGGACGTGGCCGCGGTGCCGGACGGCCCGGGCGAGCTGGTCAGGTCCGCGTGGCGACCGGCTGAGGCCGCGGGCCGGCTTGAGGTCATCGAGTTCGCGGGCACGTACCTGGACACCGGTACGCCCGCCGACTACCTGGCCGCGAACCTGCACGCCGCCGCCGACGGCAGCCTGGTCGCCGTGGACGCCGAGGTGCACGGCAGCCTCGACCGGGCCGTGGTCGGCGCCGGCGCGCGGGTGTTCGGCCGGGTCACCCGCGCGGTCGTCTGGCCGGGCGGGCACGTGGGCGCGGACGAGCACCTGGTCGACGCGATCCGCTACGGCGCCGGCACGGACACGGTCCGCGCCGCCCGCTAGGGTCAGTGGAGGATCACCGTCGACCCGCGAGGAGCTTCCTGTGATCACCGCCATCGTGCTCATCGACTGCGCCACCGACTCGATTCCCGAGGTCGCGGAGACGCTGGCCAACATCCCGGGCGTCAGTGAGGTCTACTCCGTGGCCGGCCACGTCGACCTCATCGCGATCGTGCGGGTGCGCGAGTTCGACGACATCGCCGACGTGGTCGCCGGGGCGATCTCCAAGACCCCGGGTGTGCTCAACACCGAGAGCCACATCGGCCTGCGCGCCTTCTCCCGCCACGACCTGGAGGAGGCCTTCGCGATCGGGTACGCCAACGCGGAGTAGTCAGCGCACCAGGCGGTACCGCCCGGCGTGGTAGAGCAGCGGGGCGCCGTCGCTCGCGTGCTCGCCATGGATGGGTTCGGCCAGGACGATCGCGTGATCGCCGGCCGCGACCCGCTCGACGACCCGCGAGACCAGTACGGCCTGCGCGCCGTCGAGCAGCGGCACCCCGTACGGGCCGGTCCGCCACGCGGTGGGCGCGGCGAAGCGGTCCACCCCGGACGTGGCGAAGGTGCGGGCGAGCTGCTCCTGGCTCTCGTCGAGCACGTGCACGGCGACGTGCTCGGCCAGGGCGATCACGGGCCAGCTCGACGCGGCCCGGCTCAGGCAGAACGAGACCATCGGCGGTTGCAGGGACACGGACGTGAACGAGGTGGCCGTGAAGCCGGCCAGCCGGCCCTCCACCTCCGCCGTCACGACCACGACGGCGGCGGCGTGCCGGCGCAGCAGGCCCCGGAAGAGGTCGGCCTCGATGGGGGCACCGGCTCCCGCAGGGCGTTGGACAGTCACAGTCACCAGCTGCTCCCTTCCTCGACACGGATGATCTCCGGGAGATCCGCGCCGAGGCGCAGCCGCTCCAGGAACGTCACCACCTGGGCGGCGACGCTGCGGTGCTGGACGTCGTTGAGGACGTCGTGGCGACCGCCCGCCACGGTCACGAGGCGGGCGCGCGGCAGTCGCCGGGTGAGCGCGGCGACCGGCTCGACGGGGCTGAGCAGGTCGGCCCGGCCGTGCACGAACAGGACCGGCACGTCCGTCGTCGCGCCGGCGGCGTCGAGCGCCGCCCACGCCGGGGCCGCGACGTCGGGGTCGAGCACCTCGCCCCGGCGCAGCGTGAGGTCGTCGTTGAGCCGGCCGCGGTGGGTCGGGCAGGCGGTCCGCGCGTCCAGCTCGGCGGCCCAGCTGACCTCGATGAGCAGCCCGTCCCCGCGAGCCGGCACGCCGGCGGCGACGACTCCGGCGAGCGGCACGCCGTGGGCGCGCAACCGGTCGGCCAGCGCCAGCGCCCACAGCGCTCCGGTGTCCGAGCCGAGCAGCACCACCGGCCCCGGCCCGTCGAGCGCGCTGAGCAGCTCCGCGTCGAGATCGTGCGCCTCGCTCAGGCCGTCGACGGCGCGGACCACGTAGCCGTCGGCGGCGAGCCGCTCGCCCAGCCGGCGGTACACCCCGCCGCGCTCACCGCGGCCCGGGATGACGGCGAGGGTGCCGCGCGGTGGCGCGCCGGTGCGCGGCTGCCACTGGTGCGCCCACCGGGCCACGTCGGCGACCCTGCCGGCGGTCCCGCCGATCTGATCGACAGACATAAGATCTCCAAGAGGTACGGCCGGACGGCGCGGTCATCGGGGGCTGATGGCGACGGTTACGGGCGACAGGCCGCCGAACTGACCCGGAGGAGGTCGATATGACCCCGGGTGATGAGATCCACCGAGCGCGGCATGACAAAAGCCTAGCTAACCTATAGGAATTGTCAAGACCTCGACGCGATCACTACCCGGGCAGACGGAACGACATGTCCGGCTCGATCGCGGCTGTGTCCATCTGCGCCTTCTGCAGCCGCCCCGAGTAGTCCCAGTTCATCGCCTGCCATCGGGTGAACTGGTCCAGCACCCACCGACCCGACTGCCGCGACCCGTTGCCCGAACGACCGTTGCCGCCGAACGGCAGGTGCGCTTCCGCGCCGGAGGTGGAATTGTTCACCGACACCATCCCGGCGCCCACCCCGGCCCGGAACCGGAACGCCTCCGTCGGGTCGGTGGTGTAGATAGACGACGACAGCCCGTACCCGGGGAGGTTGGCCAGCTCGATCGCCTCGGCCAGGTCGCCGTAGCGGGTCACGCCGATGATCGGGCCGAACGTCTCCTCCAGGAACAGCCGGTCGTCCGGGCGGACGTTGTCGACCACGACCGGGTGGTAGAACAGGCCCTTGCCGGGGTCGCCGACGAAGCCGTCGCGGGGGTTGTCCGCGCCGATACGGCCGGTCGCGCCGCGCACGGCGTGGTGGTCGCCGACCCAGGTCAGGTACTGCTCGTACCGCTCGGCGAAGCGGGGCGCCAGCAGCGGGCCATAGAGGACGTCCTCGCGCGGGTCGCCGATGCGGGCCGCGGCGACGGCGCCCGTCAGCGCGTCCACGAACGCGTCGTGCACGTCGTCGTGGACGATGACCGTGCCCAGCGAGGTGCACCGCTGGCCGGCCGTACCGAAGCCGGAGAACAGCGCGCCCTCCACGGCCAGGGCCAGGTCGGCGGCCGGCGTGATCACCATAGGGTTCTTGCCGCCCAGCTCCAAGCAGGGCGACTGCAGGTGGCGCCCGCACAGCTCGCCGATCCGCTCGCCGACCGCGCTGGAGCCCGTGAACCCCACCTTGTCGACGAGGCGTTGCCCCAGCGCCTGCTCCAGGCCCCCGAACGTGGCCGGGCCGTCGGCGTGCACGATCTGCAGCACCCCGTCGGGCAGGCCGGCGGCCGCGAACAGGTCGTACATCGCCTGCGCGCTCGCCGCGGCGTACTCGGCCGGTTTCCAGACCACCGCGTTGCCGCACAGGAGCGCGGGCACGAGGTACCACGAGGGCACCGCCACCGGGAAGTTGCCCGCCGTGATCACCGCGGCCACCCCGACCGGCACCCGGAAGGTGAACAGCTGCTTGTCGGGCATCTCGCTCGGCACGGTCTCGCCGTAGAGCCGCCGGCCCTCGCCCAGGAAGAAGTCGCACGTGTCGACGATCTCCTGGACCTCGCCGAGCGCCTCCGCGAACGGCTTGCCGACCTCCCGGGTGACCAGGGCCGCCAGGGCCGCCTTGTTCGCCTCGACGATGCGGCCGATCGACGCGATCACCTGGCCCCGCACCGGCGCCGGGACGGCGGCCCAGCCGGGCTGCGCGGCCCGGGCGGCACGGGTCGCGGCCACGAAGCCGGCGGCGTCGGTGAGCTGGACCTCGGCCACCGTGTCGGCGAGGTCGGCCGGGTTCACGGAGGTCACGGTGCCGGCCACGGCGGCGGTGGCGCCGGCGGCGAGCTGGGAGGCGACGGTACGCATGATCGGCATCGTAGTCGCGCGTCTTGTTACCAGTCAGTAAGGTAGGCGCCATGTACGTCCAGGAGTACCTCGACCGCGGCACCGACCGCCTCGGCCTGCACCACTACGCCGCCCCGGACGCGGACACGGTCGCCCTGCTGTGGCCCGCCATGGGCACCCCGGCCGGGTACTACCGCCCGTTCGCCGCCTCGCTCGTGGCCGCCGGTGTCGAGGTCGTGGTCGCCGACCTGCGCGGCACCGGGTCGAGCACGCCGCGCCCGTCGCGCGCCTCCCGGTACGGCATGGCCGAACTCGTCGACGACGTCGGCGCCGTCCGGGATTGGTTGGCGCCGTCGCTGGCCGGACGCCGGTTGGTCATGGTCGGGCACTCCCTCGGCGGACAGGCCGCTCTCCTGCACGTCGCCGCGGCGGGCGCCGGGTCGGTCGCCGGCATCGCGCTGATCGCGGTCGGCCTGCCGTACTGGCGCACCTATCCGGGGCCGGGCCGCTACGCGGTGCTGGGCTACACGCAGGCCATCGCCGGGCTGACCTCCGCGCTGCGCGTCTGGCCAGGGTGGACGTTCGGCGGCGTGCAGGCGCGGGGGGTGATCGAGGACTGGGCGTACACGGCCCGGCGTGGCCGCTACCGTCCCATGGGCGACTTCGACGCCGAGACCGCGCTTGCCGGCGTGACGACCCCGGTGCTCGCGGTGAGCGTCGACAACGACCGCTACACGCCGGCCACCACAGTGGACCACCTGTGCCGGAAGCTGGTCGCGGCGCCCGTCTCGCGCCGCCACCTCGACGCGGCGCAGGCCACCGGCCGCCTGGACCACTTCCGCTGGGCACGGTCGACCTCCCCGCTCGCCGGGTGGGTCGGCGACTTCGCGCGGGCCATTCCATAGGCTTTGACCTGGGTAAAGGTGAACACGCCTGAATATGTCCGGCGCGCCTGGCAGACTGGCTCCATGACGACGCCGCTGAGTGCCGACCTCTTCGACGACGTGTGCGACTTCGTGACGGCCGAGGTCATGGCGGGATACCTGCCGACCGAGGCCATCGTTGACGAGGCGCTGGCCCGGTTCGGCCAGAACTCATCCGACCACGACCGGCTGCGGCGGGCAGCGACCTCGGTCGCCGAGCGCGCCATGGTCGCCCACCGCGAGGCGCAGCAGGCGTGGCCCACCCCCACGGACTGCGAACGCCTCGACGCCGCGTTCGCCGCGCTCGACAACGTCGGCGTGGTCGCCCGCCAGCACTACAGCTGCTGCGGCACGTGCGGGGCCGACGAGATCCGCGCCGAGCTGCAGCAGGCCCACAAGGCCGGGCGGCCGGCCCGCGGCTACACCTTCTTCCACGTGCAGGACACGGCCCACGCCATGTCGGGCGAAGGTCTCTACCTCAGCTACGGGGCCCACGAGCCCGGTTCGGACGCCGCCGTGGCGATCGGCCACGAGGTCGTCGCCGCGCTGCGCGACCAGGGCCTGTCCCCGGCCTGGAACGGCAAGGTGGCCCACCGCATCCTCCTGCCGCTGGAATGGCGCCGCCGCCGGGATGACTCCCGGTCATACCGGGGGTAGGATGTCCGACATGACTGCCAAGGTGACACTCTCCTTCGCGGACGCCACCATCGAGACCGCCCGCGAGTCCGCGAAACGCGCCGGCGTGTCGCTGTCCGCCTGGATGGACCGCGCCGCCCAGGAACGCGTCCTGCGCGAGATCTTCACCGCGCACGCCGACGCCGTCCGCCGCGCCGGCCTCGACAACGAAAAGGACGCGCTGGCCGACGAGCAGGACATCGAGGCCGTCGACCGGGTGCTCTTCGGAGGTGCCCGGCTTGCGCCGAGGTGAAGTCTGGGTCATCCACGGCACGCGCTCACGCCTCGGCCTGATCATCAGCTCGGACATCTTCAACAGCACCGACGTACCGATCGTCGTGGTGGCGGAGGTCGTCGAACGCGAACGCCTGCGCGACTCCCCGCTGGCCGTCGACCTGGGCGAGGATCACCTCGTCCTGCCCGACCGGCTGTCCTCCCCGTTGAAGGTCTGGTTCGTGGAGCAGGTCGACGTCGCCGACACGGACACCATGAACCGCGTCTCCCGCGCGCTGCGCACCATCCAGGACATCTAGCCGGCCGGCGTCCTAGGCGGTCGGGGCCAGGGACCTGGCGAAGGTGATCCAGCGGTCCAGGGTCGCCGCCGCGGAGCCGGAGTCGATGGCCTTCTCCGCGCGGGCCACCCCGTCGCGCAGCGCGTCGAGAATGTCGCCGCCGAGCGCCCCCTCGTACGCCGCGAGGCCGGCGGCCGCGTTGGCCACCACGGCGTCGCGGACGGGGCCGGTCTCGCCGGCCAGCACCCGGCGGACCACGTCCGCGTTGAACGCGGCGTCGCCGCCGCGCAGGTCCTCCGGCTCGGCGCGGGACAACCCCAGGTCGGCCGCGTCGACGAGGGTCTCGCGGACCGTACCGCCGTGGGCCACCCAGATGCGGGTGGCCGTCGTGGTGGTCATCTCGTCGAGCCCGTCCTCGCCGCGCAGGACGAGGACGGAGTCGCCCCGACCGGCGAAGACGCCGGCCATGACGGGGGCCATGCGGGTGTCGGCGCAGCCGACCGCGCCGGCGCGGGGGCGGGCCGGGTTGGTCAACGGCCCGAGGAAGTTGAAGGCCGTGGGGATGCCCAGCTCGCGGCGCGCGACCGCGGCGTGGCGCATGCCGGGGTGGAAGCGCGGGGCGAAGCAGAACGCGATGCCGGCCTCGGCGACGCACCGGGCCACCTCGTCGGGGCCCAGCTCCAACGGCAGGCCCAACCGCTCCAGCACGTCGGCCGTACCGCAGGCGGACGACGCCGCCCGGTTGCCGTGCTTGACGACGCGCACCCCGGCGCCGGCCACGACGAGGGCCGCCATGGTCGAGATGTTCACGGTGTGGGCGCGGTCGCCGCCCGTACCCACGATGTCGACGGCGTCGCGCGCGGCGGCCTCGCCGAGCAGCGGGGCGAGGTCGACCCGCACCGCGGCGCCGAGCATCGCCCGCACGAGGCCGGCGAGCTCCTCGGGGGTCTCCCCCTTGGCCCGCAGGGCGGTGACGAACCCGGCCGTCTGCACGGGCGTGGCGTTGCCCGCCATGATCTCGCCCATGGCCCAGGCCGTGTCGTCGGTCGCCAGCTCCTGGCCGCGCAGCAGCGAGGAAAGCAGGTCCGGCCAGGTGCGCTCGCCCACGGCAGCCTCCGGGGTATCGATGTGGGCCAGCAGCTTACCGCGCGGCGCGCTCGAGGAGCACGGTCGCGATGGTGTCCCCGGTCGTCATCGGGTCGAGGGGGTGCTGCAGGGTCGCGTCAGCGCCGGAGTAGGCGGCCAGCCAGCGGTCGGCGGCCCGGGCGATGACGACGATGACCGGCGGCGCGGGGCGGACCTCGTCCTTGATCTGGCGGCTGATGCCGAGCCCGCCGGCCGGGGCCGCCTCGCCGTCGAGGACGACCAGGTCGATGTCCTCCGTGTCGAGCAGCCGGAACACCTCGCCGTGCACGCTGGCCTCGATGAACCGGACGGACAGGTCGGCCGTCGGCTCCGCGCCGATGGCCAGGCGCATGGCCTCCCGCACCTTCGGGTCGTCGCTGTACAGCAGCACCAGGGCCCTACGGGCCGGTGCGGACGTGTCGGTCATGCCTGGACGCTCCCACCTCGTAGCTGTTGCAGATCGTACTCAGCCTGTCGGGCGGCCTCGGCCTCGGCCCGGTCCAGCGCCCGGTCGATGCGCCGGGCCTCCTTCTCCGCGTGGCGCATCCACTGCACGACCAGGGCACCGAGCATGACGACGCTCACGATCTCGCCGCCGGCCCACAGGATGCCGCCCGCGAGCTTCTGGTCGTCGTACGGGTCGGCCCACGTGAGGCCCAGGTTGGGGTACCAGTCGCCGCCGAAGAGGGTCGCGCTCTGCATGACGGTCAGCCCCAGCACCGTGTGGAAGGGGGTCGACAGGAACATGAGCAGCGCGCGCATCGGGTACGAGATGCGGCCCGGCAGCGGGTCGATGCCCAGCAGCGGCCAGAAGAACAGGCAACCCGTGACGATGAAGTGCAGGTGCACCCACTCGTGCAGCCAGACGTTGTCCAGCGTGGCGCGGTACAGCCCGGAGAAGTAGAGGACGAACGGGTTGGCGATGAAGATGCCGAAGGACACGAGGGGGAAGCTGAGCACGCGCGCGACGCGGCTGTGCAGCACCGCCAGCACACCCTTGCGCGGCCCGGCCGGCAGCGTGCGCAGGGCGAGCGTGACCGGCGCGCCCAGCGCCAGCAGGATCGGCGCGATCATCGACAGGATCATGTGCTGGACCATGTGCACGCTGAGCAGCGTCGTGTCGTAGGCGGCGATGCCCGTCACGGTCACCGACGCGATCGCGACCAGGCCGCCGAGGAACGCCACCGTCCGGCCGACCGGCCACCGGTCGCCCCGGCCGCGCAGCCGCGACACGCCGGCCAGGTAGGCGCCGCCGGCGGCGACCACCAGCACGGCCGCGAGGCTGGCCGGCTCGGCCTCGGTGAAGAAGCTCGCGGGGGTCAGCGGCGGCACGGGCCCGCCGTCGGCGAGCACGACGCCGGCGGCCCACGGCACGAGCGCGGAGGTCACCACGCCCAGCAGGCTATTCCTCCCGCGCGGGCGAGCGTCCGGCACCCCCGGGCACTGTCGCCCGTACCCGTGAAAAGTCCCTGGTCAGAGGGCTACGACACGCGGCTGCCCTACC
The DNA here is from genome assembly GCF_039528415.1 of Luedemannella helvata. NCBI lineage: Bacteria > Bacillati > Actinomycetota > Actinomycetes > Micromonosporales > Micromonosporaceae > Luedemannella > Luedemannella helvata. The sequence continues at coordinate 160,396 of NZ_BAAALS010000005.1, forward strand.
CCGCACACACGCTGACCTGATCACGGGCAATAATGACCGCGTGACTGCGGCCCCAGCCATTCCGAAGAGCCAGATCCATTCGTTGACCAGGCCCAATATGGTCAGCGTCGGAACCATCGTGTGGCTCTCCAGCGAACTGATGTTCTTCGCTGCCCTCTTCGCCATGTACTTCGCCATCCGCGCGACAGAGCAGGGCAAGGCGCAGTGGGAGATGCACACGGAGGTTCTCAACCTCCCCTACGCGGTGACCTTCACGGTCATCCTCGTGCTGTCGTCGGTGACCTGCCAGATGGGCGTGTTCGCGGCCGAGAAGGGCGACGTCTTCGCCCTGCGGCGGTGGTTCGCGTTCACGTTCGTCCTCGGCCTCATCTTCGTGCTCGGCCAGGCGAACGAGTACCGCGAGCTGGTCCACCACGGCGTGAAGATCAACGCTGACGGGTACGGCTCGATGTTCTACCTCACGACGGGCTTCCACGGCCTGCACGTGACCGGTGGGCTCATCGCCTTCATCTACTTCATGGTCCGCACCACACTGTCGCGGTTCACGCCTGCTCAGGCCACGGCCGCCATCGTCGTGTCGTACTACTGGCACTTCGTCGACATCGTGTGGATCGCTCTGTTCAGCATGATCTACTTCCTGCAGTAAGCGGCCCCCCACCGCGTACTGCCGTAACAACTTCACGTAAAAGACGCGGCTGCCTGCCGGCCGCCCGGATTGGTGAGGCCATGACTGGTTCTGACAAGCCCGCCGGCCCTCCCGGTGGAGCGTCCCCGGGAACGTGGCGTCGGCGACTGCGACCGGGCGCGCTGCGGCGTCCGGCCGGCGCCCGCAGCCGGACCCGCCGCCGGGTGAGTTCCGGCCTACGGCTGGTTGCCGCCCTGTCCCTGTTCGGCGCCCTGTACGCCGGGTTCGCCCCCGGCCTGCAGTCCGCGTCGGCGGAGGACGCCAACGGCCTGTCGGCCGCGGCCGCCGAGGGCAAGCAGATCTTCGACAACAGCTGCATCAGCTGCCACGGTCGCAATGCCGAGGGCGTGCCCGACCGGGGCCCGAGCCTGATCGGCGTCGGTTCCGCGGCCGTCGAGTTCCAGGTCGCCACGGGCCGCATGCCCATGGCCCGCCAGGAGGCGCAGGCCGAGCGGAAGACGCCGCACTACACGCGCGAGCAGGCGGCCCAGATCGGGCAGTACATCCAGGAGCTCGGCGGCGGCCCCCAGCTGCCCAGCGGCGAGAAGCTGCGGCTCACCGAGGAGCAGGACCTCGCCAAGGGCGGCGAGCTGTTCCGGATCAACTGCTCGTCCTGCCACGCCTTCGGCGGTGGCGGCGGCGCGCTGTCCTCGGGCAAGTTCGCCCCGACGCTGGAGCACGCCTCGGACCGCGACATGTACGCGGCCATGCTCACCGGCCCGCAGAACATGCCGGTGTTCGGCGACTCCCAGCTCACCCCCGAGGAGAAGATGCAGATCATCGGCTACATCCAGAACCTCAAGAGCGACCAGGACCCGGGTGGTTGGGGCCTCGGCCGGCTCGGGCCGACGAGCGAGGGCGTGGCGATCTTCCTGATCGGCATCGTCGGCATCGTCCTGGCAACGCTGTGGATTGCGGGGAAGTCATGAGCACGCATGTGCCGGACGGGCAGGAGCCCTTCGACGTCGAAGATCCCGCGCTGACCCGGTTCGACCTCGTCCGCGAGGGGGCCCGACGGGACGGTGTGGAGATCGTCCACTACAAGCCGCGCTTCCCCGTGCCGGGCACCAAGGTGGAGCGGCGCATCGAGCGCAGCATCGCGCTCATGCTCGTGCTGTGCGGGCTGTTCGCGCTGGCCTTCGTCGTGGCCTACATCTGGTGGCCGTGGGAGTACAAGACCGGCGCGAACATCAACAAGTGGTACACGCCGGTCCTCGGGTTCACGCTGGGCATGTCGCTGGTCCTGCTGGCCGTGGCCATCATCACCTGGGGCAAGAAGCTGCTGCCCGAGGAGATCTCGGTGCAGGAGCGCCACGAGGGCGCCTCCACCCCCGACGAGGCGGCGCTCACGGCCGCCACGATCGGCAACATGGGCGACGAGCTCGGCATCCAGCGGCGTCCACTGCTCAAGGCCGCGGTGCTGCTACCCGGCCTCGGGCTCGGGGCGGCCGCGGTCGCCCCGCTGGTCGGCGGCCTGATCCGCTCCCCCCACGAGCCGGACGCGATCTTCTTCGAGACCGGCTTCAACCCCAAGTTCAACCACGGCCAGCCGGTTCGCCTGGTCCGCGAGGACGGCACGCCGATCCGGCCGGAGGAGGTCAGCGTCGGCGGTCAGATGACCGTCTTCCCGGGCATCCCGGGCGGCGCGACCAACAAATGGGCGGACTCCCCCACGCTGCTGATCCACCTGCGCCCGGAGGACGCGGCGATCACCCTGGAGAACGCCAAGCCGGTCAACGAGGGCGCGCAGTGGGGCAACTTCGTGGCGTACTCCAAGATCTGCACGCACGCGGGCTGCCCCGCCAGCCTGTACGAGCAGCAGACCAACCGCCTGCTGTGCCCGTGCCACCAGTCGCAGTTCAACATCACTGACAACGCCCGTCCGATCTTCGGCCCGGCCTCGCGCAGTCTGCCCCAGCTTCCGATCGGACGGGACGCAGAGGGGTACTTCATCGCGACGTCGGACTACCGGGTCGCGGTCGGTCCGGCCTTCTGGGAGCGGCCATGAAGCGACGCAAGATTGACCTCGCCGCCCTGCCCGGCGCGTCAGCCCGGGAGGTGGACGAGCGGCTGCAGGTGGCGACGCCGCTGCGGCGCCTGTTCAACAAGGTCTTCCCGGACCACTGGTCGTTCCTGCTCGGCGAGATCGCCCTCTACTCGTTCATCGTCCTGCTGCTGACCGGTACGTTCCTGACCCTGTTCTTCGACCCGTCCATGGCCGAGGTGAAGTACAACGGCAGCTTCGTGCCGCTGCGCGGCATCGAGATGACCAAGGCGTACGAGACCGCGCTGAACATCTCGTTCGACGTGCGCGGCGGCCTGATCATGCGGCAGATGCACCACTGGGCGGCCCTGCTGTTCATGGCCGCGATCGTGGTGCACATGTTCCGGGTCTTCTTCACGGGCGCGTTCCGCAAGCCCCGCGAGCTGAACTGGATTATCGGCGTCCTGCTCTTCTGGATGGGCTTCACCGAGGGCTTCGCAGGCTACTCGCTGCCGGACGACGCGCTGTCCGGCACAGGCCTGCGGATCGCCTCGGCGATCATGCTCTCCATCCCTGTGGCGGGCACCTGGATCACGACGTCGCTGTTCGGCGGGGAGTTCCCCGGCACGGAGATCCTGCCCCGGCTCTACATCGTCCACGTGCTGCTCCTCCCCGGCGTCCTGCTCGCGCTGATCGCGGCGCACATGGGCCTGCTGGTGAAGCAGAAGCACACGCAGTGGCCCGGCCCCGGCCGGACCAACAGCAACGTGGTGGGCGTGCGGATGTTCCCGGGCTTCGCGGTCAAGGCCGGCGGCTTCTTCATGCTGGTCTTCGGCGTGATCGCGCTGATGGGCGGCCTGCTGCAGATCAACCCGATCTGGCTGTTCGGGCCGTACGAGGCGGCCGTGGTGTCCGCGGCGAGCCAGCCCGACTGGTACGTCATGTTCCTCGACGGCTCCACGCGCCTCATGCCGGCCTGGGAGATACGCGCCTTCGGGTACACGATCCCCGCGCTGCTGTGGCCGACCCTGGTGCTGCCCGCGTTCCTGACGATCCTGCCGCTGATCTACCCGTTCATCGAGGCCCGGTTCCTGAAGGACCGTGCGTCGCACCACCTGCTGCAGCGGCCGCGCGACGTGCCCTTCCGCACGGCGCTGGGCGCCATGTCCATCGCGTTCTACATGGTCCTGGCGCTCTCGGGCGGCAACGACGTCATCGCCGACAAGTTCCACATCAGCCTGAACGCGATGACCTGGGCGGGCCGCATCGGCCTGCTGATCGCCCCGCCGCTGGCGTACTTCATCACCTACCGGATCTGCCTCGGCCTCCAGCAGCACGACCGGGAGGTGCTGGCCCACGGCGTGGAGACCGGCATCATCCGGCGCCTGCCGGACGGGCGGTTCATGGAGGTCCACCAGCCGCTGTCGCCGGTTGACGAGCACGGTCACCCGACCGAGCTGCCGTACGCCGGCTGGGTCGTGCCGAAGAAGATGAACCGGCTCGGCGCCGTGGCGCCGGCGATCCGGGGCTTCTTCTTCCCGATCGAGAAGCCGGCCCCGCCCCAACCGCCCGCCGGGCCGGCCGAGGTGGAGACCCCCGAGCGCGACGAGGTCACCAGCGGCCACCGCTGAGCCCGCCGACAGCGCCACAACGAGGGCCCGTCCGTATGGACGGGCCCTCGTGCCGTTGCAGGGCCGCTACGCCCGGATGAGCGGGCCGGTCGGGCACCGCCAGCGCGTATCCTGCTCCGCAGCCACCGGCAGACAAGGCGACGCGCACATGAATGACTCGTTCTACTCGCACGCGAGGCTGTACGACCTGATGTTCCCGGGCGGCGGGCCCGCGGTCGACTTCTACCGGGCCGAAGCCGACCGGCGGGGCGGGCGCGTCCTGGAACTCGGCTGCGGCACCGGGCACAAGCTGGTCCCCATCGCGTCCGACGGGCACTCGTGCGTCGGCCTGGACTTCTCCGCGCAGATGCTGGCCGAGGCCCGGCGCAAGGCGGACGAGCGCGGTGTGGCGGTGGAGTGGGTCCAGGGCGACATGCGGGCCTTCGAGCTGGGCCGCACCTTCGACCTCGTGTTCATCACAGCCAATTCCCTGCTACATCTGCACGAGTCGCAGGACCTGCTGAGCTGCTTCCGGTCCGTTCGTAGCCACCTGGCACCGGGAGCGCGGTTCATCTTCGACGTGTTCAACCCCAGCGTGCGCCTACTCGCCGGGGCCGATGGCGTGCGGCGCACCCGGGAGTCGTTCGTGGACCCCGACCGTGGCACCGTCAGTGTCGATGTCGCTGAGACCTACGACGCGCCCGCGCAGGTGACCCGCGGGACGTGGTATTTCTCGACCGGCTCGGAGCCGGACTTCGTCGTCGCACCACTCGACATGAGGAGCATCTTCCCGCAGGAGCTGCCGCTGCTCGTCGCCCTCGGCGGCCTTCGGCTCGTGGAGCGCTTCGGCGACTGGGCCGGTGGTCCTTTCGCCGCCGACGCTCCGCTTCAGCTCTGTATCTGCGAAGCCGCCTGAGCATGCCGAGGGCCCGCCCGCGACGTGCGCGGACGGGCCCTCGGTGAGGTCCGCTGCTAGTGCTCGACCTTGCGCGTACCGGTGTAGTACTCGAACAGCAGGCCGCCGCTCGCGGCCAGCACGGCGAGCAGGCCCGCCGCCACGAGCCACCACTCCTTGAACACCAGGCCGGTGCCGGCGGTCACCGCGGCGGCCGCCACGCCGATGGGCCAGTAGCTGCCCGGGCTGAAGAAGCCGATCTCGCCCGCGCCGTCGCTGATCTCGGCGTCGTCGCGGTCCTCGGGGCGGGGATCGATGCGGCGCGACACGAACCAGAAGTAGCCCGCGCACATCAGGCACAGCATCCCGGCCAGGGCCAGGCCCATCGACCCGATCCAGTCGACCGCGCCCAGGTCGTAGTCGGTCCACCAGGCGTAGACGCCGAGCGCTACGAAGAGGAACAGCGCGACGACGATGAAGATTCGCCATTCGGTCTTCATGGTGACGCTCTCCCTTAGTTAATGGTCTCGGCGTCGCGCTTGGTGTCGAACGGCGCGGTGGTCGTGGCGTAGAGGTCCTTGCCACTGAAGCCGGCCGCCGCGAGCGCTTCCGGCGTGGACTTGCCCGCCTTCTTCGCCACGAGGAACTTCTCGTACTGCTCCGGCGTCACCGCGCGCAGCTCGAAGTTCATCATCGAGTGGTATGTGCCGCACAGCTCGGCGCAGCGGCCCACGAACGCGCCCGTCTGGTCCACCGTGACGGCGAAGAAGTTCTCCGCGGCGGGGTCGTACTCCGTGCCGGGGAACACGTCGCGTTTGAACAGCAGCTCCGGCACCCAGAACGAGTGGATGACGTCCTCCGCCTTGAGGCGGAACAGGATCGTCTTGCCGACCGGCACGACCAGGACCGGGATGTAGTCGCTGCTGCCGATCGTCGAGACGGGCTGGCCGTCGGGGCCGTTCTGGCCGTCGTACTCGAACTCCCAGTTCCACTTGAACGCGGTCACGCTGACGGTGACGTCCGCCTTCTCGGGCAGCTTGTTCACGTCCGTCTGGATGATCGCGGTGTAGTAGAACAGCACCGAGATGACCAGGAACGGCGCCACGGAGTAGAGCAGCTCGATCGGCAGGTTGTAGCGCGTCTGCGGCGGCAGCTCCTCGCCCCGCTTGCGGTAACGCACCACGCACCAGAAGATCAGCGCCCACACGAACACGCCGACGACCAGGGCGGCGATGGCCGACCCGATCCACATGTCAAACATCCGCTGGCTCTGCAGCGTGATGCCGCCCTTGGGCCAACCGAAGTAGAAGACGTCCTCGACCGAGCACCCGGTCAGCGTCATGACCAACGCGACCCCGGTGCCAGCGAGCCCAACCACGCGAGCGGCGGCGCTCCGCCGACGCCGGGCGGGTGCCATCTGCTGACGCCCAGCGCCGGACAGCCTTTCTGCGACCACGTGCTCCTGCCTCCTTAGCAGCGCCTCCGCATCCCTGGTAGGCGGATACGGCAAGGTCGACTGACGACGAGTCGCACACTACTCGACCTCGGAGCACCCGCATGGCCTGGGGTCGGTGTGTCGGGAGGTGCGGGCGATAACGTGATCCCCATGGCCGGCAACGGGTACTTCGACGTCGCGGCCGGCGCCCCGCTGCACCCGGTCGCCCGGGAAGCGCTCGCGGTGGCGCTCGCCGATGGCTGGGCCGACCCGGCCCGTCTATATACGCAGGCCCGCCGGGCACGCCAGCTCCTCGACGCGGCGCGGGCCGCGACGGCGGAGACCCTGGGCGTACGCGCGGATGAGGTCGCCTTCTGCGCCAACGGGACGCAGGCGTGCCACCTCGGGGTCCTCGGCCTGCTGGAGGGACGCCGTCGCGTGGGCGGCACGCTGGTGCACTCGGCCATCGAGCACTCCGCGGTGCTGCACGCCGCGCAGTGGCACGCGGCACGCGGCGGCGCGGCGGTCAGCGTCCCGGTCGACCGGGCCGGCCGGGTCGACCCCGACGCCTTCACGGCGGCGCTGGCGAACGGCGGGGTCGGCGCGGCGGCGCTCATCGCGGCCAGTCATGAGGTCGGCACGGTGCAGCCGGTGGCCACGGTGGCCGCCGCCTGCGACAGGACAGGCGTGCCCCTGTATGTGGACGCCGCCCAGTGCCTGGGCCGCCAGCCGGTGCCGGCCGGGTGGTCGGTGCTGTCCGGCAGCGCGCACAAGTGGGGTGGCCCGCCCGGCGTCGGCCTGCTCGTCGTGCGTACCGGGGCACGGTGGGTCGCGCCGTTCCCCACGGACGAGCGGGAGTCCGGCCGGGCTGCCGGCGCCCCCGCGCTGCCGGCGATCGTGGCGGCCGCGGCGGCACTGCGCGCGGTCGCGGCCGAGTCGGCCGCGGCGGACGCCCGGCTGCGTACTCTCGTCGACCGCGTACGCGCGACCGTGGCGGCGACCGTTCCCGACGTGGAGGTCGTCGGTGACCCGGTCGACCGGCTGGCCCACCTGGTCACCTTCTCGGTCCTGTATGTCGACGGCGAGGCCCTGGTGCACGAGCTGGACCGGCTGGGCTTCGCGGTCTCGTCCGGGTCGTCATGCACGTCCTCCACGCTGGAGCCCAGCCACGTCCTGGTCGCCATGGGCGTGCTCTCGCACGGCAACGTGCGCCTGTCGCTGCCGGCGGACGTGGACGAGACGGAGGTCGACCGGTTCCTCGCGGTGCTGCCCGGCGTCGTCGCCCGCCTGCGCGCGCAGTCCGGGGCGGTGGGCCTGTGATCCGGCCACGGGCGGTCGGTGTCCGGTGGACAGGTGAGGACGGTCGCGGCGATGGACGTTGACGAGGTGCTCGACTGCCGGGGCGAGCGGTGCCCGCTGCCGGTGATCAGGCTGGCCCGCCGGATGGCGGACGTCCCGCCCGGCACGGTCGTGCGGCTGCTCGCCGACGATCCGGCCGCCGCCGTGGACGTGCCGGCGTGGTGCCGCATGCGCGGCCAGGACTATCTGGGCTCGCCAGCGGCGGCCACGTTCGACGTCCGCCGCACGAATTGACAGACATATATGTTCCACCCCACAATGGGAGCGCTTCCATCCCCCTGAAGCACTGGCCGACCGGGTGTGGGTGGTCTGGGCGACGCCCTCGCGGGGCGGCCGGATCACAGAGGTCGGCCCGCGTGGCCCCCGGCCAAACCCCCGCCGGGGGCCACGCGCTCAGGCCAACGGGCGCAGGTGCCCGGCCACCTCATCGGCGGCGGCGTCGCCGTAGGACTCCGCGAGGCGCTTGACGAAGATGTCCGAGCGGACCTCGTACTCCTGGGTGCCCACCGTCTCCAGCACCAGGGTCGCGAGCAGCGAACCGACCTGGGCGGAGCGCTCCAGGCCCAGGCCCCAGGACAGCGCCGAGAAGAACCCGGCCCGGAAGGCGTCGCCGACGCCGGTCGGGTCGTAGGCGCGGACCTCCTTGGCGACCGGCACGTGGATGCGCTCGATGTCGCGACCGGTGATCTCCACGCCGTCCTTGCCGAGCGTGGTGACCCGGATCTTGACGTGGTCGAGCACCTCGGCGCTCGTGAGACCCGCCTTGGACTCCAGCAGCGACTTCTCGTAGTCGTTCGTCAGCAGGTAGTCCGCACCCTCGATGAGGGCGCGCACGTCGGCGCCGTCCATGCGGGCGAGCTGCTGCGACGGGTCGGCGGCGAACGCGTACCCCCGGGTGCGGCACTCGGCCGAGTGGCGCAGCATCGCGTCGGGATCGTTCGCGCTGATGATCACCAGGTCGAGCCCCTCGAAGCGGGCGGCGACCGGGGCGAGCTCGATGTTGCGGGCCTCGCTCATCGCACCGGCGTAGAAGGAGGCGATCTGGCACATCTCCTCGTCCGTGGTGCAGACGAAGCGGGCGGTGTGCGCGACGTCGCTCACGTGGACGGAGTCGCAGTCCACGCCGTGGCGCTCCAGCCAGGAGCGGTAGTCGTCGAAGTCGACACCCACGGCGCCGACCAGCACCGGGGTCAACCCGAGCTGGGCCATGCCGAACGCGATGTTGGCGGCGACGCCGCCCCGGCGGACCACGAGGTCGTCCACGAGGAACGACAGGGAGACCTTGTGCAGCTGGTCGGCGAGCAACTGGTCGCCGAAGCGGCCCGGAAAGTGCATGAGGTGGTCAGTAGCGATTGAGCCGGTGACGGCGACTCTCATCGGACGGGCCCCTAGGTGTCGGCGCGGCGGAAGTGGCGCGCCGCGGAGATCTCGGCGCGGCAAGCGGCGCACGACGACGGCAGAGCCGCCTCCGACCGGGCCGGTTGCCCGCCAAGCCTACCGGCCGACGGCGCCCGCGAACACCACCGGCCCGGACCGCGCGTGGCGGCCGGGCCGGGTGGTGCTGGTTCGGAGTCCGCTCAGTGGAACGAGTCGCCGCAGGCGCAGGAGCCCTGGGCGTTCGGGTTGTCGATCGTGAAGCCCTGGGCGTCGATCCGGTCCACGAAGTCGATCGTGGCGCCGGTCAGGTACGGCGCGCTCATGCGGTCGACAACGACGCCGACGCCGCCGAACTCGGTCACGACGTCGCCCTCGAGCTCGCGCTCGTCGAAGAAGAGCTGGTAGCGCAGGCCGGAGCAGCCGCCCGGCTGCACGGCGACGCGCAGCCGCAGGTCGTCGCGACCCTCCTGGTCGAGCAGGGCCTTCGCCTTGGTCGCCGCCGCGTCGCTGAGCACCACGCCGGACGCGGTCTGGGTCGACTCGGGGGTCTGCGAAACAGTCACGGTAGGTACTCCCTGACGCCGGTGATGAGGTCCGTCCGGGTTAACGCTACCCGCCCGGCCCGCAATTCCCCATCCAAGGCCTGTCATCCCCACCACATGATCATGTGACAGGCGCACCGCGCCGGTGGGTCACCGGCTCCACTGGCGGGCCAGGCGGGCCGCCAGGTCGTGGAGGACCTCGGCGGGCCGGGCCAACGCCGTGGCCAGCCCGCCGGCCTGGTCGGCCAGCGCGTGGGACTCCGTCACGCCCGCCGCCAGAGCGCCGCGCCGGCCGGCCTCCACCTGGCCGGCCACGACCAGGCACGGCAGGCCGCGGTCGCGGGCCGCCTCGGCCACGCCGGCCACGACCTTGCCGCGCAGCGACTGGTCGTCGAACGTGCCCTCCCCGGTGATCACCAGGTCCGCCTCGTCGAGGGCGGCGTCGAGGTCCGTGAGCCGCCGGACGAGTCCGATGCCCGACTCCGTACGCCCGCCGAGCGCCAGGATCGCCGCGCCCAGGCCGCCTGCGGCCCCCGCCCCGGGCAGTTCGGCGAGCCCCGGCGGACAGGTCGGCAGGTCGCGCTCCAGCACGGTGGCGAACCGCTCCAGCGCGGCGTCGAGCAGCAGGACCTGCTCGCGGGTGGCGCCCTTCTGCGGGCCGAAGACCGAACTGGCGCCGTACAGGCCCGTGAGGGGGTTGTCGACATCGGTGGCGGCCACCAGGCGCGCGTCCCGCAGCCGGGGGGCGCCGTCGAGGGCCGCGCAGCCGAGCAGGCCGGCACCCCCGTACGGCACGGCGAAGCCGGCCTCGTCGAGCGGTGTCGCGCCGAGGGCGGCGAGCAGCCCGGCCCCGGCGTCGTTGGTGGCCGAGCCGCCCAGACCGACGACGACCTCCCGGGCCCCGTGCTCCACGGCTGTCACCAGCAGGGCGCCGAGCCCGTACGAGGTGGTCACCGAGGGGTCGCGCTCCGAACGGTCCAGCAGGTGCAGGCCGCAGGCGTCCGCGCTCTCGACATACGCCGTCGGGCCGGCGACCAGGATCCTCCCCCGGACCGGGCGGCCCAGCGGGTCGACCGTCGGCACCTCGACCACGCGCCCGTCGACGGCCTCGGCCAGGACGGAGACGAAGCCCGGCCCGCCGTCCGACAGCGGTCGCCGCCGCAGCTCGTCGAACGGCGCGGCGGACGACCAACCCTCGGCCACGGCCCGGGCCGCCTCGACGGCGGTGAGGGTGCCGGCGAACTTGTCGGGACAGATCAGTACGCGCACGGTGCGAAGTCTGCCGGATCACACCCCCATGGCGTGGCGCCGCCGTCATGGGACCATGGATGTGTGACCGTCTTCGCTGAACCCTCGCCGACCGCGACCGCCCTGCTGCTGCTCGGTCGGGGCAGTGACGCCGACTCCGAGCGCGGTGTCGACTGTCCGGGCGACCTGCCGGCGCCGAGCGACCCAGACCTCGTGGCCCGCGCGACCGCCGCCAAGGAGGCGCTCGGCGAGCGGCTGTTCATCCTCGGGCACCACTACCAGCGCGACGAGGTCATCCAGTTCGCGGACGTGACCGGCGACTCGTTCAAGCTGGCCCGCGACGCGGCGGCCCGCCCCGGGGCGGAGTTCATCGTCTTCTGCGGCGTGCACTTCATGGCGGAGAGCGCGGACATCCTCACCACCCCCGAGCAGCGGGTCATCCTGCCGGACCTGGCGGCCGGGTGCTCGATGGCCGACATGGCCGTGCTGAGCCAGGTGGAGCAGGCGTGGGAGCTGTTCGAGGCCGAGGGCATCGCGGACCAGGTCGTCCCTGTCACGTACATGAACTCGTCGGCGGCGATCAAGGGCTTCGTCGGGCGCCACGGCGGCGTCGTGTGCACCTCGTCGAACGCCAAGCGGGCGCTGACGTGGGCCTTCGAGCAGGGCCAGAAGGTGCTCTTCCTGCCCGACCAGCACCTGGGCCGCAACACGGCCGTGCTGGAGATGGGCTTCACGCTGGACGACTGCGTCCTCTACGACCCGCACAAGCGCGACGGCGGCCTCACCAGCGACCAGCTGGCCGGCGCCCGCATGATCCTCTGGCGGGGTCACTGCTCGGTGCACGGGCGGTTCAGCCTCGACTGCGTCAACGAGGTGCGCGAGCGCATCCCGGGCGTCAACGTGCTCGTGCACCCCGAGTGCAGGCACGAGGTCGTGACGGCGGCGGACTACGTGGGCTCCACGGAGTACATCATCAGGACGGTCGAAGCGGCGCCGGCCGGCTCGGCATGGGCCATCGGCACGGAACTCAACCTGGTGCGGCGGCTGGCCAACCGGCACCCGGACAAGACGGTCTCCTTCCTCGACCGTACGGTCTGCTACTGCTCGACCATGAACCGCATCGATCTGCCGCACCTGGTGTGGGCGCTCGAAGAGCTGGTCGCCGGACGGGTACCGAACGTAATCACGGTCGACCCGCAGACGGCGCACTACGCCCGCGTGGCCCTCGACCAGATGCTCGCCCTGCCCGCTCAGTAATCGTCCGGTCGCCGACTGTCGCACCTGCGCCTATGGGGTTTGCGGGGACCCGCGGACGGTTATGCTTCCGGCCTAGGCGCGTGTGATCCCGCAACTCTGGCGCCGGACGTCCCGTGCTTTCATTCCCGCCGGAGGTTCACGTTGAGCAACGACGTTCTCGTGGTGCACGGAAACACCCCCCTGCGCGGAGAGATCCGCGTGCGTGGGGCCAAGAACCTCGTGTCGAAGGCGATGGTGGCCGCGCTGCTCGGCCAGACGCCCAGTCGCCTGTTCAACGTTCCGCGCATCCGTGACGTCGAGGTCGTCCGTGGCCTGCTCGAGGTGCACGGCGTGCGGGTCAGCGAGGGCGCCGAGCCGGGCGAGCTCGTCTTCGACCCCACGAACGTGGAGGCGGCGACCGCGGACGAGATCAATGTCCACGCCGGGTCGAGCCGCATCCCGATCCTGTTCTGCGGGCCGTTGCTGCACCGTCTGGGCCACGCGTTCATCCCGGACCTGGGTGGCTGCCACATCGGCGACCGGCCGATCGACTTCCACATCGGCGCGCTGCGCGAGTTCGGCGCGATCGTCGACAAGCAGCCGCACGGCATGACGCTGACGGCCCCGAACGGCCTGCGCGGCACCAAGTTCGAGCTGCCCTACCCCAGCGTCGGCGCCACGGAGCAGGTGCTGCTCACGGCCGTACTCGCGGAGGGCGTCACCGAGCTGCGCAACGCGGCGGTCGAACCGGAGATCATGGATCTCATCTGCGTGCTGCAGAAGATGGGCGCGATCATCAAGGTGCACACCGACCGGGTGATCGAGATCGAGGGCGTGTCCCGCCTCGACGGCTACGCCCACCGCCCGATCCCGGACCGCATCGAGGCGGCGAGCTGGGCCTCCGCGGCGCTGGCCACGGGCGGCGACGTGCTCGTGCGCGGCGCCCGCCAGGCCGACATGATGACCTTCCTCAACGTGTTCCGCTCGGTCGGCGGCAAGTTCGAGGTCACGGACCCGCACGGGCCGGACGAGCTCGGCGGCATCCGGTTCTGGCACCCGGGCGAGGAGCTGCGCGCCACCGTCCTGGAAACGGACGTGCACCCCGGCTTCGGCACGGACTGGCAGCAGCCTATGGTGGTCGCGCTCACCCAGGCGCGGGGCCTGTCGATCGTGCACGAGACCGTGTACGAGCGCCGGCTCGGTTACACGAAGGCGCTCAACCAGATGGGCGCCACGATCCAGGTGTACCGGGAGTGCCTGGGCGGCACGCCCTGCCGGTTCGGGCGGCGCAACTTCAACCACTCGGCCGTGATCGCGGGCCCCAGCAAGCTGCACGCCACGGACCTGGTCATCCCCGACCTGCGCGCCGGCTTCAGCCACCTGATCGCCGCGCTGGCCGCCGAGGGCACCTCCCACGTGTACGGGGTGAGCCTGATCAACCGCGGGTACGAGGACTTCGAGGCGAAGCTCGCGGCCCTCGGCGCGCACGCCGAGCGCCCGTGACGCTGGTTACGCGCGCCGTTCACCTCCCGTAGGCGGGGCGGCGCGGCTCGGCTACCCTTGCCCCGTGCCCACACTGTTCCGTCGCAAGTCCAACGATCTCGTCGCCAACGCCGAGGTCGCGTCCGCGCCTGAGGTCCACGAGGCCGCAGAGGCCGACGAGGGCTCGCTGGGGGACGCCAAGCCCAGGTCGTACACGCCGGGCAAGGGCCGGGCCACGCCCAAGCGCAAGGACGCCGGCCGCCGCGTCGCCGAGGCGCCGCCGAAGAACCGCCGCGAGGCCTACCGGCGGCTGCGCGAGAAGGACCGCGCGGAGCGGGCCGAGAACCGCGCCGCCATGCTGGCCGGCCGCGAGGACAAGCTGCTCCCCCGCGACCGGGGTCCGGAGCGTCGGCTCGTCCGCGACATCGTCGACTCGCGGCGCAACATCGGCACGATGTTCTTCGTGGGCGCGCTCATCGTGATCATCGGCTCGATGAAGTCGATGCCGGTGCCCGTGCAGGTGGCCGCCAACCTCTTCTGGGTGTTCCTCGCCCTGGCCGTGATCGTCGACAGCTTCCTGCTGTGCCGCAAGGTCCGGCGCCTGATGAAGGAGCGCTTCCCGAAGACGACGACCAGGATGGGCGGGCACTACTTCTACGCGATCATGCGGTCGATCACGTTCCGCCGCATCCGCATGCCCGCCCCGCAGGTCAAGATCGGCGACAAGATCTGACGCCGGTCACGGCACCCCGAGCAGGCGAAGCCCCGCCGCGACCGCCGCGGCGGCGACGACCACGGCGATGAACGGCGCCCGCCGCCACGCCAGCACCGCCCCCACGAGGACGCCCGCGGGGCGCGCCACGCCCACGAACCCGCCGCCCTCGGTGAAGGCCGCCGTGGCGGCCAGGGCGGCGAGCAGCGCGATCGCGGACAGCGGCAGCAGCCGCTGGGCCCAGCCGGGCAGGGTCACCTTGCCGTGCAGGGCCGATCCGCCCAGCCGCAGCGCGTAGGTCCCCACGGCCAGCAGCCCGATCACGATCATCAGCGTGGCCGCGCTCATGCCGTCGCCTCCGCCCGGTCGACCCCGCCGGACGGCCCTTCCTGACCGGCCTGGCCGGGCCTGCCGACCCCAGCGGCCACGAGGCCGACCAGCGACAGCAGCACCGGCAGGCCGGCGGGCAGCAGCGGCGTAGCGAGCACCGCGACCAGCGCCCCGATAACGGCCACCCGGCGCGCGGCGGGCTCGCGCAGCCCCGGCAGGATCAGCGCGAGCAGGCCGGCGGGAAACGCCGCGTCCAGCCCGATCGCCGCCGGGTCCCCGACCGCGTTGCCGAGCAGCAGCCCGGCGACCGTGCCGATGTTCCAGCACACGAACAGTGCGAACCCCGTCATCCAGTACGCCTGGCGGCGCAGGCGCGCGTCCGGCTGCGCCAACGCGAAGGCGACCGACTCGTCGATGAGGATGTGGCTGCCCACCAGCCGGTTGCGCCACCGGGCGCCGAGCACGTCGGCGACCGCCATGCCGAACGGGAAGTGGCGCGCGTTGAGCAGCAGCCCACCCAGCACGGCGGCGACCGGGTTGCCGGCGACCAGCATGCTGACCGCCATGAACTGCGAACCGCCCGCGAAGACGATCGCGGACATGGCGATGACGGCCCAGCCGGGCAGGCCGGAGGCGATCGCGATGGCGCCGAACGACAGGCCGACGAAACCCGCCGCGACGCTCAACGCGAGCACGTCACGCATCAGCCGGCGGTCCAGTGTTCGCCATAACGTACCCATGGTTCAAAATAGTGAACGCGACGAGCGCCGTTCGTCAAACCGAATACCCCGACCGATGGAGCGAACACAGAGATGAGCGAGCCCGGGATCGCGACGGTCATCGCGGCCGCCCTTCGTCGGGAGCGCGAGCGGGCCGGGCTCTCGCTCACGGAGGTGGCCCGGCGCGCCGGCATCGCGAAGTCGACCCTTTCCCAGTTGGAATCGGGGACGGCGAACCCGAGCGTCGAGACGCTCTGGTCGCTCGGCGTCGCCCTCGATGTGCCGTTCTCCCAGCTGGTTGAGCCCGTGACGCCAACCGTACGCGTCGTTCGCGCCGGCGAGGGCGACCCGATCCGCTCCGACAAGGCGCACTTCGCCGGCACGCTGCTGGCCTCCGGCGGGCCGGGCGTGCGCCGCGACATCTACGTCATCCGCATGGAGCCCGGCGCCCCCCGTACCGCCGAGGCGCACATCGCCGGCAGCGTCGAGCACCTGGTGGTCGGTGCCGGCGCGATGCGGGCGGGCCCGACGGACTCCCCCATCGAGCTGTCGGCGGGCGACTACGCCTCGTTCCGGGGTGACGTTCCCCACTCGTACGAGGCCCTCGCACCCGGCACCTGGGCCACCCTGATCATGGAACACCGCTGACCTGACCGTCCACATCGGATTCGTGGACGGAAGCTGGCGCCAGGGCACCCCATCGCGCCCACGAATCCACATGCGACGGTCAACCGCGCGGCTCAGGCGCGCGGGCGGCCTCCGCCGAGGGGGAGGCGTAGAGCTGGGCGACGACGTCCTCGATGGTGGGCTCGGTGACCCTCAGGTCGCGGATCGGGCCCGACTCCGACAGCCTCGCCACGAGCGCCCCGGCCGTCGTGACGGTGCCGTCGATGGAGAAGACGACGCGGTCGCCGGCATGGGACTCGACACTCACCCCGGCCATGTCGAACGACACGGCCACCGGCACCTCGAAGTCCACCTCGACGCGGCGGCGCGAACCGTAGCGGGCGTGCAGGTCGGCGAGCGTACCGTCGTGGACGACGCGACCGTGGTCGATGACGACGAGGCGGCGGCAGAGGCGCTCGATGTCGGCGAGGTCGTGGGTGGTGAGCACGACCGTGGTGTCCCCGGCGTCGCGCAGCTCCGTCAGAAACGCCCGTACCGCCTGCTTGCTCACGACGTCCAGGCCGATGGTGGGCTCGTCGAGAAAAAGCACGCGCGGGGCGTGCAGCAGCGCGACGGTGAGGTCGCCGCGCATCCGCTGTCCCAGCGACAGTTGGCGTACGGGCGTGTCGAGGAAGCCGTCGAGATCCAGCCGGTCGCGCAGCAGCCGCAGCCGCGCCGCGTGCTCGGCCGCCGGTACCCGCCAGATGTGGCGGGCCAGCTCGAACGACTCGCGCAGCGGCAGGTCCCACCACAGCTGCGTACGTTGGCCGAAGACGACGCCGATGCGCCGCGCCAACCGGGTGCGCTGCGGCACCGGTTCGAGACCGCATACCTGCAGATACCCGGCCGTCGGGGTGAGCACGCCGGTGAACATCTTCATCGTGGTGGACTTGCCGGCGCCGTTGGGACCCAGATACCCGAGCAGTTCCCCCTCCTCGACCGCCACGTCGACGCCGTCGACCGCCGGCACCGTTTCCCGGGACCGG
Organism: Luedemannella helvata; assembly: GCF_039528415.1. Lineage (NCBI taxonomy): Bacteria > Bacillati > Actinomycetota > Actinomycetes > Micromonosporales > Micromonosporaceae > Luedemannella > Luedemannella helvata. Next base: position 177,662 of record NZ_BAAALS010000005.1, read on the forward strand.
CGCAGCCGCCCCGCCGGCTTCGTGACGGTGAACTCCTTGCGCAACCCGCGTGCCTCGATGACGTTCATGACCCCGTACTCCGGTAGTGCCTGATGCCCAGCCGCCACGACAGCGCCGCGCCGGCGACCGCCACGGCCGCGACGGCGGGCGACACCCATCCGAACCAGCCGGGCAGGCCCAGCGGGTCGGCCCGGTCGAGCAGCGCCAGCGCCGGGTAGTAGGCGACAAAGGCGAAACCCAGCCCGTACGCGAAAAGCCGGCGCATGGCCGCGCCGTAGATGTTGATGGGGTACGACGTGAAGTCGCGTCCGCCGTTGGTGAGCGAGAACGCGAGTTCGCCCGAGTCGATCCACCAGAACGCCACGGTCGCGGTGGCCACCATGACGGCGCTGAACATCACCGCGCCGGCCAGCGGCGCCACGACCGCCAGGACGGCGGTCGCGGGCGTCCAGGTGATGTCCGCGCGGGCCAGCGCGACAACGAGAATGACCACGGCCACGATGACCCGGCCGGCCCGGCGCGGCGTGAAGTCGACGACGACGAGTTGCCCGAACGCCGACAGCGGACGCAGCAGGACCCCGTCGAGCAGGCCGGAGCGGACGTAGAACTGGAGGCGTTCGAGATTGCCGACGGCGAGGTCGGCAGCGGCGAACGCGGTCGACGACAGGCCGAACATCACCAGCACCTCGGCCGTGCCGAAGCCGCCCATCGACCGCGCCACCCCGAACAGCACCAGAACGACGACCAGGTCGAGCGCGGCGAAGACGCCGCTGATGGTCACGGACATCAGGAAAGACGCCCGGTAGGTGACCTGGCTGCGCATCTGGGCGGCGAGCACCCGCCGGTAGATGCCCACCGTGCCGGCCACGGCCCCCTGGTCAGCCACCCTGGATCACGAGCTTGCGTTCGGCGCGCTGCTGCACGTACGCGCAGCTGAGGAGAAGGACCACCGACCAGAGTGACTGGGCCAGCAGGATGAGGCCCTGGTGGGCCTGGCCGCCCCGCTCCACGAGGATGTCCAGTGGGCCCTGCATGATCGAGGGGAACGGCGTGGCGATCCACAGGGTGGCCTCCGCCCAGTCGGGCAGGAAGGGCAGCGGGAACGTCAGTCCGACAAACAGGCCGGTGACCACGAACCAGGCGGCGATGACTCCCCGCAGGTCGAGCAGCCAGTAGCCGACGGCGTTGAGCAGGAAGCGACAGCCGAAGCAGACGACGACGCCGAGGATCATCGAGACGGCGAACAGCGGATAGGTCGCCAGGTGGCGCGGGACGTAGAGGTCGAAGAAGAGCGCGCCGACCGCGACCGGCACGACGAAGCGGATCAGGACGGCGAACCCGGCCCGGCCGAGGTCGATGGCGAGGTAGCTGAGGACGGGGTTGAGCGGACGCAGCAGGTCGGCCACGACATCGCCGGTGCGGATGCGGTCGCCCAGGTCGGTCCAGCCCCACAGGGCGACGACGCCGATCAGGCCCTGGGTGACCCAGCAGAAGGTCAGCAACTGCTCGGCGGTGTACCCGGCGGCGTTGGCGACTCCGGTCGCGGCCGTCGCGCCGGCGATCGTCGCCAAGAAGACAAAACTGCGGAGGAAGCCGAATACCGAGTTGGTAACGCACGCAGCCACGGTGGCCTGCCGGTAGGTGGAGTAACGCCGGAATCCCGCCACGGCGAGGGCCCACAAAGGGGACATTATGGACGGTCGGGCATCGACTGGTTCCGGGGGCACGGTGGCAAGATCGGGATGCACGCCGTAACCTCCGTACGCAGCCGGCTTGGAGACTTTACCCACAGCATCCCTGGGCCGGCCTACCGCATTTCCGCACTGACCGTGACGAGGTGGCCTGGTGAGTGACGACCGCCGCGACGAACGGCCGGAGCGTGCCGCCCCCTCGTGGGCGACCGTCCCGACGATGCCGTGGACGCGGGTCACGCCCACCGAGGACGCCGATGACGACATGGCGGACCTGCTCGAACGCGAGCGTGCCGCCCGGCGCGCCCGGGCCCAGGCCGCGGACGGCGGCGACGGCATGCCGCGCGCCGGCGGGCCACCGCCGGGCTACCCGCCGCCCGGTGCCGGACAGCCTCCGGGCCAGCAGCCGTACGGGCCGCCGCCAGGGCACGCGCCCGCCCCGCCCCACGGCCCCCGGCCGGGCCCGCCGCAGGGTCCGGGGCAGCCGGGCGCCGCGCCACGCGGACCCGGCCAGCAGTTCCCTGGGCCGCACGGACCGGCCCAGCCCGTCTCCGGACCCCACGGGCCGGCCCAGCCCGTCCCCGGCCCGCACGGTCCGGGGCAGCCGGGCGCCGGGCCACACGGTCCTCACGCGCCGGGTCCCGGGCAACACGCGCCCGGACCTGGGCAACACGCGCCCGGACCTGGGCAACACGCGCCCGGTCCCGGGCCGCACGGTCCGGGGCAGGCCCGTACCCAGGGCGAGGTCTACGGGGCGCCCAACCGGCCCGGCCCGCCGCCCCCGCGGCAGGCCTACGCCAGCGCGCCACCGTACGCCCCGCCGGGACGCGGGGCGCCGGCTCCCCACGCGCCGGCTCCCCACACGCCCGGTCCGCCCCCGCCCGGTCAGCCTGGACCGCGGGCCGGCACGCAGGGACGCGGGCCGACCGTCTACGGCGCCCGCCCGGGCGAGCCCGACACGGCCGCCATCGCGGAGCCGACCCCGCCGGTTCCGGTCTCACCCGTACCCGTGCCGGCCGCGCTCGACGCCCCCGGCTCCGTGTCTCCCGCGCTGGTCTCGGCCGCGCCCGGCGAGAGCACCAATCCCGAGCAACTGCTCGCGGCCATCGACCTGGACCTCGACCCGGCGACGCTCTACGAGACCACCCGCGACCCCGAGCCCCTGACCGAGATCCGCGACCTGCTCACCGCCCGCATCAACGGGTCGGAGGACAACGCCAGCCGCGCCCGCCTGCTCGGGCTGCGCTCCGTGGTCGCCCGGGTGCTGGGCGACGTGCGCGCGGCGCACGCCGACGCCAAGATGGCGCTCGTCCACGCCGAGGCCACCGGCCAGCTGCGGCGCATCGCCATCGCGAAGTCGCGGCTGGCCAACGTTCTCGTGCAGCTCGACGAGCACGCCGAGGCCGACCAGCTGTTCGCCGAGGCCAACACCAACGAGCTGCCCGAACGGCTGCGCGCCGCGATCCACCACTACGCGGGCAAGTGCGCGTTCGCGCAGAACCGCTACATCGAGGCGGTCCAGCACTTCGAACAGGCCCTGGAGCTGCGCCGCGACGGCGACCCGGAGCTGGTCGCCGCGACCGAGATCGCCCTCGACTCGCTGTTCTCCCGGGTGGCCGAGCGGGGCTGGGGCCCCTATCCCCGCTCGCGCGACGAGATCGTGCGCACGCACCGGCCGCCCGTGCCCCAGTTCGACGAGGTCGCCGACCGCTGGGGTTACCAGGACGCCGCCGGGAACTGGCCGGTCCCGCCGCAGTTCGCCGACGTGCAGCCGTTCCGCGACGGGGTCGCCTGGATCCGGCCGGTCGGCCTGGAGACGTGGGGGCTCATCGACGAGACCGGCCGCGCGCTGATCCACCCCGCCAACGGGTTCCTCGGCGTGGCCAGCTTCTCCGACGGGCTGGCCTGGGTGTCCCGCGACGGGGTGGGCGGCTGGCTCGCCATCGACAAGGCCGGCCGGGTGCTGCTCGGCGGCAACTTCGACGACGTGCGCCCGTTCCGGCGCGGCATCGCGGCCGTACGCCAGAACGGCAAGTGGGGCGCCGTGGAGCGCACCGGCCGGCTCGTCGTGCCCTTCGCGTTCGACGCGTTCGCCACCGGCCTGACCGACGGCCGCTACGTCGACGGCTTCACCGACGAGGGCCTCGCGGTGGTCGAGGTGGGCGGCCGCAAGGGCGTCATCGACCGTACGGGCCGCCAGGTCGTGCCCCCGGTCTACCCGACCGTGGTGGTGCACCCCGTCGCGTACCTGATCGTGGACGACAACCACCGGTGGGGCGCGCTGGACCGGCACGGCCGGCCGCTCATCGACCCGGTGCACGCGAGCCGCAGCGCGGTCGGTCTGGAACTCGAGGACCTCATGGCGGACAGCCGTCCGCTCCTCTGAGGCCCGCCGGCCCGGCTAGGGTCAGCATCATGGAGTTTCGTCATCTGGGCCGGTCCGGCCTCATCGTCAGTGAAATCTCGTACGGCAACTGGATCACGCACGGCTCGCAGGTCGAGGAGGACGCGGCCACCGCGTGCGTACGCGCGGCGCTCGACCTCGGCATCACCACGTTCGACACCGCGGACGTGTACGCCGGCACCCGTGCGGAGGAGGTGCTCGGCCGCGCGCTCAAGGGCGAACGGCGCGAAGGGCTGGAGATCTTCACCAAGGTGTACTGGCCGACCGGTCCGGGCCGCAACGACCGGGGCCTGAGCCGCAAGCACATCATGGAGTCCATCAACGGCTCGCTGCGCCGGCTCCAGACCGACCACGTCGACCTCTACCAGGCGCACCGATTCGACGTCAGCACGCCGCTGGAGGAGACCATGGAGGCGTTCGCCGACGTGGTGCACAGCGGCAAGGCGCACGCCATCGGCACCTCCGAGTGGACCGCCGAGCAGCTGCGCGAGGGTCACAAGCTGGCCCGTGAGCTGCGCATCCCCTTCATCTCCAACCAGCCCCAGTACTCGATGCTGTGGCGGGTCATCGAGGCCGAGGTCGTGCCCGCCTCCGAGGAACTGGGCATCGGCCAGATCGTCTGGTCACCCATCGCGCAGGGCGTGCTCACCGGCAAGTACCTGCCGGGGCAGCCGCCGCCGGCCGGCTCGCGCGCCACCGACGAGAAGTCCGGCGCGCAGTTCATCTCGCGGTTCATGACGGACGACGTGCTCAGCCGGGTGCAGCAGCTGGTCCCGCTGGCCCGGCAGGCCGGCCTCACCATGGCGCAGCTCGCCGTGGCATGGGTCCTGCAGAACCGGAACGTGTCGTCCGCGATCGTGGGGGCCTCCCGCCCCGAACAGCTCGAGGACAACGTGAAGGCGGCGGGTATCACCCTGGACGCTGACCTCCTGAAGGCGATCGACGACATCCTGGACCCGATCGTGGAACGCGACCCGGCGAAGACCCAGGTCCCCGAGTCGCGCCCGTAACCCACCACCACGCCGCCCACCCCCGCCTCCCGCGCCGTACCCCCTTCCGACCCGCAGATTGGCCTTACGTACCGAATGCCGGCCGGCATTCGGTACGCCATTGGCCCTAGTGAGGGAGGGCGGCGCGGGAGAGCGGGGCGGGTCAGGCGGGCACGACCAGGAGGGCGTCGTTGTCCAGGGGGAGGTCGGGGGCGTTGACGCCCGGATCGTAGACCGCCAGGCGGAACGCCGCCGCGCCGCCGAGCGCCGGGTCGCCCGCGCCGAGGCGCTGGCCGGCGATCGCCGTGCCGCCCTCAACGAGCATGCCGGCGAGCTGGCGTACGACGCGGTTGACCGTACGGGCGGTGCCCGGGCGCACGACCGCCACGACGTCGGGGCGGGCGAACTTCGCCAGGCCCCGGGTGAACAGCACATGGCCGAAGCCGCCGGCCCCGTCGGTACGCAGCACGACGTTGACCTCCTCGTCGAGGTCGAACGGGCGCTCCGGCGGCCAGGTCTCCAGGAGCGCGGCGTCGACCCAGCGGCCCGCGTACGTGTCCAGGACCGCGAACGCGCCGTGCGCGACGAGGCCCTGCGCGAGCGCCCAGCCGGCCTGCAGGTGGCCGAGGTCGGGCGGGTCGGGCAGGTCGGCGGTGATCGACACGCAGTGCCCGGCGACGTCGAGTTGGTCGGCGTCCACGAGGTCGTGCTCGGCGTCGGTACGCCACAGGCCCGTGCGCCACTGGTCGAGCCAGGCGGGGTCGTCGTGCTGGGTCACCGTCAGGCCGGCGAGATGATCACCGTCCGGTAGCCCGTACTCACCGGGTTTGATCTTTATGTCCGGCAGCGGGCCGGCCGCGAAAGCGAGCAGTCGCAGCACCGCCCGCCGGGCGGTGCGCTGGTAGTTGAGGCGGGGCCACACGGCGGTCGCAGCGTCCACGCGGCGTAGTGTGCCACCGCCGCGCCTGCCGTGCTGTCCGACGCCGGTCAGGTCCAGAAACGCATGAGGTCGAGGCCGGCGCCGTACAGCCGCTCGGGCAGGCCCAGGGCCTCGCTGATGACGGAGACCAGTCCGAAGAACGCGGCGCGGATGCGTGGCTCGAACAGCAGGGCGAACAGCAGCAGCAGGCCGAAGGGCGCGAACAGGTCGAACATCCGGGCCACGTCGCCGCGCAGCCACGGCCGCAGGGCGTTGCCGCCGTCGAGGCCCGGCACGGGCAGCAGGTTCAGGATGCCGGCCGTGAGCTGCAGGAAGCCGAGCGCGGCCACGCCCGCCCAGAACCCGGGGTGGGCGCCGACGTCGACGCCGATCCAGAACGGCACGGCCAGGATCGCCGCGAACAGCAGGTTGGTCGCCGGGCCGGCCAGGCTGATGAGGCTGTCCAGGACCCGGTTGCGGATGGCGTGGTGGTCGACCCAGACGGCGCCGCCGGGCAGGCCGATGCCGCCGAGCAGCACGAAGATGACCGGCAGCACGATGGACAGGAACGGGTGGGCGTAGCGCAGCGGGTTGAGCGTCAGGTAGCCCTTCGCGGCCACCTGCACGTCGCCGGCCCGGTACGCGATGAGCGCGTGGGCGTACTCGTGCAGGCTCAGCGAGACGATCCAGCCGGCGACCACGAACAGGAAGACGTCGAAGCCGACATTGCCGTACCCCTGCCAGGCCATCACCCCGCCGGTGACGAACAGCGCCACCACGCCGAGGAAGACGGGAGAGGGACGGAACAGGTCGCGGTCGCCGCCCCCGATGACGATGGGACGCTGGTGGGGCCCCATCGTCACTCGCTGGCCGGCAGCAGGCTCATCTTGTATTCCACCCGGTCGTCCTCGCACAGCACGGCGGTCACCACGCCCTTGGCGGCGAGCTCACGCCAGGTCTGACCGAGCCATGACTCGGCGTCCGACTGGCTCGGGAAGGTCTCGCTCGCACTCTCGTGCGCCGATCCCGCCGCGCCCTCGTACCGCCAGGTCCACGCCATGGTCACCGCTCCTATATGTCCGGTTTCGCACGATCGAGGCTCCCCCGACCGCCGCTGCAAGAGTAGTCCGAGGCCATAGGGTACGAACATGGCGCCGTCGGGACATCCGCACACACTGGTGCTGGGCGGTATCCGTTCGGGAAAGTCGGAGTACGCGGAGGGACTCGCGGCTTCGGCACCCCGGGTCCGTTACCTCGCGACGGCCCGCGACGACGGATCCGACCCCGCCTGGTCGGCCCGCATCGCCGCCCACCGGGACCGACGGCCGGCCGACTGGGCGAGCGCCGAGGTCGGCTCGGCACCCGGCGACCTGATCGACGCGTTCGCCGGGGCGGTCGCGGGCGAGACCCTGATCGTCGACGACCTGGGCACGTGGCTGGCCGGGGCGCAGGAACTCTGCGACGGCGACGGCGCTGCGCTGCGCCTGCTCGTCGACCGGCTCGCGGACGCGGTCGCGGCCTGCCCGGCGACCGTCGTGCTGGTCAGCCCCGAGGTCGGCCTGAGCCTCGTGCCGGCGACCCCGCTCGGGGCGGCGTTCGCCGACGCGCTCGGCGCGCTCAACCGGGCGGTGGCCGCCGTGTGCGAGCGGGTCGTGCTGGTCGTCGCCGGCCAACCGGTGGACATCAAGCCGCCCGCGACCGGCGGTGTGGCCATCCCGAGATCCACCGAGGGGCTTGCCGACCCGCCCGCGCGCGGTACGGTGAGCGCCGTGCACCAGACGACCGTCCCCCCGGTCCCCGTTCCCGGCGACGCCACCGACAGCGGCGCCCCCGAGGAGATCGTCCCGGGCCTGACCCTGCCGCGTCCGGACGACGCCGCCGCGCAGGCGGTCCTCGACCGGCTGACCTCACTGGACCTCGGGGTGGGCACGCCCGCCAACCCCGGCCTGGGCGCGCTCGCGGACGCGGTGGCGTTCGCCGCCGGTACGCGCGGCAGCCCGTACCCCCGGCCGTTCCTGGCCTCCCGGGTGGTCCTCGTCGCCGGCGGGCACGAGGGCGGCGTCGCGGCCGGGTACGCGGCGGAGGCCGGCCGCCGGCCCGCCCCGCTGACCTACCTCGCGGGCGCGGCCGGGGCGAGCCTGGTGACCCTGGAGTGGGAGAACGCCGCCGCGCCGATCGAGACGAGCGACGCGATCGGCCCGGCACAGCTGCAGGCGGCGCTGCGCGCCGGCTGGGCGGAGGCCGAACGGGCCGCCGACGAGGGCATCGAGCTGCTCGTCCTCGCGGCCACCGGGGCGGGCGCCGCGACGGCCGCGACCGCCGCGATCGCCGCCGTCACGGGAGCCGAGGTTCAGCCGCTGCTGGCCCGGGTGGTGACCGCGGACGGGTACGACGACGAGTCGTGGATGCGCCGCTCCGCCGCGGTGCGCGACGCCCTGCACCGGGTGCGCCGTCGCGACGGCGACCCGCGCACGGTCCTCATGGCGCTCGGCGGCAGCGACCTGGCGGCCGCGACCGGCCTGCTGCTGGGCGCGGCGAGCCGGCGCACCCCCGTGATGATCGACGGCCCGGTCGGGGCGGCGGCCGCGCTGCTGGCCCGCGACTTCAGCTTCCTCAGCCGCATGTGGCACCTGCTGCCCGACCACGGCCGGCACCCGGCCACCAAGCTCGCGGCCGACGTGCTGGGCCTGGAGACGTTCCTCGACCTGCGGCTCGACCTCGGCGAGGGGGCGACCGCGCTCGCCGCTCTGCCGCTGTGGCAGGCGGCCCTGACGATCGCGGGCGGCGGCGCCGGGCGCACGGGCGAGGCCGGCGAGACGGACGCCGGCGATGAGGCCGATGACGGGGCCGACGCCACCTGACCGGCCCTCGGGCGCGGGGACGCTGCGGGCCGGGTTCCGGCTCGCGGTCACGACGCTGACCGTGCTGCCACTGCGGCCGGGCCGCATCGACCGGCCGGCCGCCGGGGCGGCCATGGCGCTCGCGCCGGGCGTCGGGCTGGCGCTGGGCGCGGTGGCGGGCGCGGTGGGCGCGGCACTCGTCGAGGTCGGGGCGAACGGGCTGCTGGCGGGCGTACTCGTGGTGGCCTTCACGGCCCTGGCCACGCGCGGCCTGCACCTGGACGGGCTGGCCGACACGGTCGACGGGCTGGGGTCGCACCGGCCGGCCGCACAGGCTCTGGAGATCATGAAGCGGCCGGACGTCGGGGCGTTCGGGGCGGCCGCGCTCGTGTTGACGCTGCTGGCACAGGCCGCCTCGGCGGCGGCCGTCGTGTCGGCCGGCTGGCTCGCCGCCGTCGCGGGTGTCGCGGCCGCGCTCGGGGCGGGGCGCCTGGCGATCGCGACCGCGTGCCGGCGCGGGGTGCCGCCGGCCCGGCCGGACGGGCTGGGCGCCCTGGCCGCCAGCACGGTGGGCTGGCCGGCCCTTTCGGCGGGCGCGTTGGCCGTCGCGGCCGTCGCGGTGTGGGCGGTGCCGGGCCGGCCGTGGGCGGGCCCGCTGGCCGTGATGGCCGGGCTGGTCGTTTCCGTCCTTCTCACGGCGCACTGCGTACGGCGGTTCGGCGGGGTCACCGGCGACGTGCTCGGCGGGGCGTGCGAGGCGGCCACGACCTTTACCTATATAGTCTTATCAATTTGTATCTGAGCAGGTCGGGGCCAATGTGACCGGCCGGGGCGCCGGGACACCCGTTGCGTGCGGTGGGTGCGGTCAGTACCGTGCCGCAGGTGGGCTGGGAGACGCAACGCACGACCGCGCTGCCCGAGGTGCCCGGTCCTCATGGCGCCGGTCGGCACCGGCGCCGCCGCCGGCTGGGCGGCCTCGCGACCGCCGGCGTCCTGCTGACGATCGGCGTCACCGGCGCGATGCTCTCCCCGGTGCTCATCGGCTGGACCGGCCCGCTCGTCCCGCCGGCCGCGCGCGCCTCCGCGGTCGTGCCGCCCACCGGCCCCGCCCCCGCGGCACCGACCTCGGCCCCGCCGACCACCGGGCCGCCGGAGTCGCCCACGGTCAAGGCGTCGCAGTTGCCGCCGTCGAAGAAGAACAGTCCGTACGCGTACGCCGAGCTGGAGGACCGCGTCTTCGCGCTGACCAACCAGGCCCGGGCCCGCGAGGGCTGCGGGGCGCTGCGGCGCGACGGCAAGCTCGTGAAGGCGGCCCGCGCGCACAGCACGGACATGGCCAGGAACCGGTTCCTGGAACACACCGGCAGCGACCGCAGCTCGCCCGGCACGCGCATCGAGCGGGCGGGCTACAGCGCGGGCTCCGGCTGGGCGGAGAACATCGCCTACGGCTACGCGACCCCGGAGGCCGTCATGGACGGCTGGATGAACAGCAGCGGGCATCGGCGCAACATTCTGAACTGCGGACTCAAGGCACTCGGCGTGGGCGTCGCGCGCGCCGCCAACGGCTCGCTCTACTGGACGCAGGACTTCGGGGGGTCCTGACCGCCACCGCCGGGTCACGCCCCTCGTTCACGTAATGTGACAAATGCCGGACTTGGCCCGGCGCTCAGCGTGCTGGTCACGGTGGCCGGCCCCGCGCCCCACCTCCGCGCCTGCCTCGACAGCATCCTCGACCAGTCCGGTGAGGACATCGAGCTCGTCCTCGTCGACGAGAGCGCCGATGCGCCCACCGGACGGATCCTCATCGAGTACGCCTCGGGGCTGCGCGGCGACGCGCCCCACCGGGCCGACCAGTCCGGCCGCCGCGCCCGCCACGACGCGGCCGGTGCGCCCGGATCGGTGCCCGTACGGCTGGCGGGCGCGGACGGACCCGACCCGGCCGGCGGCCATGTGTGGTTCGTCGAGCCGGACACGCTGCTCGCCGAGGGCGCCGCCCGGGCGGTCGTGCGCCGGCTGCGCGAGACCGGGCCTGACCTGCTCCTGCTCGACCAGGCCGAACTGGACTGGGCCGGCGGCGCGCGGCGCGGCCCCGCCAGCGCGCTGCTCGCCACGGCCGGGGCACCCGACGTCGTCACGCTGGCCGAGCGGCCCGCCCTGGCCCGCCTTGATCCGCGCACCACGGTGACCGTGGTCAAGCGGTCGCTGCTCGACCACGTGGGCCTCGACCTCACGGATCTGACCCAGGCCGCCCACCGACGGGCCCTGCTGGAGGTCGCCAACCGCATCGCCACCCTCGACCGGGTGTGCCTGCTGCGCCGGCCCGCCGCGGCGCCCGCCGGCCGCCGGCCGCCGCGGGCCGCCGCCCGGCCGCCCGTGCGGTTGGCCCGCTCGGTCGGCCGGGGTGGGCGGGCCGTGGGCCGGGGCGTGCGGCGGGCCTGGTACCACCTGCACCTGCGGCTGCCGCTGGACCGCCGCCTGGCGCTGTTCACCGCCCTGGGCGGGCGCGGCTACCTGGCCCACCCGGCCGCCGTGCACCGCGCCGCCACCCGCCTGGCGCCGCACGTGCGCGGCGTCGTCGCCGTGCGCCGCGACGCGCGCTCGGCCGTACCGCAGGGCGTGTCCACCGTGGTCATCGGCGGGTTCGCCTGGCACCGCGCGATGGCCCGGGCGCGGTGGGTCGTCAGCGACACCCCGCTGGGCATCCCCGCGCAGGTGGCACGCCGGCGCCCGGGCGCGACCCACGTGCACCTGCACCACGGCGTACCGCTGAGCGGGGCCGGGCTCGACCGGGCCGCGAGCGTCGCCGAGGCGGCCGCCGTGGCCGCCGCGTCGGCCCGCTGGGACGTGGCGCTCAGCGCCTCCCCGCACGCCACCGAGGTGTGGCGGCGGGCGTACCCGGGCCGGCACGAGATCTGGGAGATCGGCCAGCCCCGGCTCGATGGCCTGGTCCGCGCCGGGGCCGCCGCGGTCGAGCGGGCCCGCGCGCTCTACGGCCTGGAACCGGGCCAGACGTCCGTCCTGTACGCCCCGACCGGGCGCGACTACCGCCCGCAGGGGCGGCGCGGGCTGTTGCTCGACGCCGAGTGGCTGGCCGACGAGCTGGGCCCGGACGTGGTCGTGCTGCAACGCCACGGCGACACGTACGCCCCCGGCAGCACGGCCCGCCACCCCCGGGTGCGCGACGTGAGCCGCCACCTCGTGCTGGAGCCGCTGCTGCTCGCCTCGGACGTGCTCATCACGGACTACTCGGCGGTCATCTGCGACTTCGTCCTGCTCGACCGGCCGATCGTGCTGCACGCCCCCGACTGGGACAGCTTCCGCCGCACCACCGGGGTCGCGGTCGACCTGCTCGCCGACCCGCCGGGCCTGGTCGTGCGTGACGCCGCCGAGCTGCGCGACGCCTGGCGGGCCGACCTGCTCGATGGCCCGGAGGCGGCGGACGCGCGGGCCCGGCTGCGCCGCTGGTGCTGCCCCAACGAGGACGGCCGCGCTGCGGAACGGCTGGTCAGCCGCCTGTTCCTGGACCCCGTACTGGGTGGTCAGCCGCCTGCGTCGTAGGCCTTCACGAGCTTCTTCGGCGCGGTGCGCCGCCACGCCTCGATGATCAGCTCCCGCAGCTCGTCGGCCTGCACGCCGGCCAGCCGGATGCTCGTCCAGCCGAACCGCCCGACGTACGCCGCGGCCGTGTAGGTCCGCGGGTCGGTCGCGAGCAGTTCCTCCTGCTCCTCACGGGAGGTCTTCACGGAGATCGTCGGTGACCCCTCGCTACCCATGACGAAGATCTTGCCCCGGATCCGCCAGGTGGCCTCGACCTCCCAGGTCAGCTCCTCGGTGACCTCCGGCAGCGCGAGGCACATCGCGCGTACCTTCGCCAGCGTGACCGCCATCGGCGCTCACCGCACCGACGAGGCGACGAACGGCGGCCGCACGACTGTCATCGCGGAACGGCGGCCGCGCACGTCGACCTCGACCGCGTCGCCCTCCGCCAGGCCGGCGGCCGTGTCGAGCAGGGCCAGACCGATGCCCACCCGCAGCGTCGGCGAGAACGTCCCGCTGGTGACCTCGCCCACCCGGTCGCCGCCGGGCAGGTGCACGGCCATGTGCTGGCGCGGGATGCCGCGGTCGGTCGACCGCAGGCCCCACAGCTGCCGGCGCGGGCCCGCGGCCTTCTCGGCCACCAGCGCCTCGCGGCCCCAGAACGCCGGCTTGGACCAGCCGACCGCCCAGCCGCAGCGGGCCTGCACCGGGGTGATCTGCGCCGACAGGTCCTGCCCGTGCAGCGGATAGCCCATCTCCGTACGCAGCGTGTCGCGGGCGGCCAGCCCGCACGGCCGGGCCTGCGCGCCCTCGCCGGCCTTCAACAGCGCGTCCCACACCGTGCCCGCGTCCGCCGCGCGTACCACCAGCTCGTAGCCGTGCTCGCCCGTGTAGCCCGTACGGCAGACCACGCCGGTGGCGCCCGCCGCCCCCGTGCCGTCGAGCGGGGCCACCGCGAAACTCATGTACTCGTGCCCGGTCGGCAGGCCCAGCCCCGCCAGCACCTCGGCCGAGCGCGGCCCCTGCACGGCCAGCACGGCGTGCGCCTCGTGCTCGTCCGTCACGGTGATCCCGGGCGGGGCGGCCGCGGCCAGCCGGCGCACCACCTCTGCCGTGTTGGCCGCGTTGGGGATCAGGAAGACATGGTCGTCCGCGTGCAGGTAGGCGATCAGGTCGTCCACCACACCGCCGTCCTGCGCGCAGCACAGCGTGTACTGCGCCTGGCCCGGGCCGATGCGTGCGAGGTCGTTGGTCAGGCACGCGTTGACGAACTCGGCCGCGCCCGGGCCGGTGACCCGAACCTTGCCGAGGTGCGAGACGTCGAACACACCCACCGCCTCGCGGACGGCGGCGTGCTCGCGCAGGACGCCGCCCCCGGCGTACTCCAGCGGCATGTCCCACCCGCCGAAGGCTGCGAACTTCGCACCAAGGGCGATATGCCGCTCGTGCAGTGGCGACCGGCGCAGTTCCTGGTTCATACCGCCACCCCCGCCGCGCCCCCGCACCGGCATGAAACTGTCCTGAGCTGATGATTTGCCCGCTGCCGCTCCCTCATGGTCGCAACCTATCGTCTGGAGCCGACGGCGGCAGTTTCGCCGGGCGGATCACCCCCGGTCACGACTGCGGCTAGCATCTGGTGCGTCCGCCCCGCCCACCCGTACCACTTCGGAGCCGCGACGTGGCCGCTACCAGCCTGCCGTCCCTGACCACCACTCTGAGCCTGGTCGACACCGACCCGGCCGAACTGGCGGTCGACGCTATCGTCGTCGGCCTGCACAGCTCGTCCGGCGACGGCGAGCTCTCTGGACCTCTGCTCGCCCCCGGCGCGGAGAGCGTGGCCGCCGCCTTCGACGGCAAGCTCGCACCCACCCTGAAGCTGCTCGGCGCCTCCGGCGGCGCGTGCGAGGTGACCAAACTGGCGACGCTCGGCACGATCACCGCTCCGGTGATCGCCGCCGTGGGCCTCGGCGCGGTGCCGGACGACGCGGGGGTACCCGCGGAGACGATGCGCCGGGCCGTGGCCGCCGTGGTCCGCTCCCTCGCCGGCACCGCCAGGATCGCGCTCGCCCTGCCCCTGCCCGACGGGGCGGACGGCGGCGATCCGGCCACCCTGCGGGCGGTCGCTGAGGGCGCGCTGCTGGGTGGCTACCGGTTCGCCGGCTACAAGACCAAGCCGCAGCCCGGCCGGCGCGACCCGGTGAAGTCCGTCGCCCTGCTCGTCCCCGACGCCGCCGACAAGCACGCCAAGGCCGAGCTCAAGCGGGCCGCCATCGTGGCCGCGGCCGTGGCGCGCACCCGCGACTGGGTCAACACCGCCCCCAACGAGCTGCGCCCGCCGGACTTCGCGACCGCGGTGTCCGCCGTCGCGACCAGCGCCGGCCTCGACGTCGAGGTCCTGGACGAGAAGGCTCTCAAGAAGGGCGGCTACGGCGGCGTGCTCGCGGTGGGCATGGGCTCGTCCGCCCCGCCCCGGCTGGTCATCCTCCGGTACGCCCCGAAGGGCGCGAAGAAGCACGTCGCCCTGGTCGGCAAGGGCATCACCTTCGACACGGGCGGCTACGCCATCAAGCCGGCGCAGGGCATGTGGGAGATGAAGTCCGACATGGCCGGCGCCGCCGCCGTGGCCTCGACCATGGTCGCGATCGCCGCGCTCAAGCCGAAGATCGCCGTGACGGCCTACCTGCCGATGGCCGAGAACATGATCTCCGGCACGGCGTACCGGCCGGGCGACGTCGTCACGATGTACGGCGGCAAGCGGGTCGAGGTCCTCAACCCGGACGCGGAGGGTCGCATGATCCTCGCGGACGCGATCGTACGCGCCGCCGAGGACGACCCGGACTACCTGGTGGAGACGTCGACCCTCACCGGCGGCCAGGTCATCTCGCTCGGCAAGAAGATCTCCGGCGTGATGGGCGACGAGGCGTTCATCGCCCGGGTGGCCGCGGCCGGCGACCGCGTCGGCGAGCCGGCCTGGCCCATGCCGCTGCCCGACGACGTACGCAAGGGCATGGACTCCGACGTCGCCGACATCTCCCAGATCAACGCGGGCATGGACCGGGCCGGCCACATGCTGCAGGGCGGCGTGTTCCTGCGCGAGTTCGTCGCCGACGGGCTGCCCTGGGCGCACATCGACATCGCCGGCCCGTCGTACCACAGCGGCGAGGCCACCGGGTACTGGACCAAGGGCGGTACGGCCATCCCGGTCCGCCTCCTCCTGGACCTGGTCGACGACATCGCCACCAACGGCTGACGCCGCAAGCGCGTGACGGGCGCGGCGGGAGCCGGCCCCCGAGGGGACGGTTCCCGCCGCGGCCGGTCAGGAATGGCCGCGCTTGCGGCGTTCGTTGAAATCGCGCATCCGCTGGGGATAGCCGACGAGGGCGACGTCGTAGACCGGGATGCCCATCCGGTTGCCGAAGGCACGGGCCGCGCCGTGATCGGGCACCCGGCGGCGGGTCCACTCGCCGTCGTGGGCGATCAGGACGACCGTGGTCTCGGTGACCGTGGTCTTGGGTTCGAGGAACGCCTCGACCCCGCGTCTGGTCTGGACGAAATGCTCAAGGTGAGCAAAGCCGGCCTTTTCGGCCTCCTTATCGTGGCGCACCCCGGGCGCCGATCGGCGTCGGAACCAGGCCACCTGGCAACCTCCTGGGTCGTGACCTTGTAGCTGTGATGGCATCCGGGGACGTGCGGCCCTGCGTGGCGGTCAGGGCTGGCCCAAGGGTACTCAACCTCCGCCCACCCTGTGCGGGACGTCACGTTCGGCGCACTCGTGAGCAGGTCGGACCGCCTGAACGTGTCTTTGGGCACCTCTCGTCGCCCACCGGATCCACAAGTGACAAGATGACCCAAGGTATGCGCCTATCGACGCACAGCTGGAGATGACGTGAGTGAGCGGGACGCCGAGTTCGACGTTGTAGTGCTGGGTGGTGGCAGCGGCGGCTACGCGGCCGCGCTGCGCGCCGCACTGCTGGGTCGATCCGTCGCGCTCATCGAGAAGGACAAGCTCGGCGGCACGTGCCTGCACCGGGGCTGCATCCCCACGAAGGCGCTGCTGCACGCCGCCGAGGTCGCCGACACCGCCCGCGAGGCCGCCCAGTTCGGCGTGAAGGCGGACTTCGTCGGCATCGACATGGCCGGGGTCAACGCCTACAAGGACGGCGTGATCTCCAAGATGTACAAGGGCCTGCAGGGCCTCATCAAGAGCCGGAAGATCACCGTGGTCACGGGGTCGGGCCGGCTCGTCGCACCCACGACGGTCGAGGTGGACGGCGCCCGGTACACCGGCCGCGACCTCATCCTCGCCACCGGGTCGTACGCGAGGAGCCTGCCCGGCCTGGACATCGACGGCGAGCGGGTCATCACCTCCGACCAGGCGCTCTTCCTCGACCGCGTGCCGTCGTCCGCGGTCGTGCTGGGCGGCGGCGTGATCGGCGTCGAGTTCGCCTCCGTGTGGCGGTCGTTCGGCGCGGACGTGACCATCGTGGAGGCGCTGCCCCGCCTGGTCGCCGCCGAGGACGAGGCGGTCTCCAAGGGCCTGGAGCGCCAGTTCCGCAAGCGCGGCATCGGCTTCAAGGTCGGCAAGCCCTTCGAGAAGGTCGAACGCACCGAGGGCGGCGTGCGGGTCAGCATCGCGGGCGGCGACAGGATCGAGGCCGAGCTGCTGCTCGTCGCCGTGGGCCGCGGTCCGACCACCGCCAACCTCGGGTACGAGGAGCAGGGCATCGCCATGGAGCGCGGGTTCGTGCTCACGGACGAGCGCCTGCGCACGAACGTGCCGCACGTGTACGCCGTCGGCGACATCGTGCCCGGCCTGCAACTGGCCCACCGCGGTTTCCAGCAGGGCATCTTCGTGGCCGAGGAGATCGCCGGCCTGAACCCGCCGGTCATCGACGAGCTGGGCATCCCCCGCGTGACGTACTGCGAGCCCGAGATCGCCTCGGTGGGTCTCACCGAAGCCAGGGCCCGCGAGAAGTACGGTGACAAGATCGAAACTGTCACGTACGACCTGACCGGCAACGGCAAGAGCGCGATCCTCAGGACGTCGGGCTTCGTGAAGCTCGTCCGCGCCGTCGACGGTCCGGTGGTCGGCGTGCACATCCTCGGCGCTAGGGTCAGCGAGCTGGTCGGCGAGGCACAGCTGATCTACAACTGGGAGGCCTTCCCGGCCGAGGTCGCCCAGCTGATCCACGCCCACCCCACACAGACCGAGGCCATGGGCGAGGCACACCTGGCCCTGGCCGGAAAGCCGCTGCACGTCCACTGAACCAGCGGTCAACGAGTACATAGACCTTGCACCCAAGGAGGCAACTTCAGATGGCGGTATCGGTCACCATGCCCCGGTTGGGCGAGAGCGTCACCGAGGGCACCGTTACCCGCTGGCTCAAGCAGGAGGGTGACCGCGTCGAGGTCGACGAGCCCTTGCTTGAGGTGTCCACCGACAAGGTCGACACCGAGATCCCCTCGCCGGCCGCCGGGGTGCTGACACGGATCGTGGTGGGCGAGGACGAGACCGCCGAGGTGGGCAGCGAACTCGCTGTCATCGCCGGCGAGGGCGAGGACGCCGGCGCGTCCGCCCCGGCGCCGGCGCAGGCCGCCGCCCCCGCCCAGGCCGCCGCCCCCGCCCAGGAGGAGGCCCCCGCCCAGGAGGAGGCGCCGGTCGGGCAGACCGAGGCGCCCCCGCAGGAGACCCCACCGGCGGCGGGTGGATCGGCCGGTGGCGACGCCACCCCGATCACCCTGCCCGCGCTCGGCGAGAGCGTGACCGAGGGCACCGTGACCCGCTGGCTCAAGCAGGTCGGCGACACCGTCGAGGTGGACGAGCCGCTGCTGGAGGTCTCCACCGACAAGGTCGACACGGAGATCCCGTCGCCGGTCGCCGGCACGGTCCTGGAGATCAAGGTGGCCGAGGACGAGACCGCCGAGGTCGGCGCCGTTCTCGCGCTGATCGGCGCGGCCGGCGCCGCGCCGGCAGCCGCGAAGCCCGCCGCACCCGAGAAGGCCGCGGAGCCGGAGAAGCCCGCCGAGGCGCAGAAGCCGGCCGCCCAGGCCGCCCCGCCGCAGCCCCAGGCACCCCAGCCCCAGGCCCAGGCGCCACAGGCCGCCCCGCCCCAGGCCGCCGCGCCACAGGCTCAGGCCGCCGCGCCGCAGGCTCAGGCCGCTGCACCGCAGGCTCAGGCCGCGCCCGCTCCAGCGCCCAAGCCCGCCGCGCCGACGGCGCCCAGCAACGGCGGCGGCCCCGATGGCGACGCCGGCTACGTGACCCCGCTGGTGCGCAAGCTCGCCGCGGAGAAGGGCGTCGACCTCGCCACCCTCTCCGGCAGCGGGGTGGGCGGGCGCATCCGCAAGCAGGACGTCCTCGACGCGGCGGCGAAGGCCGCGGCGCCGAAGGCGGCCGAGCCCCAGGCCGCGCCGACCACGACGGCGCCCGCGCCCGCCAAGGCCGAGCCCAGTCCGCTGCGTGGTCGCACCGAGAAGATGTCGCGGCTGCGGGCCGTCATCGCGAAGCGGATGGTCGAGTCGCTGCAGGTCTCGGCGCAGCTCACCACGGTCGTCGAGGTCGACGTCACCAAGATCGCCAAGCTGCGGGACGCGGCCAAGGGCGAATTCGTCAAGCGGCACGGCGTGAAGCTGTCGTTCCTGCCGTTCCTGGCGCTGGCCGCGATCGAGGCACTGCGCGTGCACCCGGACGTCAACGCCTCCATCGACATGGAGGCGGGCACGATCACGTACCACGCGGCGGAGCACCTCGGCATGGCCGTGGACACCGAGCGCGGCCTGATCGTGCCGGTGATCCACAACGCGGGCGACCTGAACCTGGCCGGCATCGCCAAGCGCATCGCCGACCTGGCCGAGCGCGCCCGCACGAACAAGCTGACCCCGGACGAGATCTCGGGCGGCACGTTCACCCTGACCAACACGGGCTCGCGCGGCGCGCTGTTCGACACGCCCATCATCAACCAGCCGCAGGTGGCGATCCTCGGCACGGGCGCGGTGGTCAAGCGGGCCGTCGTGGTGAACGACCCCGAACTCGGCGAGATCATCGCCCCGCGTTCGATGATCTACCTGGCCCTCTCGTACGACCACCGGCTGGTGGACGGCGCCGAGGCGGCCCGCTTCCTCACCACGGTGAAGCAGCGGCTGGAGGCCGGGGCGTTCGAGAACGACCTGGGCCTGTAGGGCCCAGCCGAGCGCAGGGGGTGTCGTCGCACGCGCGACGGCACCCCCGCTTCGTTCGCCAGCGACCGCCGATAGCGGAGGATGGACGCATGCGTATCGTGCTCGCCGGCGGCTCGGGGTTCCTGGGCGCCCGGCTGCGGGCCCGTTTCGCCTCGGCGGACGTCGAGGTCGTCAACCTGGTGCGCCGGCCCCCGGCCGGGCCGGACGAGGTGCGCTGGTGGCCGGACAAGGGCGAGCTGGCGCCCGCCACGCTCGCCGGAGCCGACGCGGTGATCAACCTGGCCGGCGCGCCGGTCGCCCCGCGCCGCTGGACGAGCGGGTACCGGGCGACGCTCGTGCGCAGCCGCGTCCAGTCGACCGCCACGATCGCCCGTACGCTGGCCGCGCTGCCGGCCGGATCGCGGCCCGACGTCCTGCTCAACGCGTCCGGGGTCGGGTTCTACGGCGACACGGGCGACACGGCGGTCGACGAGACCGCGCCCGCCGGCGACCGTTTCCTGAGCGAGCTGGCCCAGCTGTGGGAGGCAGCCGCCGAGCCGGCCGCCGAGGCCGGGGTACGGGTGGTGCTGCTGCGTACCGGCCTGCCGCTGCACGCCTCCGGCGGGTTGCTCAAACCCCTGCTCATCCCCTTCCGGCTGGGCCTCGGCGCCCGGTTCGGCGGGGGCGGGCAGTGGTGGCCGTGGATCTCGATCACCGACTGGGAGGACGCGGTCCGGTTCCTGCTCGACCGCGCCGAGCTCAGCGGCGCCGTGAACCTCACCGGCCCGCACCCGGACACGAACGCCGAGTTCACCCGTACGCTGGCCCAGCTGCTGCGCCGGCCCGCCCTGCTCACGGTGCCGTCGCCGGCGCTGAAGCTGGCCGTGGGCGGGTTCGCCGACGAGGCGCTGATCAGCCAGCGGGTGCTGCCGGGGGTGCTCACGTCGGCCGGGTTCGCGTTCCGGCACCCGACGCTGCGCGAGGCGCTGTCGGTGGCGCTCGACCTCGACCGCCCCGCCGGGCTGCCCCACCTCTGACCGGTCGTCGGGCGGCGTGAGATCCAACACGCCGCCACGGCGCGCGGCGCGGCCTACGCTGGCGGGGTGACCACCGTCATTGAACCGACCTCGCTGGCGCCGCTGACCGTCATCCGGGCGGGCGTCGTCGACTACGAGACCGCCTGGCAGCACCAGCGCGACCTGCACGCGGCCGTCGTCGCCGGGGAGCGCGACGACACCGTGCTCCTGCTGGAGCACCCCAGCGTCTACACCGCCGGCCGGCGCACCGAGCCCTGGGACCGCCCGCTGGACGGCACCCCGGTCGTCGACGTCGACCGCGGCGGAAAGATCACCTGGCACGGGCCGGGGCAGATCGTCGGCTACCCCATCCTCACGCTGCCCGAGAAGCGCGACGGCAAGCCGTTCGACGTGGTGGCCTACGTGCGCCGGATGGAGCAGCTGCTCATCGACGTGTGCGCCGAGTTCGGCGTGGCCACCGGCCGGGTCGAGGGCCGCAGCGGCGTCTGGGTCGCGGCCGACGACCGGGGCCCCGACCGCAAGATCGCCGCGATCGGCATCCGCGTCGCGCGCGGCGTGACCCTGCACGGCTTCGCCCTCAACTGCGACTGCGACCTGCGCGCCTTCGACGCCATCGTGCCGTGCGGCATCAGCGACGCCGGCGTGACGTCGCTGAGCGCGGAACTGGGCCGCGACGTCACGGTCGCCGAGGCGCTCCCGGTCGTCGAGCGCCACCTGGAGACCCTGCGGTAGCGGGGCGGGCCGGGCCCGCCCCGCTACCGGCTACGGCGTGAGCCGGTGCAGGTCGCGCGGGAACAGCGTGACCTCCCGGACGTTCGTGGCCGCCAGCAGCCGCATCATGAACCGTTCCAGCCCGATCGCGAACCCGCCGTGCGGCGGCATCCCGTGCCGGAACACCTCCACATAGGACTCGTACGGCTCAAGCGGCTCGCCCGCCGCCGCCAGCGCCGCGACATAGTCCTCGTACCGGTGCAGGCGCTGCCCGCCCGTGACCAGCTCAATGCCGCGAAACAGCAGGTCAAAACCGTTCGAGTACGCCGGGCGCGCCGGGTCCGGGTGCGTGTAGAACGGCCGCTTCGCCATCGGGTACCCCGTCACGAACAGGAAGTCCGACCCGTGCTCGCGCCGGGCCCACTCCCCCAGCCAGCGCTCGTGCGCGGGGGCCAGGTCGGGCTCCGCGCTGAGGTCCTCCCCGAGGGCCGCGCCGACCAGCGCCAGCGCGTCCGCGAAGTGCACCTCCGGGATGGTCCGCGGCACCTCGGGCAGGCTCAGGCCCAACGCGGCCACCGCGCCCGGCTCCCGCTGCGCGACACTCGCCGTCATGGCCGCGAGTACGGTCCGGAGTACGCGCATGACGTCACGATGGTCGCGGATGAACCCCAGCTCCACGTCCAGGGACGTGTACTGGGCCAGGTGGCGCACCGTGTCGTGCGGCTCGGCACGGAACACCGGGCCGACCTCGTAGACCCGCTCGAAGACCCCCACGAGGGTCTGCTTGTAGAACTGCGGCGACTGCGCCAGGTACGCGGGCCGGCCGAACCAGTCGAGGGAGAACACGTTCGCCCCGGACTCGGTGGCCGACGCCACGACCTTGGGGGTGTGCACCTCCACGAACCCGTCGGCGTCGAGGCTGGCCCGGAAGCCGGCGACCGCCGCCGCGCTGAGCCGGAACGCCTGCTGGCGCGGCGCGTGGCGCAGGGCGACGGCCGCGTGGTCGAGCATGGTGGGCAGGGTGGCGGTGAGCTGCGGGCGGTACAGGTCGAACGGCGGCGACGCGGCGGCGCCGTGCGGCGCGCGTACCACGGGGTTGATGAGCTCGACGCCCGCGGGCGCCGCGGCGTTCGCGACCACCTCGCCCTCGACCTCGACGATCGTCTCCTCGGTGAGCTTCTCCATCAGGTCGCGGGTCGCCGGCTCGGCGACCACGACCTGGGCGAGGCCGGCACGGTCGCGGACGATGAGGAACGCCACGGACTTCAGCAGCCGGCGGCGGTGCGCCCAACCGGCGATGGTGACCCGCTCGCCGACGTGCGTGGCGAGCTGGCTGGACAGGATGCGTTGCATGGGTGGACCTCCTCTGTGTTCGCAACGCGATCCCCAGGGAGGTGTGGGCGAGCGGGAACCTCGCGGTGCCACCACACCTTCGCCGCGGCCCTGGCGGGCCGCGGCCTCGTTCGTCGCCTGATCACGGGGGCCGGCCGGCGGGGTCTACTACGCCGTCGTGGCGGTTCTTCCCGCAGCTCAGGAGGGTCTTCGCGGTCCGGCGCCAGGCCACCTTCGCAGCTGCCGGTGGCTCTCTTCGCTGGCGGCCCGGAACGCTACTCGGCTCCGTCGTCGCTGTTGGTGTACGACGCTAGCAGCCGACCCCGCCGGTGGCCTCCCGTTTTAGCCGGAGTACGGCGCGTCGACGTAGCCGATCTCGGCCAGCTCGTTGTTCTCGATGAGCTGGTACGTCGCCGTGCGCTTGATGTTGAGCACCGCCATCGGGGCGTCGTCGGCGCGGGTGAGGTAGACGACCTGGGCCCGGCCGTTAGTGATCTTGATTGACGTCACCGGCGTACGGTCGCCCAGCCCCGCCACCGCGACGCAGACCGGCGTGCCGCCGCCCTCGTCGAGCCAGGCGACCAGCGCAAAGAAGGTCCCGGAGCCGCCGCCGTTCTCGCTCACCACGCCCAGCGCGTCGCCGTCACCGTCGCCGTCCAGATCGCCGATGGCGCACGGCTTGTGCAGCTCGACGGTGTTGCCGTCCTCGCCGGACCAACGCCCGTCGACGAGCGGGATCACGTCCTGGTAGCCGAAAAAGTCCATCTTCTTGCCGCCCACCGGGGTGTTCTTCAGCATCTCGCACGTCATCGGGTTGTCCCCGGGATCCGCGCTCGGCGCGGTGTCCGCGCTCGCCGTCACGACCACTTCCGGCCCAGCGCCGGTCGCCGCCGGATCACACCCGGCCAGTACCCCCGCCACACCCAGCGCCAGGGTCGCGACCGCGACCCTACCGACCAACCCGGCCACATAGACCCCTCTCATCGGCCATCGTCGCGGGAAGAGTAGGGCGGTCAGTGTCCGGGTGTCCGAATAGGGTCGTGATCCGGACTGCCCCCACCCATCGACGTGACGCTCGTCGCGGTCACGACCGGTTCGTCCGGCCCGGGCGTAGGCTTTTTGCGTGACCACCGTTGCCCCTGAGGGACGCCGCCTGCTCCGCATCGAGGCGCGTAACGCCGAGACGCCGATCGAGCGCAAGCCGCCATGGATCAAGGTCAAGGCCACCATGGGCCCCGAGTTCAGCCAGCTGCGCGGCCTCGTCCAGCGGGAGGGCCTGCACACGGTGTGCCAGGAGGCGGGTTGCCCCAACATCTACGAATGTTGGGAGGACCGGGAGGCCACCTTCCTCATCGGCGGTGACCAGTGCACGCGCCGGTGCGACTTCTGCCAGATCGACACCGGCCGGCCCGCCGAGTTCGACGCCGACGAGCCCCGCCGGGTCGCCGAGTCCGTCGCCGCCATGGGCCTTCGGTACGCCACGATCACCGGCGTCGCCCGCGACGACCTGCCCGACGGCGGCGCCTGGCTCTACGCCGAGACGGTCCGCCAGATCCACAAGCTGCTCCCCGGCTGCGGCGTCGAGCTGCTGATCCCGGACTTCAACGGCGAGCCGTCGCAGCTCAGCGAGGTGTTCGGCGCGGAGCCGGAGGTGCTCGCGCACAACCTGGAGACCGTGCCCCGGATCTTCAAGCGCATCCGCCCGGCGTTCCGCTACGAGCGCTCCCTCGGCGTGATCACCCAGGCCCGGGCCGCCGGCCTGGTCACGAAGTCGAACCTGATCCTCGGCCTCGGCGAGGAGCGCGCCGAGGTGTCCCAGGCGCTGCGCGACCTGCACGCCGCCGGCTGCGAACTGATCACCATCACGCAGTACCTGCGGCCGACCCCCCGCCACCACCCGGTGGAGCGTTGGGTGAAGCCGGAGGAGTTCGTCGAGCTGCGCGAGGAGGCCGAGGAGATCGGCTTCTCGGGCGTGATGAGCGGCCCGCTGGTCCGCTCCTCCTACCGGGCCGGCCGCCTCTACCAGCAGGCCGTCGCCGCCCGCGGCTGACGTCGGCCACCGCTAGTTGGTGGCCGACTCCGCCAGCAGGCCCAGGCGGTGGGCCACTGCGGCGGCCTCGATGCGGTTGGCCACCGCGAGCTTGGCGATGATGCGCGACACGTGCACGCTGGCCGTCTTCGGCGAGATGTAGAGCGTGTCGCCGATGCGGCGGTTGCTGTGCCCGGCCGCCACGAGACGCAGGACCTCCACCTCGCGGGCCGTGAGGACCTCGGCGCGGCCGCCGGGGCCGCTCGTGGCGGAGCGGACGGCCGCCCGCAGGCCGAGCCGGCGCGACAGGGTGGTCAGCCGCTCGCGCAGGGGTGCCACATCGAGGGCGGCCGCGATGGCGCACGCCTCGACGATCACGTCCGTGGCCAGCGCCCGGTCGCCGGCCGCCGCGGCGGCCTCGGCGAGCCGGCCCAGGGCCACCGCCAGCGGGTACGGCTGGCCGTCGTGACGCCACGCGGCCACGGCCCGCCGCCACGCGAGGTTGGCCTCCTCCGGTGCGGCCAGCTCGGCGGCCACCTGGGCGGCGTACGCGAGTTCCGCCGGGTGGTTCGCCGGTACGGAGCTGGCGAGGCCCCGTACCCATTCCCGCAGCGCGCCCACCGCGGCGGCCGGCACCGCGCCGTCCGCGGCGACCGACGCGGCGCGCGCGGCGACCGCGAGCAGGGGCCAGGCGTAGCGGGGTTCGGACGCCAGGGCGGGATCGCCCAGACCGCTGGCCGCGCGGGCGACCGCCTCGGCGGCGTCGTTCGCGGACAGCGCCGCCGCGACCCGCAGCTCGCGCAGCGGCAGCCGCTGCTGCGGACCCAGGTACGGCAGGGAGAGGAAGGCGACCGCCCGGGCCACGAGGTCGTCGGCGCTCGCGTGCCCGCGGGCGAGCCGGAGCCGGGCGCGCTGCATGAGCCAGAGAAGTTCCAGGGTGCCGGGCGGGTCGAGGCGTGCCGCCTCGCCGAACAGCGCGTCGGCCTCGTCCCACTGGCCGAGGGCCACCAGGGCCTCGCCCCGGTTGGCGAGCAGGAACACCCCGGTGGTGCGGCCGATGCCGACCCGGCCCGCGTCGGCGAGGCCGCCCAGGGCCACCTCGGCGGACTCGGCGTACGCGCCGAGGTCGAACAGCAGGTCGGAGATGTTGACGTTGGCCCGCACGAGGCCGGGCAGGTCACCGGCCCGCTGCGCGGCCGCGGCCGCCCGGCGCATCTCGACGAGGCCCGACTCGGCCGACATCTGGCGACCGTGCAGGCGGCCCATGGTCACCGCCGCCGACACCTGGGCGGCCGTGTCCTGCAGGTCGCCCGCGACGAGCGCCGCCTCCTTGACGATGCGGCTGCCCTCGTCGCGCTCGATCGTCACCATGATCGCGGCGATGTCGGCGAGCAGCTCGGCGCGGCGGGGGTCGTCGGGCACGGGGGCGATGAGCTCGTACGCCTCGCGCAGCTGGGCCGAGCCGTCGCTCTTGCCGAAGGTGCGCAGCAGCTTGGCCCGCTGCACCAGCATCCGGGCCGCGCGCATCGGCTGCGCCGCGCTGTCCACTTCGGCCAGCGCCGCCTTGGCGAGGCCGAGCGCCCGGTCGTAGTCGCCCGCGCCGATCGCCGCGGACAGCGCCGACTCCAGCAGGCCCAGGTGGTCGGTGCCGGTGCGGACGGGGGCGTCGTCGACCTGCTCCCACAGCTCCAGGACGCGCTCGAGCAGGCGGCTCTTCTCCGCGTACGCGTAGCGCTGCCCCGCCACCGTGGCCGCGTGCATCGCGGCGGTCAGCGCGCGGGGGTGGTCGTGCGCGGCGTACCAGTGGTGGGCGATCTCCGCGGGCGCCAGGCCGACCCCGACGAGGGTCGGGTCGGCCTCGATCGTGGCGGCGTAGCGCGCGTGCAGTCGCGCCCGCTCGCCGGGCAGCAGGTCGTCGTGGACGGCCTCGCGCACCAGGGCGTGGCGGAACTCGTAGCCGCCGTCGGAGTCGACGATGACCAGGTGCGCGGCGACGGCCAGCCGCAGCGCCTCCTCCAGCGCGGCGTCCGAGACGTCGGCGGCGGCGGCGAGCAGCCGATGCCCGATGCGTACGCCGCCGGCGGCCGCGATGCGCAGCACCCGCTGGGCGGTCTCCGGCAGCCGGTCGACCCGGGTGAGGAGCAGGTCGCGCAGGGTGTCCGGCAGCAGGTGACAGCCGCTGGGGTCGGCGCAGGCCGTGAGCTCCTCGATAAAGAACGGGTTGCCCTGGGCGCGCGCGTGAATGCTGTCGATGAGCGGGGCGGCCGGCTGGCCGCCGAGCAGGTCGGCGACGATCTCGGCGGTCGCCTCCCGGTCGAGGCGGCCCAGCTCGATGCGCTCCACGCCCCGCAGCCGGTCCAGCTCGGCGAGGAACGGCCGCAGCGGGTGGCCGCGGTGCAGCTCGTCGGCGCGGTAGGTGCCGACGACCAGCACCCCGGCCGCCCGCGTGGAGCGGGCGAGATAGGCCAGCAGCTCGCGGGTGGAGCGGTCGGCCCAGTGCAGGTCCTCGATGATCAGAATCAGCTGCCGTTCGGCGGCCAGCCGGTCGAAGAGCGCGCCGACGAGGTCGAACAGGTAGCCCCGGGTCGAGTCGGAGAACACCTCCGGGCCGACCGGGCCGAGCTCGGGCAGCAGCCGGGCGAACTCCTGCTCGTAGCCGGCGAACGCGGCCGGCCCGTGCCGGCGCAGCAGGTCGCGCAGGGCGGCGGCGAACGGGGCGAACGGCAGGCCGTCCTCCCCCAGCTCCAGACAGTGCCCGATGAGCACCTCGGCGCCGCCCGACGACGCGAACCGGCCGAACTCCTCGACCAGGCGGGTCTTGCCGACCCCCGCCTCGCCGCCGATGATCACGGAAACGGGCTCGTGCCTGACGCGCATCACGGCGTCACGCAGCAGACCGAACTCGGTCTCGCGGCCGACGAAGATAGTGGCGCGGGCGGTCACGGAATCGAGCATGCCATGCCGCACCGACGAACTCGTCATGGCTTTATCGGACCCGCCACCTCCGCACGCACGGTCGCCCGGCGCGCGGCGGCGCCGGTCGGCCGCGAGCGCCAACGGGCCCACCACCTCGGACGTCGTTCGTCCTGCTGGGCGGCATAATGGCCGGCCAGTCCCGACGCGGCGAGCCGCCGCAGCCGCTCCTCCCGCAACCGGGCAAGTTCCAGATTGTTATAAACGTCGGTCCCCGTGAACATCGTCGCGTGCCTCCACGACCGGGCCGCCTGCGGATGCGGCGGGCTTCCGCAATCGACGATGCGCCGGCAGCCGGCCGGTCGACATGGGCACCGCGCCGCATGTTCGGGGCCTCTGGTGGGCTTAGCCACACTGTGCGCGGGCCGAGTACCCGTAAGGCCCTTACGCCCGTTCGGGCCTTGCCGCCGGTCAGCGTTGGTCGCCGCGGGTGGCCGCCGACCTGAGGCGGTGGAAGACGTACCAGAGGCCGCCGACCACGAGCGCGCCGACGATGAGATAGAAGGCCAGCGAAACGAGCGTCTTGACGAGCGACACGACGAGCGAGCCGACGGCCAGCAGCACCACGACGCCGATCGCCACCCAGAGCAAGGCCTTCGCCATGATCACGCCCCCTTTTCGCCCGCAATACTGGCACCCGCCAGCCACGCGCACCACTCGGCACTCACGGCCGGACCGGGACGGAGCCCGCGCGGGATGGCCACTAGACTTCCCGCCATGGCGAAGGCGCAGGAGCAGGAGAAGGTGGGTTTCCGGACCCGCCTCAAGCAGATCGGCATGGTGTTCTCGTTCACCGCTAAGCGGGACCGGCTGTTCGTGCCGCTCGTGCTGCTCGCCGTGCTCGTGCCGGTGGCGTTCGTCGTGGTCGCCGTGGTGCTCGGCTGGGGCCTGCTGTGGATCCCGGTGGGCATCATGCTCGCGCTGCTCGCCGTGCTCATCGTGCTCAACCTGCGCTCGAACAAGGCCATGATGGCCGAGGCGGAGAAGCAGCCCGGCGCCGCCGCCCAGATCGTCGAGACCATGCGGGGCGACTGGCGGGTGACCCCGGCCGTCAGCTCCACCACGCAGTTCGACATGGTCCACCTGATCATCGGTCGGCCCGGCATCATCCTGCTCGGCGAAGGTCAACCTCAGCGGGTACGGGCGCTGATCGGCCAGGAGCGCAAGCGCCTGTCGAAGGTGATCGGCTCCGCCGACCTGCGCGACTTCATGCTCGGCAACGGCGAGGGCGAGGTCCCGCTGGCCAAGCTGCGCAGCACGCTGACCCGCCTGCCCCGCACCCTGTCGGGCAAGGAGGTCAACGCGCTCGACAAGCGACTCAAGGCGCTGACCGCCGCCCGCCCGCAGCTGCCCAAGGGCGCCATCCCGAAGAACATGCGGCCACCGAAGGGTGCCTTCCGCTCGATGCGCGGCCGGTAATCCCGGCCCATTCGTGCCCGGCGGACTCGCCGGGTGCGCAAGCGGTCACGTCTACCGCAGTCGCCCATTGGGTCGATATTCTCGCACCGGACGGGTAGACCCGCCTGGCCAGTGGTGTTGGCCTGGTCACACCGTAACGCGGTGACCCCGCCGCGTAACACGGTAGAAACAAATGAGATACGCCCGGGCAACGCCGCCAACCTACCGTCGCTGGCAGCCGCCCAGAGCCCCAACTATCTGGATGCCCAGGAGGACGTGTGTTCGCCAATTCGGAGGAATTCCTTCGGTACCTCAAAGACGAGGGCGTGAAGTTCGTCGACGTACGATTCTGCGATCTGCCCGGCGTGATGCAGCACTTCAACGTGCCGGTCGAGTCGTTCGACGCCAGTGTCTTTGAGGACGGTCTGGCGTTCGACGGCTCCTCGATCCGCGGATTCCAGCAGATCCACGAGTCCGACATGATGCTGCTGCCGGACGTCTCCAGCGCCTTCGTCGACCCCTTCCGGGTCGAGAAGACCGTGGCGCTGAACTTCTTCATCCACGACCCGTTCACCCGCGAGGCCTACAGCCGCGACCCGCGCAACGTCGCGAAGAAGGCCGAGTCCTACCTGGCCGCCAGCGGCATCGCCGACACGGCCTACTTCGGCCCCGAGGCGGAGTTCTACATCTTCGACTCGATCCGGCACGAGACCAGCGCCAACCAGGCCTACTACTACATCGACTCGGTCGAGGGCTGGTGGAACACCGGCAAGGACGAGCCGGGTGGCAACCGCGGCTACAAGACCGCCTACAAGGGCGGCTACTTCCCGGTGCCGCCGGTCGACCACTACGCCGACCTGCGTGACCAGATGGTGCAGAACCTGCTCGGCGCCGGCTACACGGTCGAGCGCTCGCACCACGAGGTCGGCACCGCGGGCCAGGCCGAGATCAACTACAAGTTCTCGACCCTGCTGCACGCCGGTGACCAGCTCCAGCTGTTCAAGTACATCATCAAGAACACGGCGTGGGCCGCGGGCAAGACCGCGACCTTCATGCCGAAGCCGCTCTTCGGCGACAACGGCTCGGGCATGCACACCCACCAGAGCCTGTGGCTGAACGGCGACCCGCTGTTCTACGACGAGACCGGCTACGGCGGCCTGTCGGACACCGCCCGGTGGTACGTCGGTGGCCTGCTCAAGCACGCCCCGTCGCTGCTCGCCTTCACCAACCCGACCGTGAACTCCTACCGGCGCCTGGTGCCGGGCTACGAGGCCCCGGTCAACCTGGTGTACTCGCAGCGCAACCGCTCCGCCTGCACCCGTATCCCGGTGACGGGTACGAACGCGAAGGCCAAGCGCATCGAGTTCCGGGTGCCCGACCCGTCGGCCAACGTCTACCTGGCGTTCGCGTCCATGCTCATGGCCGGCCTCGACGGCATCAAGAACAAGATCGAGCCGCCGGAGCCGATCGACAAGGACCTCTACGACCTGCCGCCGGAGGAGGTCGCCGCGGTCAAGCAGGTTCCGGGCTCGCTGCCGGAGGTGCTGGACGCCCTGGAGGCGAACCACGACTTCCTGCTCGAGGGTGGCGTCTTCACCCCCGACCTGATCTCGACCTGGATCGACTACAAGCGCTCCAGCGAGATCGACCCCGTGCGCCTGCGCCCGACCCCGCACGAGTTCGCGATGTACTACGACGTTTAGTCGTGATCAAGGCGCTGACCAGCACCGCAAGGTGACTCAGCGATCTTGAGTACATGGCTGGTACAACCCGCAGGACGGCGGTCACGCCCGGCCCTTGGCCCGCGTGACCGCCGTTCCGCTTTCCCGAGCGCCCCGTCGATCAGGGTCCGGGTGCGGTCCACCACGTCCGGCACTCGTGGACGTAGGTGTTCAGCGCGATCGTCGGAGTGGAGTGGCCCAGCGCGAGTTGCACCGTCTTGACCGACGCGCCGCGTGGATCAGCAGCGTGGCGTAGTGGTGCCGCAGCCGGTGGATCCCTCACCGGTCCGTGTCATCGTCGACAGCCACGGCGGTGATGTCCCGCTCGATGTGCACCCCCAGCGGGTCCGCCACCCGATTGTTGATCGGCCACCGCACGGACGCCGTCGCATCTAGGCGCAGCGCCAGCAGGTATCCGCGTGCCGCGATCCTCGCCGGCTTGCACGGCCATCCGACGCTGTCCCTGCAGGTGACGCAGCACTGTGTCTGGTCGGGCTGGTGGGCAGCGCGGATCTCGTGCGCCATGCGCCACACCAGCGGGTCGGCGGCGGCCGGCGGCTCGGGGGGCGGGTTGTCCGGGTCGAAGTTCACGCGAATCACGGGCCACTCCTCTCGGTGGGCGAGCACGACGGCCGGGCCTGCTGGAACGTCCGACCGTCGCACCCGTTCCACGTAGCCTGCTGGCTACGGACGGTGAGGTTAAGGTGGCGCGCGTCCTCGGGTGTCCGCAGACAAATAGCGGACGGCTCAGCCGTTGCCGTGCGGGCGAAACGTCTCGTAGGCGTCGCGCAGCCCGGCCGCCTCATCGGCGCCGGCCGCCGCGACTCCCGCAAGCACCTCGGCGGCCCGCCACCAGTTCGACGCCACCACCCGCCCCGACTCCACGGCTGCGGTAGCCACAGTGGCCGCCTCGTCTGCGCGACCGGCGCCTAGCAGCGCCAGCGACAGGTCCAACCGGGCGGACGCGATGCGCCGCGGCCGGGTCACCCCGTCATCAGCGGCGAGCAGCCGGGCCAGCGCCGCGCGAGCGAAGTCCACCGCCGCCGGGTCACCCACCCACGCCAGCGTCGTAGCGGTATACGCCATCGCCTTGGCCGGGTCGTACTGGTAGTGATGCTCAGGCCGCTCCGGCCCCGTCATGCCCGCTACCTGCCGCTCAAGACGCGCCAGCGCCCCCAGCGTCTCGGCCGAGCGGCCCATCCGCGCCCACGCCCGTCCCTCCTGCGCGGTTGCCTGCGCATGTGCCGAGGACCCACGCGCCGCCAACGCCTGCGCCTGCCGCGACAGATCCAACGCGCGGGCGTAGTCGCCGCCGGTAAGCGCATCCCACGCCCTAGTCTCCAAGCACCACGCCAGGATCTCCGGCCGCTCGGCGTGCCCGCCCAACTGCACGGCCGTTCGCAATCGGGCCTCAGCCGCACGGTCCTGCCGCAGGTCGATGTGCACGGTCGCGGCCAGCAAAGACAGCCACCCGCCCACGGTCACCAAACGGCGGCGCTGCTCAATCGTGGCCCGCGCGTCAACGAGCTGCCCGACGTAGCCGAGGTGCTCGCGCAGCCGGGGCAACAGGTGTTGCGGCAGGGTCGTCGTGTACGCCATCGCCAACTCGTCGACGACCGTCTCCAAGCGCTCCAGCGTCGGCGCGCTCACGTCGGATGCCTCGACCCGGCGGGCCAGCTCCAGGGCCTCGCACTCGTCGTCGCCGGTTCTGACCACGCGCACAAGTGCGACCAGCTCGCCGCCAGCGCCAAGCGCCTCGTCGACCCGCTCGGCCGCGTCTACCGTCGGCGCCTTGCGGCCGGTAGCCAGCTCATGCAGGTACGAACGCGAGTAGAACGTGCGAGCAGCCAACGCCCGGTACGAGACTCCGCCCGCCTCCAGCAGGGCACGCATACGCTCGCCGAAACGCGGATCGGATGTGCGCGGCATCGTGAACCGTCCCTGGAAGCAGTCAGAGCTGCGGCGCACCGGCCGCCACTCCGGCATGCCGGCGTGCTCCCACGGTACGCGGAATCGGACAGCCGGGCATGACGCAGACAGCGCTAGATCGCCTCATCGGCCATCAACAACTGTCGTTGATCACAACCCGTGAGTGGATAGACACCGGTCTGCAGTACTCCTACGGTCCTGTTCGTGATGTCAAAGCCGGACTGGTCCGCATTCAAGGGAGCAAAGGGCAGGATCCGACGTCTGCGCATCCTCGGCTCGACCGAGAAGCCTATGTATAAGCCGCCACCAGAAGAGGAGTGCCACTGCGAAACGTTCGTTTTTCACCCAACCGGACGGGAAAACGATCCGATCAAGCTACATGTTCGTTTTATGCAATACCAGGGAAAGATCGTCGACTTCTCGATCAATCAGGTCTTCGTCCTGGACGGAATTTCCCATGACATCGCACGGATCGACACAGCTCACGGCACTATCCATAGACATCAGTTTTTTCCTCGGAGGCAGCAAGTACGTACGGTGATCACGGAAATTCCGGTGGACGACGGATGGAACGTTGTCGACAAGGGGTATGACAACGCCCTGGATGTGATGCAAGATGAATGGGATGACAACCTAAGGAGGTGGAATAGTGACAGAGCGTAACCCTGAGTTGGCTGCGGCCTTCGACTTTGCACGTCGCGTGCGTGATCCTGAGTTTCGCAAGGTCATCCACGACCACGGTTGCCAGAGCGACCAAGACGTGGTGATCACAGTCGACAACACCCCCGTGGCCGAGGTGCTGGATCGAGTCTTCACGCGCTGCCGTCCTCCGGCGCTCGTCGCGGTGCACCGCCCGGCCGCCCCGCTCAGCTTCGTCTTCCTAGCAGTCGAGCCGATCATCTCTGAAATGAACTCAGCCAACCCGCCCGAAGGGCTCGGCGAGGATACGAGCATCGGCATGTTGTACGACTCCATGCCCAGCACGAACGGAACCCACTTCGTCCTGGGCCACAACCGGAGCTACAACGTGCAGCCCGTTTCCGCCGAGACCGTCTCGGTCTAACGAACGGCCTGTTCAACCACATCGCTTCCGCCCTGCCGCAATGACCCCTGATATCGCGGCGGCCCCGCCCCACCGACTCGTCGTCGGGTGCGGCGGGGCCGCCGCCTGTGCGGCGCCATCTCAGGATGGTCGGCCGGCGCCGTACCGGCCGACAGGGCACGTCCTCCGCGACCTCGATGCGCGGCACGCGGTTGGGCGGCAGGCGCTCGACGGCTCCGTGACGACAACCTTGGCCCGGCGCTTGCGCCAGTATCACATCGACGTCGCGCCAGTGCGTGCCTCGTCCAAGACGACCGCGGCTACCGCGTAGCCGAGCCGCACGCAGTGCGCCAGGTGCAGGCCCGCCCAGCGATGGATCTCGCTGCGGCCCGGATGCAGATGACGGCGCGTAGGACATCGAGCACTGGTGTGCCCGCGTCACATGCCCGGAACCCGGCGGCCGGGCCTGGACTCGTCCGAGCATGAACGTGGCCCGACGTCGCCTGGCGCTTGTGGTGATCGCCTGCGTCCTGGCGGCGCTGACAACGGCCGCCGCCGGCAACCTGTGGGGCGAGGAGCAGACCCGCGCCGACAGCACAGGGACGTACTCGCCGGACACCTCGCTGCCGGCGACGGCGCCGCATCCCGAGGCGCGCTGCCCGGGTCCCGGCGCCCCGCCGGTGCACCGGACGCTGGCGGGCCCGATGGTCGCGGTGAAACAACTCGTCCTGACCACCGCTGACGGGGTCAAGCTCGCCGCCGTACGGGTCGGTGGCGGCGGCCGGGGGGTGGTGCTGGTCCACGAGGACGACAGCGATCTGTGCACCTGGTGGGCGTACGCCCGGCGACTCGCGGCGGGTGGGTACCACGTGCTCGCGTTCGACCTGCGTTGCCACGGGTTCAGTGAGTGCGGCCGGCGGCGCGACTACGCGGCGGACGCGCACGCGGCGGTAGCGGCCCTGCGGGCCGCCGGCGCGGCGCGGGTGGTCGTCGCGGGCACCGAACTCGGGGCCAACGTGGCCGTGGTCGCCGCGGCCCGCGACGCCGGGACGAGTACGGGCGCGGTCGCCCTGGCGCCCCGGCCCTTCGACGTCCCGGTCACGGACGAGTCCGGGCCACGCACGATCGCCGAGGCGGTGCCGCGGCTGCGGGTACCGGTGTTGGTGTGTCTCGGTGAGCTTGACGCGGTCCTCACGCTGCTCGGCGAAGCGTGGCGGGTGCTGCCGCGCCTGTGCGACGGCCGCGGCATGGACGCGCTGACCGAGGGCCCGGACAGCGTCGAGCCGCACGTGGCGGCCTTCCTGGCGGCCCATACCTGATGGGCCGGGCGGAGCCCGGGCGGGAACGGCTCAGCCGACGACGGTCAACGCTTCCTCCGCTGGAGGTGGACGACGTTGTCGACCGGCCGGTCGTCATAGATGTCGTCCGCGGTCGGCGGCTCCAGCTCAGGATCGTCCTCCATCTGGCGCGCGAGCGCGATGATGGCGGCCCGGTGTTCGCGTACCAGCTCCACGAAGCGGGGCACGGATTCCGCGATGGCGTACTCCGTCCCATCCACCAGGCGGACCACCGTGCTCGGGGTTGCGTCGACCCGCTGAACGAGGTCCGGGTTCAACGCGAACACCACACCGTCGGGTCGCGTCACGAGTATCACGGTTTGTTCCCATCCTCAGTTGCCGTATCAGTTCCCATCGGCACCCGCGCTGAGGATTTAAGGAAAACCCGGCCGCTAGCTCACGTTGCTCGCGGTCGCGGGCAGCCCGAGGAGGTCCGTCATCGCCAGTCGCGACCGCAGGTCGCCCATCGCGGCGACGTCGGCGAAGTAGCTGGCGCGCCGGCGGGCTACGCACCCGTCCGGCTTAGGGGCCACCAGGTCGGGATCCAGGTGGGTGTTCAGGGCGTCGCGCAGCAGGCCGAGCGCCTCGGTGCGCAGCTGCGAGACGCGCGACTCGGTGACCCCGAGTTCCTCGGCGATTTCGGCCGTCGGCCGCTCCTGCAGGAACTGGCCCGTGATGACCGTGCGGAGCCGGTCGGGCAGCGCCTGGATGGCCTGGTGCAGGTAGCCGATGCGCTCCCGGTAGAGGAGCAGGTCCTCCGGGCCGGTCGCGATCTCGACGATCATGTCCTCGGCGGCGCCGGGCGCGAAACCCTCCAGGCTCAGCACGGCGGCGCGACGCACCTCCCCGTCGACCTCGGCCACCTTGTCGGCCGCTACGCCCAGCGCCTCGGCGACCTCCGCGTTCGTGGGCACGCGGCCCAGCGCCGAGGTGATCTCCTGGCGGACGCTCTCCGCCTGCCGTGCCCGCTGGCGCACCGAGCGGCTGGCCCAGTCCAGTCCGCGCAGTTCGTCCAGGAGAGCACCGCGGATGCGCATGGCCGCGAAGCGCTGGAACGGGGTGCCCCGGCCCGCGTCGTAGCTGCGGGCGGCGTCCACCAGCCCGGCGAGCCCGGCCGAGATCAGATCGTCGCGGTTGACGTGGGCGGGCACGCGGCCGAGCAGCTCACGAACGAGGTGACCGACCAGCGGCAGGTGGCCCCGGACCAGGTCGTCCAGAGCGCGATCTGAGCAGGCAGAGGGCATTACCGGGACTTTCGGGGGCGGCGCCGGCCGGGGGACGGCGCATCCAACGTACGCGAACAACTTTCGCATACAATGCACCGAACCGGTCACGCTCCGTGACCGATGGGACGTAGATCACTACGGAGCGTGGAAAAGGCGGTCGGCCGTCGCGCGGGCCCGGCGGGTCACCCGGAGGTACTCGTCCAGGAACTCCCCCGGATCGCGCCCCGCCGGGCGGCCCAGCACCCGGGCCACGGCCGCGAGCTCGGCCCCCTGCCGGGGCAGCTGGTCGGTCGGCCGGCCGCGTACCAGCATCAGCGCGTTACGCACCCGGGTCGCCAGCGTCCACGCCGTGCTCAACGCGACCTCGTCGGCCGGTGAGACCAGCCCCGCCCGCGTCGCCGCGGCGAGGGCCTCGAGCGTACGGGTGGTCCGCAGGCCCGGCACGTCGTGCCCGTGGCGCAGTTGCAGCAGCTGGACGGTCCACTCGATGTCCGCCAGGCCGCCCCGGCCCAGCTTCGCGTGCGTGGCCGGGTCGGCGCCGCGGGGCAGGCGCTCGGTGTCGACCCGGGCCTTGATCCGGCGGATCTCCACGACCTGCTCGTGGCTGAGGCCCGCGGCCGGGTAGCGCACCCGGTCGGCCAGGGCCAGGAACCGGGCGCCCAGCTCCTCGTCGCCGCAGACGAACCGGGCCCGCAGCAGGGCCTGCGCCTCCCAAACCCGCGACCACTTGGCGTAGTACCGCTCGTACGCGGCCATGCTGCGCACCAGGGGCCCCTGGCGTCCCTCCGGCCGCAGGTCGGCGTCGATGCCCAGCGGCGGCTCGGGCGCCGGCGCCGACAGCAGGCGGCGCAGCTCCTCGGCGATGGCCAGGGCGTGCCCGCTGGCGGCGTCCTCGGCCATGCCCGGCGGCGGCTCGTAGACGAACAGCACGTCGGCGTCGGAGGGGTAACTCATCTCGGCCCCGCCCAGCCGCCCCATGCCGATGATGGCGAAGGGCAGGTCGGCGGCCCGTACCCGGGACTTGGTGGCCCGCAGCGCGGCGGCGAGGGTGGCGTCGGCGACGTCGGCGAGCGCCTGGCCCACCTCGGCCGCGTCCAGGCGCACCGTGGACAGCGGCGCCCCGTTGGGCGGCGCGAGGCCGCCCAGGATGTCCGCGCACGCGGTGCGGAACAGTTCGCGCCGGCGCAGCGCCCGCACGGCGCTCACGGACGCGCCCGCGCCGAAGTGCCGGTCCGCCGCGGCGAAGAACCCGTCCATCAGCGACTCGCGGGTGCGCGGCACCTGTTCGGCGTCGTCAGCCAGCAGCCGCAGCGCTTCGGGGTCGCGTACCAGCAGTTCGGTGATGTACCGCGACAGGCTCAGCAGCCGGGCCAGCCGCAGCGCGACCGGCCCGCCGTCGCGCATGAGCCGCAGGTACCAGGGGGTGGCCCGCAGCGTGTCGGACACCTGGCGGTAGGCGAGCAGGCCCCGGTCGGGCTCCGGCGCGTCGGCGAACTCCGACAGCAGGACGGGCAGCAGGGTGCGCTGGATGGCCGCGTACCGGGACACGCCGCCGGTCAGCGCCTCCAGGTGGCGCAGGGCGCCCGGCGGGTCGGCGAAGCCGAGGACCTCCAGGCGCGCGCCGGCCTCCTTCGGCGTGAGGCGCAGGTCCTCGCTCGGCACCCGGGCCACCGCCTCCAGCAGGGGCCGGTAGACGAGCTTGGAGTGCAGCCGGCGCACCTCCTGGGCGTGGGTGACCCACGCGGTGCGGAACTGCTCGACGGCGTCGGCGTGTGGATCGGTGCGGTAGCCGAGCGCGTGGGCGAGCCAGCGCAGCGCGACCGGGTCGGTGGGCACGGTGTGGGTGCGCTGCAACCGCTGCAACTGCAGGCGGTGCTCGACCGTACGCAGGAACCGGTACCCGTCGACGAGCGCCTCGCCGTCGGCGCGTCCCACGTAGCCGCCGCTCGTCAGGGCCCGCAGGGAGTCCAGGGTGGACGGTGAGCGCAGCGCCTCATCGGCCCGCCCGTGCACGAGCTGCAGCAGCTGGACGGCGAACTCGATGTCGCGCAGCCCGCCCGGCCCCCGCTTGATCTCCCGGTCGAGTTCCTTGCGGGGCACGTTGTCGATGATGCGCCGGCGCATGGCGCGCACGTCCTCGACGATGTCCGGCCGCTCGGCGGCGCCCCACACCAGGGGTTGCAGCGCCTCCAGCCACTCGGCCCCCAGCGCCAGGTCGCCGGCAGCCGGCCGGGCCTTGAGCAGGGCCTGGAACTCCCAGGTGCGCGCCCACCGCTTGTAGTACGCCAGGTGCGAGGCGAGGGTGCGCACGAGCGGCCCGCGGCTGCCCTCGGGTCGCAGGTTGGCGTCGACCTGCCAGGCCGCCTGGCCGCAGATCACCATGAGCCGGCTCGCGATCGCCTGGCCGGCCGCGAGGTCCTCGTCGCCGGCCACCACGAAGATCACGTCGACGTCGCTGACGTAGTTCAGCTCGCGCCCGCCGCACTTGCCCATGGTGACCACGGCCAGGCGGGGCGGGGTGCCGCCACGCTCGGCGACCGCCAGCAGGTACGCCGCGCGCAGCGTCGCGTCCGCGAGCAGGGACAGCCGCGCCATGGTCTGCTCGAGGTCGGCGGCGCCGGTGAGGTCGGCGGCCGCGATGCGCAGCACCGCGCCCCGGTACGCCCGCCGCAGCGCGGCCGGCGCGTCGATCGCCAGCCCGGCGTACGGGTCGGCGTCCAGCGCCTTGTCCGGCGCCGCGATCATGGCAAGCTCGCCCGGGTTGGCCACGAGGTCGTCGCCGAGCGCCGTGGACGCGCCCAGCACGGCGGTCACCCGCCGGCGCAGCCGCTCGTCATCGCGCAGCGCCGCCACCGGCGGCGGCGTCCCGAGGCGGGTCGCGGTCTCGGTCAGGCGCACCAGCTGGCGCAGCGCGAGGTCCGGGTCGGCCGCCGCGCCGAGCGCGGTGAGCACCTCGCCGGCCGTCGCGTCGACCGGCTGCTGGCCCGTTTCGTCCCACAGGCCCAGCCCGCCCGCGGACAGCGACGTCGCGGCACGTTCGGCGTCGAGGAAGCCGTACCGGGCGAGCCGGCCGGTACCGCTCGTGGGTCGGGTCATGCCGGCGCCGCGCTCAGTGGCCCAGCAGCGGCAGCGGCCGCCCGGAGACCGACGCGCCGGCGAGTTCGCCGCGCACCACCGCGGCGAACCGTTCCGCGAACGGCCGCCACGCCTCCTCCAGATCGCCCATGGCCGCCTCGGTGCGGTCCAGCAGGCCCTCCGGGTCGATGCGGCACTCGCGCAGCAGGCCGATCGAGTCCAGCGCCCAGGAGGCCACCATCTGCGTGTCGCACTCGATGTGGAACTGCACGCCCCACGCCTTCTCCCCCAGCCGGAACGCCTGGTTCGGATAGTTCGTCGAGGCCGCCAGGAGCACCGCGCCGACGGGCAGGGCCACGATCTCGTCGGTATGCCACTGCAGCACGTCCATGAGCATGGGGGCGCTGGCGAACAGCGGGTCCTCCTCGGCCTTGTCGCGCTTGGCGGCGAGCCTCGGCCCGATCTCCGGGCCGGCGCCTGCCGGCTCGACGATCCCGCCGTGCGCCTGGGCGAGCAGCTGCGCGCCGAGGCAGATGGCCAGCGTCGGTACCCCGTGCCGCACCGCCTTGCGCAGCAACGACTCCAGCTGCGGGAACCAGGCCGCGCCGGGTACGGCGTCCGGGTCGTCGTACGCGCTCTGTTCGCCGCCGAGGACCACCAAGCCGGCGACGCCGTCCAGGTCGGCCGGCAGCGGGTCGCCGGCGTGCGGGCGTACCACGGAGAGGGTGAGGCCCGCGGCCGTGAGCCAGTCACCCAGCCGGCGCACGTCGTCGGTCGGGTCGTTCTCGATCACCAGGGTGAGGCCGCTCATGGTGATGAGGCTATCCAGATTAAGCTCAGCCGCCATGTCCGACCTCACGACTGCGGTCCGGCCGGCCGCTCTGCGGCCCGGCGACCGGGTGATGCTCGTCTCACCATCCGGACCGACCCGTCCGGAGCGGGTGGCGCGGGGCGTCGAGCTGCTCTCGGAGTGGGGCCTGTCGGTCGACGTCGCGCCGAATGTCTACGCCCGCTCCGGCTACCTCGCCGGCACGGACGACCTGCGCCTGGCCGACCTGATGACCGCCCTCGGTGACCCGACGGTACGCGGGGTGATCTGCACGCGGGGCGGCTACGGCGTGCAGCGCATCGTCGACGGCATCGACATGGCGGTCG
Source organism: Luedemannella helvata (assembly GCF_039528415.1). Lineage (NCBI taxonomy): Bacteria > Bacillati > Actinomycetota > Actinomycetes > Micromonosporales > Micromonosporaceae > Luedemannella > Luedemannella helvata. The sequence continues at coordinate 218,165 of NZ_BAAALS010000005.1, forward strand.
TCCGCGCCGACCCCAAGATCGTCGTGGGCTTCTCGGACATCACGGCGCTGCAACTGTCGCTGTGGCGCGGCGCGCGCCTGGCCAGCGTGCACGGCCCCGGCGCCGCGTGGCTGCACGAGCGCACGGGCCCCGACTCCGTGGCCGCCCTGCGCCACGCGCTCATGGACCCGACTCCCGTGACGATCTCCGCGCGTCAGGATGAGGAGACCTCTGCGGTACGCGTGCCCGCGGCGGCCGTTTCGGGGCCCCTGCTCGGCGGGAACCTGTGCCTGCTCGCGGCCACGGTCGGCACCCCAGATTTCCCGGACATGTCGGGCGCCATCCTGTTGATCGAGGAGGTGGGCGAGCCGCCGTACAAGGTCGACCGGATGCTCACCCACCTGCGCCGCGCCGGCGTCCTGTCCCAGGTCGCGGGCGTGGCCGTGGGCCAGTTCACCGACTGCGCGGACGGCTGGTCCACCACGATCGTCGACTGCCTCCTGGAACGCCTCACCCCGCTGGGGGTCCCGGTGCTCGGCGGTCTCCCGATCGGCCACGGGCGCGACCAGATCGCCGTACCCTTCGGCACACTGGCCACCCTCGACGCCACGCTCGGCACCCTCACTGTCGCCCCGGCGGTGCGCTGACCGCCCGACCGGCGCGTCAGCGGGTCGCCGTGAAGATCGCGAAGGTGGGATTCGCGCGCAGCGGCGCCCAGTACTGCTCGCCGTGCTCGGCGACCAGGTCCTCCGTGATCGTCGTGGGCACCCGGCGCACGTCCGTGAGCCCGGCACGCTCCAGGGCCGGCTCGATCACCCCGGGCGGCCAGGAGAAGCCCTCGAAGTCGACCGGCGGATCGCCGGGGATGTGCACGGCGTACCCCTGCCGGCCGGCGGACTCCTCCGTCCGGCGCGCCGAGATGCCGTACGCCGGCAGGATGTCCGCGTTGTCCCAGTCGAACTCCGGGTTGGGCACGAGGACGACGAAGGTGGCGCCCGGCGCCAGGTTGGCGACCAGCTTGCCCACCATGAAGTCGAGCGCCTCGACGCCGGGGGCGTACCCGAGCAGCCACACGGCCGTGACGACGTCGAACGACCCGAGGACGGGCAGCTCGGCGCCGTCGAACTGCTCGTAGGTGATGCCGAGCGGCTCGCGCTCCTCCACCCGGCGGGCGTAGGTGATCATCTCGATGGAGGCGTCGATACCGACGACCCGGGCGGCGCCGCGCGCGGCGAACATGCGGGCGTAGAAGCCCGTGCCGCAGCCGGCGTCGAGGACGGAGCGGCCGGCCAGGTCGGGCAGCGCCGCGAACAGCGTGCCCCGCTCGGCGAGGCCGACAGGGACGAGCTTGCCGCGCTCGTACAGCGCCCCGATCACGTCGTACTGGTCCGTCATCGTGTGACCTCCATCGCTTTCAAGGTCGGTCCACTATAGAGCGCCGGCCAGCGTCATCCCGTGCGTCGCAACAGAACTACCGCAACGTCGTCGTTGACTGCCGATTCGGCCCCGTCGGCCGCCGCCCGACGCATGATCTCGTCCACGCACCCCTCGACGTCGTCGCACGAGACCTCCGCGAAGTCGGCGGCGAGCGTGGCGATGCTGTCGGTGATCGCCTGGTCCCGCCGCTCGATGAGCCCGTCGGTGTAGGCGAGCAGCGTCGACCCGACCGGGAACCGCGCGTACGCCATGGGCGTGTCCATCCGCAGGCCGCCGAGCAGCCCGTACTGCGCCCCGTCCAGGGTCGACACGGTCCCGTCGGGCGTGCGCAGCAGCGCGTACGGGTGACCCGCGCTGACGTAGCCGACCCGGTCCCGGGCGAGGTCGACCTGCAGCAGCTGGGCCGTGCCGTACGAGCCGTCGGCGCCGCCGAGCGCGGCCTCCAGGTGCCCCACGATCTGCTCGGTCGGCACGCCCGTGTGCACTGCCGCCGAGATCACGTGCTGCATCTGCGTCATCGCGGCGACCGCCTCGACCCCGTGGCCGACGACGTCGCCGACCACGACGACGAGTGACCCGTCGGCGCGCGGCAGGAACTGGTACCAGTCCCCGCCCATCCCGATGGCGTGCGTCGCGGGGCGGTAGCGCGCCGCGATGGCGAGGCGCCGCAGGCCCGGCGGCGCGGGCAGCAACCGCCGCTGGAGGGCGGCGACGAACTCGTGGCGACCCTCGGCGTCACGGGCGCGGTCGAGCGTCTGCCCGCACATCTCACCCACCGTGCGCAGCACCGCGGCCGTACCGCTGTCGAACTCGCGCGGCTCGCGCCAGAGGAGGCTCAGGACGCCGAACACGGCGCCCGTGTCGTCGCGCAGCGGCACGGCCGCCGCCGATCGGAAGCCCGACGCCCGCACGTCCGACAAGATCTCCGGTTCGTCGGCCTGGTAGGCCAGCAGGTCGTCGACGAACACCATGTCGCGCTGGCGCACGGCCGCGGTCGTCGGCAGGTGGGCGTTCAGCGCGACCCGGCGGTACCTGCTCACCAGCTGCGCGTCCAGGTCGCCGGTGCTGGTGCCGAGCATGCTCAGGTGCCGGTCGCCCAGCAGCAGGCCGATGTCGGCGGAGTCCGCGCCGACCAGGGGCGGCACGTGCTCCTCGATGACCGCCACGACCGCGTCGAGGTGACGGGCCTCGGCCAGGCCGCGGGCCACGCCGGCCAGCCGTTCGGCCCGGCGCGATTCCTCGGCTGCCCGGGTCGCGAACGCGGCCCTGGTCCGCTCGAACCGCCCCTCCCGCACCCACAGGATCCCCAGGAGTACGGCCAGCAGCAGGGTGGCGACGAGAATGACCGCCGGCAGCGTGCGATCGGTCGGGGTGGGGTCGTCGGCCGTGACGCTCCAGCGCCGCCCGGCCACGGTGACGGTCGTGGTGGCACCGCCGGCCGGCGCGTCCGCGATGACGAGCGACCCGTCGCTCACGCCGACCCGGGTGCCGGCCGGCAGGCGGCGGTGGGCGGCGTCGACGAGGTTCTCCGCCAGCAGGCCGGTCGAGACGAAGCCGACGAGGGTGCCGGAGCTGTCGGCGCGGGTGAAGATCGGCTGGGTGAGGAAGTAGCCGGGCCGCCCGCTGGGCGCGAGCCGGGTCGGCGCGCTGAGCACGAACCGCCGGGTGGTGGCGGCCTCGTACGCGGCGGCGGAGCGCACCGCGTCGCTGTAGGTGTCGAAGCCCAGCACCGGGCGCGTGGTGTCGTTGACCGGCTCGACGTCCAAGACCACGGCGTACTGGGCGCGCCGACCGGCCGGGACGAACCGCCCTTCGGCGTTGCGTTCGATGATCGGCCGGCCGACCCGCGCCTCGAAGGCGTCGCGCTCGCCGTCGCGGACGATCACCACGTGCGCGAGCGTCGTCAGCGCCGAGGCGCCGATCACGTCGGCGGCGAAGTGCCGGAACTCCGCCGGCGTGACCGTACCGTCCGAGGCGATGCCACCCACGCCGCTGAGCGCCGTGGTGGTCCGGGCGAGGCTGTCGCTGAGCGCCGCGGCCGCGACCGTGGCGGCCTGCCGGTCCCGCTGGACGGCGCGGGCATCCTCCGCCATGACGGCCGCGTACACGCCCGTGCCGCCGACCAGCAGCAACGCGAGCAGGCCCGCGAGGGCTGCAACCCGTTTGCCCGTGACGTCCGATATGGACCCAGCGGGAGCGGGAGCGCCTGCGCGCGATTCGACGGCATGTTCAAGCGAGAAACGAATGCAGGGAGCATATGTCCCCTGTCAACGGCAGGTGGACCGCTGTCCCACGACAACGGTCGCGTACTCGTCGTCGGCCGTCACGACAGCGGCCCGCAGCCCGTGGCCCGCCATGATCGCGACGGCGGTCGGCGCCTGCCGCTCGCCCGCCTCGACCAGCAGGTGCCCGCCGGGCGCGAGCCAGCCGCCCGCCCCGGCGGCCAGCCGGCGCAGCACGTCCAGCCCGTCGGCACCACCGTCGAGCGACGCGCGCGGCTCATGGTCACGCGCCTCGGGCGGCATCAGCGCGACCTCGTCGCTCGGCACGTACGGCACGTTGGCGACCAGGACGTCGACCCGGCCGCGCAGCCCCGCTGGCAGCGGCTCGAACAGGTCGCCCTCGAAGACGCCGGCCGCGACGCCCGCGAGGTTGCGCCGGGCGCAGCGCACGGCCGCGGGGTCGATGTCGGCGGCGTACAGCTCAACACCCGGCACGGCGTCGGCGAGCGCCGCGCCGATCGCGCCCGCACCGCAGCACAGGTCGACCACCACGCTCCCGGGCCGCGCGACGGCGGCCGCCCGGTCGACGAGGAACGCGGTGCGCTGGCGCGGCACGAAGACGCCCGGCTCCACCGCCACGCGCAGTCCCCGGAACTCCACCCAGCCGATCACGTGCTCCAACGGTTCACCGGCGATCCGCCGCGCGCTCAGGGCGTCCAGTTCGGCCTCGCTGGCGGCCGCGGCGACCAGAAGCGCGGCCTCGTCCTCGGCGAACACGCACCCGGCCGCCCGCAGCCGGGCAACCAGCGCGGTCAGGGACGAGGGTGTGATCGGCACAGACATAGGCGCCGGCAACCTTACTCGCACCATAGGGTGACCACATGACCGACATGACGACCGATGCTCACGTGCTGACCAACCAGTACTCCGAGCCGAGCCGCCTGGTCGCCCGTCAGGCGATCTGGCAGTGGCGGCGTGGACCGGCGCTGCCGGACGTGGTTCTCGATCTCGCGGCGGCACGCGGTGACGAGGTCGTCGCGGACGTCGGCTGCGGCAACGGACGCCTCCTCGAGGCACTGCGGGGCCGCGGCCACACCGGTCCGCTTCTCGGCCTGGACAGGTCGCCCGGCATGGCCCGCGTCAGCGCCGGGTACGGGTTCGGGGCGGCCGCCGACGCCCAGGCCCTGCCGCTGCGCGACGCGAGCGTCGATGTCGCGCTGTGCCTGCACATGCTCTACCACGTGCCGGACATCGGCCGGGCGGTTGCCGAGCTGCGCCGGGTCGTACGCCGGGGCGGCACCACTGTGGTCGCCACGAACGACGTCGGCCACGCCGCCGAGATCCGGGCGATCCGCTCCCAGGCGGCGCGCACCGTCCTCGGCGTCGACGTGGACCTCGACTGGTCGGACTCCCGCTTCAACACCGACATCGCCCGGACGGCGCTCGCCGCGGCGTTCGATGAGGTGCACGTCCACCAGCACGTCGGTACGTCGGTGGTGCCCGACCCGGCACCGGTGCGGGCCTACGTCGCGAGCTGGCCGCCCGAGACGCTCGGCCTGACCGCCGGCCCGACGTGGCACGCGGTGCTCGCCGAGGCGGACCGCCTTATCGCGGCGCACTTCGCCGCCCGGCCCACCTTCCCGGTCACCAGCCGCGCCGCCGTGCTGACCTGCCGTTAGGCGTCAGCCGGTGGAGCGGCGCTGCCAGGCCTCGCCCAGGGCCTCCACGGCGGCGCTGATCGCCGGGCGGGCGGCGGACGCCGTACGCCAGGCGGCCGAGACGCGCCGGGTCGGCACCGGCTCGATGGGTACCACGGCGACGCCCGCCGGCAGGTAGGTGCGGGCCAGCCGGGGCACGATCGCGACGCCCAGGCCGGCCGCGACCAGCGTGAGCTGGGTCTCGAACTCGTCGACGTGGAAGGCCGGCCGCACGTTCGGCAGCACCCGGGTCAGCCAATCGTGGCAGATCGAGCCGGGCGTCGACGCGACCCACCGCTGCCCCACCACGTCCGCCAGTCGCACCGGTCCGCCGGCCGCGAGCGCGTGCCCGGCCGGCACCACCAGGTCGGCGACGTCCGGCCCGAGGTCCACCTGGGACAGCCCGGGCGGCAGGGCGACCGGGGCCTCCGGCCAGTCGTCGATGACCGCCACGTCGGCCTCCCCGCGCGCCACCAGGTCGAGGCTGATCGCGTTGCCGCCCTCGCGCAGGGCCGGTTCGAGCGCCGGGTGCGACGCGAGGAGCCGCGACAGGGCGGCGGGCGCCAGGCCCCGGCACGCTGTCGGGAACGCCGCGATGACGAGCCGGCCGGTGACGGTCTCGCGGTGTGCCGCGAGCGCCGCCTCGGCCTCCTCGACGGCGGCGAGGACGGTGGCGGCGTGCCGGACGAGCACCCGGCCGGCCTCTGTCAGGCGCAGCCCCCGCCCGTCCTTTTCCAGCAGCGCGCTGCCGGTCTCCCGCTCCAGCTTCGCCAGGTGCTGCGACACCGCGGACGGCGTGAGGTGCAGCGCCCGCGCGGCGCCGGTCACCGTGCCGTACGTGGCGACCGCGTGCAGGGCGCGCAGCCGGGCGACGTCAATCATGAAGCAACGCTACATCTTCAGTGAAGAACAACGCGCTGGTGCTTAACGAAGGTAGGTCGCAGGCTCGACGCCATGAGACCTCGGCACATCGCCCTCGCGGTCGCGGTCGCCGCCGCGTGGGGATTCAACTTCGTCGTCATCGACGTCGGCCTGCGGGAGTTCCCGCCGCTGCTGTTCTCCGCGCTGCGGTTCGCGCTCGCGGCGTTCCCGGCCGTACTGCTCGTGGGTCCCCCGAGGGTGCCGTGGCGGTGGGTGTTCGCGGTCGGGGCCGCCCTGGCGGTCGCGAAGTTCTCGCTGCTGTTCCTCGGTATGGCGGCGGGCATGCCGGCCGGGCTGTCGTCCGTGGTCCTGCAGGGTCAGGCGATCTTCACCGTGCTGTTCGCCGTACTCCTGCTGGGAGAACGGCCCGGGCGGCGGCAACTCGCGGGACTCGGGGTGGCCACCGCGGGCATCGCGGTCGTCGCGGCCCGGTTGGGGCCCGACCGGCCGGCCGCCGCGTTCGTCCTCGTGCTCGGGGCCGCCGTCTGCTGGGGCGTGGCCAACATCGCCATGCGCAGGGCCAACCCGCCGGACACGCTGCGGTTCATGGTCTGGGTCAGCGCCACCGCGCCGCTGCCGCTGCTCGCGCTGTCGCTGCTCACCGAGGGTCCGGCGGCCGACCTCGCGGCGCTGCGCGGCATCGACTGGACGGGCGTCGGCGCGCTCGGCTACATCGCCGGGGTCTCCACGCTGGCCGGATTCGGGGCGTGGGGTGCGTTGATCCGCCGCTACGGGGCGTCGTCCGTGGCACCGTTCTCCATGTTCGTGCCGTTCTTCGGGATGGCCTCGGCCGCGCTGCTGCTGGGCGAGCCGGTCCACCCCACGGACGTGCTCGGTGGGCTGCTCGTCGTCGGCGGCGTGCTGGCCGGCGCCGTGCGGTCCCGGTCGCTTGACCCTCACGCGGCGGAAGGGACCACGCTGGTCGTCGAAGGAGGGAACCATGGCGTACACGGTGGGGAAGGTGGCCCGGCTCTCCGGCGTGACGGTGCGGACGCTGCACCACTACGACGAGATCGGGCTGCTGTCGCCGAGTGAGCGCTCCGCAACGGGCTACCGCCGCTACGACGAGCGCGACCTCGACCGGCTGCAGCAGATCCTGTACTACCGCGAGCTGGGGTTCCCGTTGGAAGAGATCGCGACCATCCTCGACGATCCGGGCACCGACGCGGTGGCGCACCTGCGCCGACAGCACGAGCTGCTGACCGCGCGGATCAAGCGGATGCGGGAGATGGTCATCGCGATCGAGTTCGCGATGGAGGCACGCAAGGTGGGCATTCAACTCACCCCCGAGGAGCGCTTCGAGGTCTTCGGGGAGTTCAACCCCGACGAGTACGCCGAGGAGGCCGAGCAGCGCTGGGGCGGCACGGACGCGTACCGGGAGTCGACGCGGCGCACGTCCGGCTACACCAAGGCCGACTGGCAACGGATCAACGAGGAGACCGCGCAGTGGGGCGGCCGGCTCGCCGCGCTCATGGACGCGGGCGTCCCGGCCGACTCGGTCGAGGCGCGCGAACTCGCGGAGGAGCACCGGGCGCACATCAGCCGGTGGTTCTACGAGTGCTCGTACGAGATCCACACCGGCCTGGCCGACATGTACCTCGCCGACCCCCGGTTCACGGCGACCTACGAGAAGATCAAACCGGGTATGACCCGGTACCTGCACGACGCGATCCACGCCAACGCGATCGAACGGGCGTGAGGCGCATGATCCGCTGAAATCCGTTGTACGACAGGCTTGGCAGCCGGGATCATCAATACATGCGTACTCCCCGGCAGTTTCCCGTCGAGCTCGGCGCGGGCAGCGCCAGCCCCGAGTCGGTGCTGCCCATCGTCGTGACGGTCGACGACGCGGATTCCCCGCGCGACATCATCGACGCGTTGGCGCTCGCCCCGTTCGTGGCCGGCCACCAGCCGTACGCGAAGACGGTCGACCTCACCAACGTGCGCGAGGACGCGATCCTGCTGCCGCCCGGCGTCACCGTGCTGCGGGAGGCCGCGTCCGAGGACGAGCGGGCCTTCCTCGCCGCCGGCGAGGGCTGGACGATGCGGGTGGTGAGATGGACCCGGGCCAAGAACGCCCAGGTCGCGGTCACGGCCGTCACCGCGGAACTCCGCGACGACATCCTGCGCCAGACCACGGACGGCACCACGGAGCCGCCGCCGCAGGACGACGCGGTCTCGATGGGCTTCTGGTACACGACCGCGCACGGCCCGCAGCGCAACCCACGGGCGATCGCCACCCCGGCGTGGAACGAGATCCGGGGCAACTACGCCAGCTCGGCCGGCAACCGGCTGGACCGGCTGTTCGAACTGGACCGCGACGACGTGCACGGTCGGCTCGTGCTCCTGCACGGCCCGCCGGGCACGGGCAAGACCACCGTCCTGCGGGCGCTCGCGCACGCCTGGCGTGACTGGTGCCAGTTCGACTGCGTCCTCGACCCGGAGGCGCTGTTCAACAGCCCGGCGTACCTGATGCAGGTGGCGCTCGACCGCACGGGCGACTGCAAGTGCCCGGACCGCAAGCACGAGAAGTGGCGGCTGCTGCTCCTCGAGGACTGTGACGAGCTGATCCGCGGCGAGGCGAAGGCAGCCACCGGGCAGGCCCTGTCCCGGCTGCTCAACCTCACCGACGGCCTGCTCGGGCAGGGGCGCAAGGTGCTCGTCGCGATCACCACGAACGAGGACCTGGCGCGTCTGCACCCCGCGGTCGTGCGGCCGGGCCGGTGCCTGGCCCGCATCGAGGTGCCGGCGCTGCCGTTCGGCGAGGCGCAGGACTGGCTGGGCACCTCGGTCGGCATCCCGGTCGGCGGCGCGACCCTCGCGGAGCTGTACGCGCTGCGCGACGGGTACGCGCCGATCGAGCGGGAGGCGCTGCCGAGCGGGCAGTACCTGTAACGAGCCAGCGTGTGATCACACGCGAGATCGGCCGTCGGTGAGCCGCTGAAGCTGCGGCTCACCGACGGCCGATCGAGCGACAGCTCCCGCACCAGGCAAGATCCGTTATCCTCGCCCGATGCGCCCCCGGCAACTGATCGACTATCTCGGCATGGCCTTGATCTGGGGATTCTCGTTCCTGTTGCTGCTGCGGGTCGTGCAGGCGTTCGGCTGGGTCGGCGCGATCGCCTTCCGCGCGCTGATCGCCAGCGGCGCGCTGCTGGCGATGGCCCTGGCCACCCGACGCCGGCTGGTGTTCGGCCGCTGGCGGCCCTTGGCGCTCGTGGGCGCCACCACGGTCGCCGGCCAGCTCATCGGCCTGTCGGTCGCCACACCCCTGATCGGTACGGCGATGACCGCCATCGTCGTCGGCACGATCCCCCTCTTCTCCATGGTGATCGGCCAGCTGTGGGGCCTCGAACGCGTCTCCGGCCCGGCGAGATCCGGGCTGCTGCTCGGGTTCGCGGGCATCGTCCTGCTCGTCGGTTTTCCGGCCGTACCGGTCTCGGGCACGTTCCTCGGCGGCTGCGCCGTGGCCCTGTTCGGGGCGGCGTGCGCGGCGCTGGGCAGCAACGTCGCCAGCCGTTACCTCGCTTCCATCGGTAGCTGGGAACAGACGATCGGCGCGTTCTTCTTCGGCGGCGCGCTGATGTTGCCCATGCTGATCATGGTGCCGGTGCCCGGCACCCCGGCGCCGGTCGACTACGCCTACCTCGCGGCGCTGGCGCTGCTGTGCAGCTCCCTGGCGTACGTGCTGTACTTCCGGCTGGTCGCGGAGGCCGGCGCGACCATCGCGATCAGCGTCGAGTTCGTCGTCACCGTGATCGCGGTGCTCGTCGGCGCGCTGCTGCTCGGCGAGCACCTGTCGGTCATTCAACTCGTCGGCGGCGCGGTCATCGTCGCCGGCTGCGCGCTGGTGCTCGGTCTCGTGCCCGGGCGGCGGCTCAGCGGACCGTGAGCCCGCCTCAGGCGAACAGCGCCGAGCCGTACTTCAGGACCACCGCGAGGACGAGGACGAGCAGCCAGATGGTCACGAGCATCGCGTCCACGTCGGCCTCGACGCCCCGCCGGAGGGTCGCCGCGAGCCGGCCGGGCAGCAACAGGTTGCCGTCGCGGATGTTCACGTGGGTCAGGGTGGCGAACACCAGGGTCGTGGAGACCGTGACGAGCAGGCACCAGGGGCACAGCGCGCCGATGGTGAACATCGCCTCGTAGAACAGCCAGTACGCGAAGATCAGGCCGAGGGTGTAGACGACCTGGGCGGCGAACATGAACCAGCGCGGGAACCGCACGCCGCCGAGGCTGGCGACCGCGATCGTGATGACGACCGGTTCCGCGATCAGGCCCAGGAAGGCGTTGGGGAAGCCGAACAGGTGCGCCTGCCACGACGCGCCCACCGTCCCGCAGCTGATCACCGCGTTGATGTTGCAGGACAGGCTGGTCGCCGGGTCCTTGGCGAGCGCGATCGCGTCCACCGACAGCACGAACGAGGCGGTGAGGCTCAGGCACGCCGAGAACAGCATCGTGCCGAAGATCCAGGCGTTGGAGTGCCGGATCCGGCGCAGGCGCGCGATCACCCCGTGGCCTTGGCGGCGACGATGGCCTGGGTCAGCGGCCCGGCCGTGTAGAGGTCGCCCTTGAACACCGTCCCGTTGATCTTCACGGTGGGGGTGCCGGTCACGTCGCCGCTGAGCACCTTCTCGGTCGACACCGCGATCCACGAGCGGAAGCGGTTCTCGTGGAAGGCGGCCACGACCTCGCCGGGCACCCCGGCGTCGCGGGCCAGCGTGGCGATCTGATCGTCCGTGAGTCCGGTCGTGCCCTCCTCGGGCTGGTGCTCGTACAGGGCCTGGTTGACGGCGAGCACCTTGTCGGGGGCCCGGTCCGCCACGGTCGCGACCGCGTTGGCCGCCCGGGTGGAGTACTCGCTGCCCTGCGACATGCGGTCCAGGAACGCCAGCGGGTACAGCTCAAGCCGCACGGTACCGTCCGCCACCAGCCGGTTCAGCTCCCCGGCGTTCGCCCGTTCGAACCTGCCGCAGTACGGGCACATGTAGTCGAGGTAGATCTCCACGCGCACGGGGGCGCCCGCCTGGCCGACCGTGAGGGCGCCGCCCGTCGTGGCCCCGGCGGGCGCGACGACGGCCGCGGTCGGCGTTGTCGCCGTGGACTTCTCGTCGCCTCCGCTGGCCGCCTTGACGACGGCGACCACGATGGCGAGGACGAGGCCGACGATCACCACTCCGCCGACGGTGGACATGATCCGCTTGCGCTTGGCGGCGCGCCGCTGCTCGGCCTCCCGCGCCGCTCGAATCTCCCTGGCCCGGGTCCGCGCCTGGACACCCATCGTCACGTCTCCTCGTCGTCGGCGTCGAGCCAAGTCTCGGCGTGACGGCCGTGGATGCGTCAGGGACAAGGTCCCGGGCGGCGACGACCGAAGGTCCCGATCTGCCCGCCGGACACCCGCCCCCGCCGGCGCGCTGCCGCTCGTATCCTGGCGCGATGGAGCTGGAGTTCAGCGGTGAGATCTGGTTCTGGCGCGGTCCCGCGCCGTGGCACTTCGTCACCGTGCCGGAGGACCAGTGCCACGAGTTGGAGGCGGCGTCGTCGATGGTGAGCTACGGCTGGGGCATGATCCCGGTGACCGCCCGCATCGGCTCGACCGCGTGGACGACCTCGCTATGGCCCAAGGACGGGCGCTATATCGTGCCGATCCGCACCAACGTGCGTAAAGCCGAAAACCTGGACGTGGGCGACTCCGTAAGGGTCTCGCTGACCGTCGGGGGCCTGAGCTAGCGTGGCGCCATGAGCGACAGCGACTACCCCTGGGAACCCCCGATGGCGGGCACGGAGGTCGAGCACCTGCTGGGCGCGCTCGACCGCCTGCGGACCACGTTCCGGTTCAAGGCCGACGATCTCGACGCCGCTGGGCTGAACACGACCGTCGGCGCCTCGTCGCTCACCCTCGGCGGCCTGCTCAAGCACCTTGCCGTCGTGGAGGATCACCAGTTCGGCACCAGGCTGAGCGGGGTGCCGCTCGACACGAGCGAATGGGACAGCGAGGACTATCCGTTCAGCTCGGCCGCCAGGGACACCCCGGATGAGCTCTACGCGCGCTACGACGAGGCCGTGGCCCGCGCCCGCGCCCGCGTCGCGGCGGCCCTCGCGGGCGGCGGCGTCGACCAGCCGGTCCCCATGGCCGCGCCGGACGGCCAGCACGCCAACCTACGCCGCCTGATCTGCGACATGCTGGAGGAGTACGGCCGCCACACCGGGCACGCCGACCTGATCCGCGAGGCCGTGGACGGCCGCACCGGCGAGGACCCGCCGGCCGGCTGGCGCCCCCGGAAGGGCCACTTCACGTTCGCCTGACGGCCCGACAGACGGGATTGCCGGCTCACGCCGGCCGCGACGACGGCCAGAGCGACGGCAGGGCCGGGCAGCGCTCGCTGGTGGCGCACGTCACCAGGTCGTCACAACCGGCGTCCAGCGCGGCACGCAGGCTGTCCGCGATGAGCCGTAGGTCGGCGATCCGGGCTTCGATCTCGGTCAGCTTCCCGGCGGCCCGGCGTTGCAGGCTGGTGTCGCGGCGGCGGCCGTGGCCATGGATGCCCAGGTCGACAAGTTCGGCGACCTCGTCCAGCGTGAACCCGAGCCGTTGCGCGGCCTTGATCACCCGCAGCGTGGTCAGCGCGCCGGCCGGATACAGCCGGTGCCCGCCCGGGCTGCGCCGCGGCTCGGCGAGGAGCCCGCGCCGCTCGTAGTAGCGCAGCGTCTGCGGGTTCACCCCGGCGGCCCGCGCCAGCTCGCCGGACCTCATACGCGGGCCGCCCATGCGTCCAGCACGTCGATCCGCGCGGCGGGAACCTCGATGTCCAGGCGCACCAGGCCCGGCTCCGGCGCGGTGACCGTGAAGTCGAAGAACGAGCAGCATTCCGTCTCCCTGGCGGCCAGGTCGCGGACGGACTCCGCCAGGTCCGGGCCGCCGGCGAGGGTCACGCGAAGGTGCCGCGCGCCGAGCCGTTCGCCACCCCGGACCGCTCTGGTGAACAGCTCGTCGAACTCCGCCAGCCGCAGCGGTCGCTCGGCCGTCGGCAGCGTGCAGGCGTCCGGCACCCAGGCCGGTTGCGGAAGGTTCTGGTCAGCCATGACCCAACGGTAAGCCGGTACCCGGGTACCGGATGCAACCCCACGGGCGCGGGCCGATGGTCTCGGCCCGCGCCCGTCGCGGGTCTAGCTCCAGGCCGGCACGGCCGTGAAGGAGCTGTCGGACTGGAACGTCGCGTTCGTCTCGTACGGGTCGATGCGCAGTTCGTAGTTGTAGTGGCGCAGGTAGCGGCCCGGGAAGTTGTAGGACTCCAGCCGCACCGCGCCACCGGTGGCGCCCGGCCGGGCGCAGAAGGTGGCGTCCCGGTTGAACGTGGCCGTCCCGTCGCTGGCGTCGGACCGGATGCGGTAGCCGTAGTGGCGCAGGTAGGCCCCGGTCGTCGTACGGAACGAGTAGCAGTTCCCGTCAGCCAGGCCGGCCACGATGGTCAGCGTCGCGGCCTGCTTGACGGCCGTGGTGCTCGACGACGTGACCGGGTCGACGTAGCCGAGACCGCCGCGCACGCTCACGTACCGGCCGGGGAAGTTCACCGACTGCAGGGAGCGGGTGACGTCGCGCGGCAGGGTGACGCCGCCGGGGACGACCTCCTTGAGCACGGTCAGGTGCCGCACGAAGCCCGACAGGCCGGGCAGTGCCCGCGGCGCGCTCCACGTGGCGAAGGTGTCGTAGCTGTCGCTGTAGTAGTACGTCCCCTCGCCGTAGCCGTCGTAGTAGATCCGCCAGCCGCCGTTGTCGAGCTGCACCAGCGCGGGGCCCTCCCGGCCGCCGCCCCAGCCGGCCCAGTTGCCCGTGCGCGAGATCGTGTAGGGGCCGGTGAGACTGCTCGCCGTCGCGTACTCGATGTATTTGGTGGTCTCGTTCTTGATGAACGCGTGATACGTCGAGCCGATCTTCACGATGAACGTGTCGATGTAGTTGGGGCTGATGCCCTGCAGCACCGTCGGGCTGCTCCACGCGGTCAGCGCGCTGTTCGTGGCCGTCAGCTTGTACGGCTTGAAGATGTACTCCCCGCCGGCCGTGAACGAGAGGGAGACGATGATGTTGACGCTGCCGTTGGAGTCGACGAACCACTCGGGCGCCCACGTGCGGGCCATCCCGCTCAGCGGGATCGTGTAGTCGTAGAGGAAGGTCCAGTTGAGCCGGTCGGTGCTGCGGGCGAAGCCGATCTGGGTGCTCGGCGCCGACCACGTCCGCGTCGTGTACGTCAGGTAGTAGTACCCGTCGGTGTGCCTGAAGACGCTGGGGTCCCGGATCGCGCCGGTGGGCGGCGTGTACGCCGGACCCTTGCGCAGCGTGAAGCCGGCGGCGTCGGGCGAGTCGTAGACGTACAGGTTGGACTCGCTGCTGTTGGTGAACGCCGTCATGGTGTAGCGGGTGGCGGACCCGGCGGGCGGGTGCGCGGCCTGGGCCGCGGGCGCCGTGACCGCGACGATCGCCGCGCCGAGGGCGAACGCGAGCCAGGTGCGCGGGCGCCTGAGCGAGGGCCTTGCGGGCAGGGCCATGTCTGCCTCCTGTGTGGTGGACGCGATGGTGCGACCCCGTGGTCCATGGGCATCGGCGGGCTTATTGACACCGGTTCCGTTAACGTTAACATCGAGGTTATCGAATGGAAACATTCCCTCGGATGTCACCAACCAGTCGGGCGGTATCGATGCGCATGAAAGCCCTGGCCGCGTTCACCGCGCTGGCCGTCGTCGCCTCCGTCGCGGTCCTGGCCGGGCCCGCGCAGGCCTCGCCCCCGGCCACCTTCACCAACCCGCTCATCGCCCAACGGGCGGATCCGCACATCTTCAGGCACACCGACGGTTACTACTACTACACGGCGACCGTCCCCGCGTACGACCGGATCATCCTGCGCCGGTCGACCACGCTGCAGGGCCTGGCCACGGCGAGCGAGCAGACCATCTGGACCAAACACAGCAGCGGCGAGATGGGCGCGCACATCTGGGCGCCGGAGATCCACTACATCAACGGCACGTGGTACATCTACTTCGCCGCCGGCGCCACCAACGACGTGTGGAAGATCCGGATGTACGTGCTGGAGAACTCCAGCGCGAACCCGCTGACCGGCACGTGGGTCGAGAAGGGCCGCATCTGGACCCACTACGACACCTTCTCGCTGGACGCGACGACCTTCGAGCACAACGGCACGCGGTACCTCGCGTGGGCACAGTCCGAACCGAGCCTGGCCAACAACTCCAACATCTACATCGCCGCGATGGCCAACCCGTGGACGATCACCGGCACGCCCGTACGCATCGCCACGCCGACGCTGTCCTGGGAGACCATCGGCTACCGGGTGAACGAGGGCCCGGCCGTCATCAAGCGCAACAACCGGATCTTCATGACCTTCTCGGCGAGCGCCACGGACGCCAACTACTGCCTCGGCCTGCTCACCGCGTCCGCGTCCGCCAACCTGCTGTCGGCGTCGTCGTGGACCAAGACGCAGACCCCGGTGTTCCGGAGCAACGCCAACACCAGCCAGTACGGCCCGGGGCACAACTCGTTCACGGTCTCCGAGGACGGGCAGAGCGACATCCTCGTCTACCACGACCGCAGCTACCAGAACATCAGCGGCGACCCGCTCAACGACCCCAACCGCCGCACCCGCCTGCAGAAGCTGTACTGGAACGCCGACGGCACGCCGAACTTCGGCATCCCGGTGCCCGACGGCGTCACGCCCATCCGGCTGCGGTCGCACAACTTCCCCGACCGCTACATCCGGCACTGGGAGTACCGGGCGAAGCTGGAGCCCAACGTCACCAACCTGGCCGACTCCCAATTCCGGATCGTCCCTGGCCTGTCCGGCTCGGGCACGGTGTCGCTGGAGTCGACCAACTTCCCCGGCTACTACCTGCGCCAGCGCGCCAACGGCGAGGTGTGGGTCGACAAGTCCGACAACAGCACGACGTTCCGCAACAACGCGTCGTTCTACCAGCGCGCCGGCCTGGCGAACGCGTCCGGCGTCTCGTTCGAGTCGTACACCACGCCCGGCGGCTACCTGCGTCACTACAACTACCTGATGGTGGTGCAGTCGGGCAGCGGTTCGGTCTTCACCGCGGACGCGACGTACTACACGGAGTAGTCCGCCCCAGACGGCGGCCGGCCGGCGCGACCACGACCTCCGCCGGCCGGCCGCGCGCAAATTGGCTGGACAAGCCGCACGCACGACGCGAGGGTGGTCGGCATGCCAGAACAGCGGGTCTGGGACGAGGCCACCGCGAAGCGCTACGACACGCCGGGTGAGGGCATGTTCGCCCCCGAGGTGCTCGATCCCGCCGTGGCGCGCCTCGCCGAGCTGGCCGGCGGCGGCGCGGCGCTCGAGTTCGCGATCGGCACCGGTCGCGTCGCCATCCCGCTGGCCGGACGCGGCGTGCCGGTCACCGGCATCGAGCTGTGGCAGCCCATGATCGACCAGTTGCGCACGAAGAACACCGCGATCACGGTCCTCCAGGGCGACATGGCGACCACGCGCGCCCCCGGCGAGTACACCGTGGTCTATCTCGTCTACAACACGATCTCGAACCTGCTGACGCAGGCCGAGCAGGTCGAATGCTTCCGCAACGCGGCCCGCCACCTGCGGTCGGGCGGACGGTTCGTCATCGAGCTGTGGGTGCCCGAGCTGCGCAAGCTGCCGCCCGGCCAGCAGGCCACCGTCTGGAGCGTGTCGCCGGGCTACGTCGGGCTCGACACGTACGACGTGCTCAACCAGCACGTCGTGTCGCACCACTTCCGGTTCGACGACACCGAGCAGGCGCAGCTGTTCCGCAGCCCACACCGCTACATCTGGCCCGCCGAGCTGGACCTCATGGCCCAGCTGGCGGGCTTCGAGCTGGAGTCGCGCCACGCCGACTGGTCCGGCGCGGAGTTCACCGCGGACTCCCGCTCGCACGTGTCGGTCTACCGCCTGCCCTAGACCTCAATATCGGTGGGGGTGCCCGGAGGCAGCCAGCGGACCGTGTCGCCCAGCACCTGCCGGGCGCGCTCGGGCGGCTCCCGGAAGTGCTTCCAGCCCTCGTAGTGCACCGGGATCACCGTGCGCGGCCGCAGCAGCCCGATCAGGTCCACGGCCTCGCGCGCCGTCATCGTGTAGCGCAGCGGCCCGGTGATCGGGAACTGGACGCCGCCCAGGTGCAGCAGCGCGGTGCCGACGTCGAACCGGTCGGCCACCTCCTTCACCCCGCCGTAGAGGACCGTGTCGCCGGAGATCCACAGCGCCCCGTGCCGCTGCCCGTCCCAGCGCAGGGCGAAGCCGATCGCGTCGCCGACGATCGGGTGGCTCAACGGCGGGCCGTGCCGGCACGGGGTCGCGGTGACCTCGATGGTGGGGTGGCCCGGCTTCGTCAGCGTCGTCGATCCCCAGGTGGCTAGGCCCTGCGCGTTGCCACCCAACCGCCGCGCCCCGGCTGTCGTGGTGAGCACCGTGCCCACGCCGGGCAGCAGCGCCCGGCCCGCCTCGTCGAGGTTGTCGCCGTGGTGATCGTGTGTCAGCAGGACGGCGTCGACCGGACCGAGCGCGTCCGAGGCCACCGCCGGTCCGGCGAGCTTCACGGACGACGTGCCCCACCCGAACCCGTAGGTACGGCCGGGGGCGTCGAACGTCGGGTCGGTGAGCAGCCGCCACCCCTCGATCTCCAGGAGTACGGTCGGCCCGCCGATGTGGATGATCCTCACGAGCGCGCGTGCTTGAGCGCCCACTCGAGGGCGTAGTCGGCGATCTCCTCCCAGCCCGCCTGGGCCGGCAGCAGGTGGGCGTAGCCCTCGTACTCCTTGACCTCGGTGACGGTGTTGGACGTGTAGTGCTTGGCGTTCGACTTCTGCACGGCCGGCGGCATGATGTGGTCCTCGCTGCCGGAGATGAACAGCAGCGGGGCCCGGTCGTCGTTGTCGTAGTTGACCCAGGTGTCCTGGTGTCCGGGCTGGAAGTTGGCCAGCACGCCGCCCCACACGATGTTTCCGCTGGCCGGGATGTGGTAGCGCGCGTAGAGGGCGCGACCCTCCTCCTCGGTGAACGTGTTCGTGAAGGCGTACTGCCACTCCTCGAACGACAGGCCGACGGCCTTGTGCCGGTTGGCGGGGCTCTTGAACACCGGCAGCGTCGACTTCAGCTGTGACAGCGGCACGACGCGGACGCCCTCGGTGGGCGCCGAGTTGAGCGCCACGCCGGCCGCGCCGAACCCGTGGTCGAGCAGGATCTGGGTGAACGCTCCGCCGGCGGAGTGACCCATGATGATCGGCGGCGCCGGCAGCTCCTTGATGACCGCTTCGAACTTCTCGATGATCTTCGGAACGGTGAGGTCGACGATCGGGGTCGGGTCGGCGTTGAGGGCCTCGACCTCCACCTCGAAGCCCGGGTATCCGGGCGCGAGGACCCGGAAGCCCTTCGCCTCGTAGTGGGTGATCCAGTTTTCCCAGCTGCGCGGGGTCACCCAGAAGCCGTGAACGAGGACGATCGTGTCGGGTACGGGCATGGCGTCTCCTTGCGGCGCGGAACCTGTTGGCAACAGGTACGTGGTACTAGTGGGGTTAACACGCTAGGAGCTGCGCATTTGCATGGTTCGACTGAGCGTGCACCGCTGTCGGCCCACGATGCACACTTGGGCCGGATCGATCGGAGGGGCGTCATGGCGTTCGTCCTCGACACGGCCGACCTTCCGGCCACCGACCGCGTCGACGCGGTCTACACCGCCATGATGTACGCGTCCGCGCCCTGTTACGTCGTCCACGAGGAACCGCAGCGCGGCGTGCGTACCCGCATCTGTGTGTGGGATCTGGGCGCCGCCAACATCTTCACCACGGCGTCCACGGGCATCCGGCTACTGCGCACGCCGCGGCTGGCCCGCCGGGGCGACGCCCCCGTGCTCGCGCTGTCCGTGCAGCAGGCGGCCGACGGCCGGCACGAACAGCTCGGCCGGCAACAGATCGTCGCGCCGGGCGAGCTCATGGCGGTCGACCTGTCCGCCCCGTACGACTTCTCATGGTCCGGCGACGGCGCCGCCGGCTGCGTCCAGTTCCCGCTCGACCAGCTGGGGCTGCCGGTCGACCTCGTCCGTCGAGCGGCCGCCAACCTAAGGGCCAGCCCGCTCTACGACCTCGTGACCAACCACGTCGCGCATCTGACGCGCGACGCCGACCGGATCAGCACCGATCTGGCCGCGCCCGCCCTGGGCACCGCGACCATCGAACTGGCGCGCGCGCTGCTCGTGTCCGCCGCGCACACATCCCGGCACACGCGGTCGGTGCTCGCCGAGACCCTGCTCGTCCAGGCCCGGGCGTACGCGCGACAGCATCTGGCCGACCCGGGCCTGCGGCCGTCGACGATCGCGGCCGCACTCAACGTCTCGGTCCGCTACCTGTACAAGGTCTGCGCGCAGGCGGACCTCAGCCTCGAACAGTGGATCATCAGCGAGCGGCTGGCGGGTGCGCGGGAGGAACTGGCCCGACCCGACAGCCGCACCCGTTCCATCGCGGTCGTCGCCCGCCGGTGGGGCTTCATCGATCCCACGCACTTCGCCCGCCGGTTCCGGGCCGCGTACGGCATCACGCCGAGCGAATGGCGGCGCGTCAACGGCCGGTGACGCAGCGGGCTTTCCGGCCCCATTCCTGTCAGGGGATCGGCTTAGTGTTTCCCTCGACACCAACCACGGCGGGAGGCCCTGTGACCACGCTGCCCGATCGACCGAACACCGCGTTGCTGGTCATCGACGTGCAGAACGGCGTCGTCGCCAGCGCACACGAGCGCGACAAGGTCATCGCGAACATCGCCACGCTCGTCGACAGGGCCCGCGCGGAACAGGTGCCCGTCGTCTGGGTGCAGCACAACGACGATGACCTGCCCCGCGACACCGAACTGTGGCAGCTCGTGCCGGAGCTGGTCCGCCGCGGCCCCGAGCCGCTCGTCCACAAGAGCTACGGCGACTCGTTCGAGGGCACCGACCTCGAGGCGCGCCTGGCCGAGCTCGGCGTGGGCCGACTGATCGTGGCCGGCGCGCAGACCGACCAGTGCATCCGTTCCACCATCCACGGCGCCTTCGCGCGCGGTTACGACGTGACCCTCGTCGGCGACGCGCACACGACGGAGGACCTCAGCGCGTACGGCGCGCCGGGACCCGACGCGGTGATCGCGCACACGAACCTCTACTGGCGCTACCAGAGCGCCCCCGGCCGCCAGGCCGGCACAGTCGACACCGCGGAGGTCAGCCTCACGGCCTGATCACCAGTATTTGCCGCAGGCCGGCTCCAGCTTCTTCGTCGCGTTTTCCAGGGTGCTGGTGTCCGCCACCTGAACGATCAGTTCCCGGTACACGGGCTTGGGCTTGCGGATCTGGGCTGATTGCGATCGGGCGGCGTCACCGAGGGCTCGAAGATTCTGCTGGAGCGTGCGATCGGTGGTCTTGCCGATCGCGGTGACGGTGGCGTCGTGCAGGCTGAGCAGGCGGTTGGAGGCCTCGATCTGACCATCCAGCACCTCCTCGTCGCTGCTGGAGCCGGAGGCGAGGACGGTCAGGGTGAGCAGGCCACTGACGGCCCGCTCAAGCGGCGCCTTGACGGTGGTGCAGGCCGCCTTCACCCCGGTGCTGGCGGGTCGGGTGGACGTTTTCGTCGTGGTGGTGGCCGTCGTGCGGGTGGCCCGCGTGGTGGCCGTCGGCGATGGCTTGCGGGTCGGCGTCGGGCCGACCGTCGGCGACGCCGTCGGCTCGGGAGCCCCGGTGTGGGTGGGCGCGTCGGCCGGCGTGGTCGCGTCCGCGGCGACCGGCGTCACCGGTACGGTCGGCTTGTCGCCGCAGGCCGCGACGGCGAGGAGCATCGCGAGCGTGACGACAATGGAGGCGCCGAGTCTGCGGGCCATGAGGTCGGGTCCTGTCTATCGGTTACCGGGCCCGCGACACTACCTCGTCCCACCGCTGCTGTCCGACCCTTGGCGCGAGGTGACACAGGGCCACTATGCCGGCATGCCGCCGTGGTGGGAGACCAGCCGGGCGAGCAGGTCGACGAGCCGCTCCCGCTCGGCTTTCGACAGCGGGGCGAGCAGCTCGTCCTGCAGGGCGGTAACCAGCGCGTCGAGTTCCCTCAGCCGCCGCTCCCCCGCCCCGGTGACGCTGATGACATTGCGGCGGCGGTCGTCGGGGTCGGGGGCGCGGCGCACGTACCCGTGCTGTTCCAGTTCGTTGAGCACGGCCACCATGTCACTACGGTAGATGCCCGTGCGCCGGCTCAGCTCCGCCTGGCTGGCGGGGCCCCCGTCGGCCAGGGTGGCCAACACCGCGAAGTGCCACCGGTGCGCCCCCACGCCGGACAGCCCACCGCCGACCAGTCGGTCGGCGTGGCCGTTGGCCATCGCGAGCAGCCGGCTCGGCACGCGTCGCAGCCGGTCAACGGTGTCGTCGTCCATGACGCCGATCATAGGGCTTGCGTTAGTGGGACTAACAATCTAGCTTCGTTAGGAGTACGAACGTTTATGTTTCTAACGAACGGGGGTCACCCATGCCCAGCGTGGACGTGCTCGACTCGACCATCCACTACGCCGAGGTCAACGGCGACGGCACACCGATCGTCTTCCTGCACGGCAACCCGTCATCGTCGTACTCCTGGCGCGCGGTGCTGCCGGCGCTGGCGGGTCACGGCCCCCTGCTCGCGCCCGACCTGATCGGCATGGGCCGCTCCGGCAAGCCCGACATCGACTACAGCTTCGACGACCACGCCCGGTACCTCGACGCGTGGTTCGACGCGCTCGGCCTGGACGACGTCGTACTCGTGGGGCACGACTGGGGCGGCGCGCTCGCGTTCGACTGGTCCACCCGCCATCCGGGCCGCGTGCGTGGCGTGGCCTTCTTCGAGACGATCGTGCGGCCCATGTCATGGAGCGAACTGGGCGACGGCCCGCGCGCCCGCACGGAGACCGTCCGGTCGGCGCAGGGCGAGAACCTGATCCTGGACCGGAACGCCTTCATCGAGAGCGCGTACACCGGTGGGGTGCTCCACCCGCTGAGCGCGCGGGAGATGGCGCCCTACACGGCGCCGTTCCCCACCCGCGAGAGCCGCCGGCCGGTGCTGCGGTGGGCCCGGTCACTACCGCTGGACGGCGAACCGGCCGACGTGACCGAGCGGACAACCGCGTACAGCGCGTGGCTGGCCGCCAGCCCGCAGGTGCCCAAACTGCTGCTGACCTTCGACGGCTCCCCCACCCTGCTCATCACCCCGGCCATGGCCGACTGGTGCCGGGCGAACATCGCCGGGTTGGAGGTGGAGCACATCGGGCCGGCCGGTCACCACGCGGCCGAGGACCAGCCGGACGCCATCGCGGCCGCGATCGACCGCTGGCTGGATCGTCACCGCCTCGGCTGACACCGGTGGGCGGCAACCCGTGGCCGCCCGAGCGGGCGTCGGCGCGCCGGGCCGGCCCGTCCGCCCTTGCTGCCCGGGATGCCGGTAGGACGACGTCGGGGCCGGCCCCCGAGAGGGCCGGCCCCGACTCACGACGACGATCAGGCGAGGTCGAACCGGTCGAGGTTGGAGACCTTGACCCACGCCGCGACGAAGTCGCGCACGAACTTCTCCTTGGCGTCGTCGCTCGCGTAGACCTCCGCGAGCGCGCGCAGTTCGGAGTTCGAGCCGAACACCAGGTCGGCGCGGGTGCCCGACCACTTGACCTTGCCGGTGGCGAGGTCGCGACCCTCGTAGACGCCCTCCTCGGCCGTCGGCGCCCATTCGGTGCCGAGGTCGAGCAGGTTCACGAAGAAGTCGTTGGTCAGCGTCCCGGGGTTCTCGGTGAAGACGCCCAGCGACGACTGCTTGTAGTTCGCGCCCAGCACCCGCAGGCCGCCGACGAGGACGGTCATCTCCGGGGCGCTCAGGGTCAGCAGGTTGGCCTTGTCGACCAGCAGGAACTCGGCCGGCAGGCGGTGGCCCTTGCCCAGGTAGTTGCGGAACCCGTCCACGGTCGGCTCGAGCGCGGCGAAGGACTCCACATCGGTCTGCTCCTGCGACGCGTCGACCCGCCCCGGGGTGAACGGGACCGTCACGTCGAAGCCCGCCGCCTTCGCGGCCTGCTCGACACCGACAACACCGCCGAGGACGACGAGGTCGGCGAACGAGACCGGCTTGCCGAACGACGACTGGATGCCCTCCAGCGCCCGCAGCACGACCGCCAGCTTGTCGGGCTCGTTGACCTCCCAGTTGACCTGGGGCTGCAGCCGGATGCGGCCGCCGTTGGCACCGCCCCGCTTGTCGCTGCCGCGGAACGACGAGGACGCCGCCCACGCGGTCGAGACGAGCTGCGCCACGGTCAGGCCCGACGCGGCGATCCGCTCCTTGAGCTCGGCCACGTCCGCGTCGTTGATGAGCTCGTAGTCGCGGGCGGGCAGCGGGTCCTGCCAGAGCAGCTCCTCCGTGGGCACCTCAGGGCCGAGGTAGCGCACGACCGGGCCCATGTCGCGGTGGGTCAGCTTGAACCACGCGCGGGCGAAGGCGTCGGCGAACTGGTCGGGGTTCTCCAGGAACCGGCGCGAGATCGGCTCGTAGATCGGGTCGAAGCGCAGCGCCAGGTCCGTGGTCAGCATGGTCGGCTTGTGCTTCTTGGCCGGGTCGAAGGCGTCCGGGACGATCGCTTCGGCGTCCTTGGCGACCCACTGGTGGGCGCCGGCCGGGCTCTTGGACAGCTCCCACTCGTACCCGAAGAGGATCTCGAAGAAGCGGTTGCTCCACTGGGTGGGCCGGTCGGTCCACGTCACCTCGAGGCCGCTGGTGATCGTGTCCGGGCCCTTGCCGGTGCCGTAGGTGCTCTTCCAGCCGAGGCCCTGGGCCTCGATCGGCGCGCCCTCGGGCTCGACGCCGACGTGGTCGGCCGGGCCGGCCCCGTGGGTCTTGCCGAAGGTGTGCCCGCCGGCGATGAGGGCGACCGTCTCCTCGTCGTTCATGGCCATGCGACCGAACGTCTCGCGGATGTCGCGGGCGGCGGCGATCGGGTCCGGGTTGCCGTTCGGGCCCTCCGGGTTGACGTAGATGAGGCCCATCTGCACGGCGGCGAGGGGGTTCTCCAGGTCACGCTCGCCGGTGTAGCGCGCGTCACCCAGCCAGGTGGTCTCGGGGCCCCAGTAGACGTCCTCGTCGGGCTCCCACACGTCCGCGCGGCCGCCGCCGAAGCCGAAGGTCTTGAAGCCCATGGACTCCAGCGCCACATTGCCGGCGAGGATCATCAGGTCGGCCCAGGACAGCGCCTGACCGTACTTCTTCTTGACCGGCCACAGCAGGCGGCGGGCCTTGTCCAGGTTGCCGTTGTCCGGCCAGCTGTTGAGCGGCGCGAACCGCTGCTGCCCGGCGCCGGCGCCGCCGCGGCCGTCGCTGATGCGGTACGTGCCGGCGCTGTGCCACGCCATGCGGATCATGAACGGGCCGTAGTTGCCGAAGTCGGCCGGCCACCAGTCCTGCGAGGTGGTGAGCACCTCGGCGATGTCCCGCTTCACGGCGGGCAGGTCCAGAGCCTGGAACGCCTTCGCGTAGTCGAACGCCTCGCCGAGCGGGTTGGCGACGGCGGGGTTCTTCGCGAGAATCTTCAGGTTGAGCTGCTCCGGCCACCAGCCACGGTTGCCGCCACCCTGGGTCGGGTGCGGGGCGCGCCCGTGCGCGACCGGGCACTTCGACTCGGAGCCCACCTCCGGGTCATGGACGATGGGCTCGTGGTTCTCGGACAACGGACTCTCAGGCATCAGCTTCCTTCCGCGACGTGACTCACCGGGGCAGTCTCGCTCCTTATCTGGAATGAGTCAAGATTACCAGGGTGGTATGCAACGTCAAGATCCCTGCCGGTACCCGCTGGGAGTGAGCCCGAGGACCGTGCGGAACTCGTTCGCGAGGTGGGCGTGATCGGTGTAGCCGAGGTCGGCGGCGAGCGCCGCCAGGTTCGCGGCCGGGTCCGCGCGCAGGCGCTCGGCGGCCCGCTGCAGCCGCGCCCGCCGGATCATCGCCAGCGGCGGCAGCCCGACGTACCGGCGCGCGAGCCGCTGCAGCGTGCGGGGCGAGATCCGCAGCCGCGCGGCCGCGTCCTCCACCGTCCGGATCGACTCGTCGGCGTCGATGACGTCCGTCATGGCGTTGGCGAGCAGCCCCTCGTCGCTCGGCGCGGGGACGGTGGCGACCAGCCAGTCGACGAACGCCTCGACGGCGCGGTCGCGCCGCTCCCCCGGACCGTTCATGGCACGCCGGACGGGGTCCGCCAGCGCCGGCAGTGACAGCGGCCGCGCGGCGTCCCGCAGCGTCGCCGGGTCGTCGAGGAAGTGGGGTACGGCCGCCGGCCGCAGCAGCGCGCCCACGGCCCAGCCGGTGCCCGTCAGGTCCCGGTGCGAACTGCGGGTCGTCGGCCCGGAGAGGGTGACCGCGGCCGGCTCGACGACGAGGTTGCACGCCGGAAAGGCGATCAGGTGCTGCCGCGACGTCCGGCCGGGCGCGATGCGCCACTCCGGGATCCAGAACCAGCGGACCAGCGCCGCGACCCGCCCGGGCGCCGGGGCCCGGTGGAACGTGGGCAGGCGCGCTGGATACAGCACACCCCGCTCGGCCAGCCCCACCTCGCCAGCCTACGCAGCTGTCGCGAATCACCAAGCCGCGCGCCGGCCGCCGCGCCTAGCGTCGGGCTCATGAGCGAAAACCACACAGCCGCCGACGGCGAATACACGACCAACGGAACGCCGCACGGCATGACCAGCCTGACGCCGTTTCTCGCGATCCCGGACGCGCGCGGCGCGATCGAGTTCTACCGCGATGTGTTCGGCGCCCGGGTGATCGACGTGACGGAGCTGGGCGGCGTCGTCGCGCACGCCGACCTGGACTTCGGCAACGGACACCTGCAACTGGGCGAACCCACGCCCGACTACGCGCTGGTCGCCGCGCCGGCCGGCGACAGCGACTGCTACTCCATCGGGCTGTACTGCCCCGACATCGACGCCACGGTCGCCCGTGCGGAGGCGGCCGGCGCCACCGTGCGCGAGGCGCCGACGACGTTCGTCTCCGGCGACCGGTTCGCGAGCATCCGCGACCCGTTCGGCGTGCGGTGGAGCATCATGACGCGCGTCGAGGACCTGTCCGAGAAGGAGAGCGCGGCCCGCGTCGCGGAATGGGCGAGCGCGCAGGGCTAGCCCCGGTACCGTTCCAGCCCGTCGAGCAGCAGGTCGAGCGTGAACTGGAACTCGACCTGGCTGTCGCACCAGCCGAGCGTCGGGTCAGTGGCCGCGTGCAGCTCGGCCGCCACCATGGCCGCCATGTGCGGGAGCGCCTCCGCCATGGCGGCCAGCTCGGCCTCGTCGTCGCCGCCCTCGTCGCCGGACCCGAACAGCTCCTGGACGAACCCGAGCGGCATGCTGCCGAACGCGTGCAGCGCGCGGTGGGCGATCCGGTAGGAGAAGCCCGCCCCGATCATCGTGCCCAAGATCATTTCATAGTACGCGTACACGACCGGCGGCACGGCCTTCCCGCGCCCCATGAGCGCGGGCGCCCACGGGTGGCGCAGCATCACCTCGCGCGCCGCCAGGAACCAGCGCCGCAGCGTGTCGCGCCAGTCCTCGTCCGGGCCCGTCTCGCCGTCACGGCTGACGGCGGCCACGACCTCCGCCGCCACGGTCTCGACGAGGCCGTCGAGCAGGCCGTCCTTGCCGGGCAGGTGGTGGTAGAGCGACATCGCCTCGACGCCGAGGCTGGCGGCGAGGCGGCGCATGGTCAGCGCCGGCACGCCCTCCGCGTCGGCGAGGGCGACCGCCGCCGCCAGTACCCGTTCACGGCTGAGTGGTTCGCGCACGGCTACCCATCTTCCGCTATTGCCCGCCCTGCCGGTCCGCCTTACAGTGTAAGGGAGCCTTACGTTGTAAGGTTGATCTCTAAGGAGCCCACCCCATGCACCCGTTGGTCCGCACCGCACGCGCCACCGGCGTCCTCTACCTGGGCATCGCCATCACCGGCATGCTCGGCTTCCTGATCATCCGGCCGCGGCTGTTCGACCCGGACGACCCGGCCGCCACGCTCGCCAATCTCGTCGCCCACGAGTCGCTCGCCCGGGCGGGCGTGGCCCTGGAACTGGGCATCGTCCTCACCCAGGCGCTCACGGCCGTCTGGTTCTACCGGCTGTTCCGCACGGTCGACGCGGTGGCCGCCGGCGCCATCGCCGCGTTCGGCCTGATCAACGGGATCGCCATCCTGGTCAGCGCGGCGCTGTTCGGCACCGCCGTCGGCATGGCGGGCGACCCGGTCGGCGACGCGGCCGCGACCGTCCAGACGCTCTACCTGCTCAGCGACAACATGTGGGGCGTCGGCAACCTGTTCTTCGGCCTGTGGCTGATCCCCATGGGCATGTGCGTGCTGCGGTCGGGATGGATGCCCCGCCCGCTGGGCTGGGTCCTCATCGCCGGCGGGGTCTGCTACGTGCTGGGCGGCCTCGTCCGGTACCTGGTGCCCGGCGCCGGGATCCTGGTCGAGGCGCTCGCCATGCCGGCCTCCGTGGGCGAGTTCTGGATGATCTCGTACCTGCTGATCCGCGGCGTCCGCCGCACCGCACCCGTCGGGGCGCCCGCCGCGGACCTCGCGCCGGCGAGGTGAACCGCCGCTGAGCCGGATCGGCACCCACGGGCACCGATCCGGCTCAGGGTTGAGACCGCGAGCGTCAGCAGGCGTTGGTCCGGAAGTCAGAGATCGCCGTACCGCTGAACCCGCACGTGAACGGCGTGAACCGGGCGTCCTGCTCGAGGTAGCGCTTGAACCAGGACACGAGCACCCGCGACACGGTGGCGTTGCTGGTGTTCGGGAAGAAGTGGCTGCCGCCGTTGAGCTCGACGTACGACTTCGGGCCCGACAGGCTGTTGTAGAACGGGATCGAGTGGGTCGCGACCGGCGCGATGCTGTCGGTCTCGCCGCCGACGATGGCGACCGGCTCGGTGACCCCGCTCCACGACTTGTCCAGGTTCCAGGGCGCGAGCGGCACCCCGGCCTTGATGCGGCCGGAGGTGTCGCCCGCGAGGGCCTCCAGCGTGCCGCCGCCGCCCATCGAGTGGCCCGCGACGCCACGACGGTTCGAGTCCGCCCGCGACCGCACGGCGCTGGGCGCCGACGAGCTGACCGCCCAGTCCAGGGCGGCACGCAGCTGGCTACCGCGACTGGCGGGGGTGTCGTAGATGGTGTTGGTCTCGATGCCGACGACGACGAAGCCCCACGACGCGAGGCGCGGGCCGATCCAGCTCAGGCTCGACCAGCGAGCGGTATAGCCGGGCGAGATCGCGATGACGGGGTAGGTGCCGGTGGCGACCGGGTAGTACACCTGGCCACCGCCGAAGCCGAGCACCAGCGAGGAGATGCTGGAGCTCGTGGTGGCGAAGCTGCCGTTGCCGGTGATGTTGGACGCGGTCGGGGCCTGCCCGATCTCGGCGGCGTGGGCCGACTCGCCGACCGCGACGATGCCGAGCGTCAGCGCGACGCTCGCCACGACACTGATCAGCCGCCTGCGGAGAAACCGGTGGGGGACGGACTGCATGAGGCTCACTCCCATGATGTGGGGACGGCCGGCCGCGGAGGGGCTCGCGCGCCGGTTGAGTTCCGACAGTCTGTGGTCGCTACCGGCCGGTACACATCGGGGTATTTACGGGTCTCGGTGTTCGTCCTTGCGGTATCTGGCCAGGTCAACGCGGGAACGGATGCCCAGGCGCTGGTAGATGTTGCCGAGGTGGTGCTCGACCGTGCGGCGCGACAGGAAGAGCCGGGCAGCGATCTCCGTGTTCGTCGCGCCCATCGCCACAAGGTCCGCGATCTGCTGCTGTTGCGGCGTCAGCGCCCCCGTCGGTCCGGCCGGTTCCACCCGATCGCCGGCGGCCCGCAACTCGGCCCTCGCCCGGACCGCGAGGCGTGTGGCGCCGAGTTGCTCGAACGTGGACAGCGCGACGCGCAGGTGCTCGCGGGCCGCGCCGCGCCGGCGGACCCGGCGCAGGTGCTGCCCGTAGAGCAGCTCCGTGCGCGCCAGGCCATGGTCCGATCCGGCGGCCAGGTGCTGGCGCAAGGCCTCCTCGAAGTACCGCTCGGCCTCGGCGTCGTCGGCAGCTACCAGAGCGTGGCTGCGGCAGGCCAGGGCGAGCCACGGCGCGGTGCGCGAGCGCTCCACCCATACGTCGAGGATGTACAGCTTGTCGCGGGCCAGTTGGTGCTCGGCGCACCGGGTGGCCGCCTCGATGAGCGCGAGGGTGGCGGGGATGCGGATCATCGTGTTGCCGCGCATCTGGTCGTCATCGCACATGAGCGGGCGGAGCCATTCGAGGCCGGCCTGGTAGTGGCCGTCGAACAACTCGATGATCCCCAGCGCCCACCGGGAGAACGCCTCCGTCTGGCTCATCTCGCCGTCGACCGGTGTCGGCCTGAGCTGGCGCAGCCGCGCGTGGCAGGTCGCCCGGTCGCCGTCCATGGCGGCGAGCACCGCCAGCGTCGCCAGGAAGCTGTTGGCGAGGCTCTCCTGACCGGTGGCGCGCGCCGCGCGCAACCCCTCGACCGCGACCTCGGCGGCCATCAGGTTGCGTCCGACCGCGAACTCGGAGAACGAGATGATCTCAAGCGCCTGCGGCACGACGGCCGCGGAGCCGCGCGAGGTCGCCTGGCCGATGGCCTGGCTGGCCAACTGGTGCGCCCGCACGGGGTCGCCGAGCAGCGTGGCGGCCACGGCGGCGCGCACCGACGCCGTCGGGCTCGACAGCTGCGCCGCCAGTTCGATGACCTGGCGCAGCGGCGCCTCCGCCCCGGTCAGGTCGCCGCTGTACGACGCCGCCTGACCATGGGCGTACGCCTGCAGGAACGTCGCCTCCGGCCGGCCGCCGGGCAGGTGCAGCGCCGCCACCACGTTGGCCAGCTCGATGAAGTCGGCGTGGTGCCCGGCGACCGTCATGGCCTCGCCCGCGAGAATCAGCGTGTCCAGCGTCAGCTCGGACCCGTCGCGCGACAGCGTGCTCGCGGCGCTGAGCAGCAGGTTCCGGGCACGCGTGGTCGTTCCCGCGCGCAGCTCGATCTCGCCCTCCAGCGCCTGCGCCCAACCCCGCACGTCCGCCGGCAGGTCCGTGGCCCGTGCCCGGTGCAGAAGCACCCGAGCCCGGGACGGCTGACCACCCAGCCACGCCTGGCGGGCCGCCATGACGAGTGCCTTCGCGGCCTCCCGGGGGCGACGGCTCAGGTTCGCGACGCACTCGAACGCGGCCGACGACAGTACCGGCGGGCCGGCCCGGGCCGCGCGGGCGAGCCGGCCCGCGAGTCGCGCGTCCCGGCCCTCGGCCGCGGCGGCCCGGTGCATGAGATGGCGCAGGCGGTTGGCACCGCCGGCGGTGACCTGGGCGAGGATCCGGTGGGCGGCGAAACGCTCGGCCAACCCGGCGTCGTGATAGGCCACCTGCCGTTCCAGCGGGTCGGTGATGAGCACCCGATTCCCCGCGACGCGCACGATGCCCGCCGCGACGGCCTCGTCCAGCGGGGCAAGTCCCGCGCGGCCGGCCGCCTCGGCCAGCTCGTGGACGCTGATCTCCTCGTCGGCCGCCACCAGCAGGGTCAACCAGCGCGCCGCCGGGGGCAGCCGGTCCAGCCGGCGCCGGTACGCCGCGCGCACCCGGCTGTCGGGCGGCAGCGTGACCGGCGGCACCTCCTCGCCGCGCGCCTGGCCGGGCGACAGCGACCGGGCCAGTTCGCTGAGCGCGAGTGGGTTGCCGCCCGCGACCGTCAACAGTGCGTCCGCGACGTCCCCGGCCAGGCCCGGGACGAGGTCGTCCAGCAGCGCCCGGCCAGCCGGCGCGTCCAACGGGGGCAGCGTCCGCCGGGGGACGGACCGGTCCAGCAGGTCCGCGCCGTCCGGGTCGACCGCGAAGACCATGCCGATCGCACTGCCCGCGAGGCGCCGGGCCACGTAGGACAGCGCGTTGACCGAGGGCCGGTCAAGATGGTGGACGTCGTCGACGACCACGAGGACCGGACGTTTCGCGCCCAGGTCCCGCAGCGACGCCAACGCGGCCTCGGCGTCGCGCGCCCCGTCGGTCGCGGGCCCGTCGAGCAGCCGTCGCAGGCCGGCGTACGGCAGGTCGGTCTCGTTGGGCGACCCGGTCGACGAGACCACCACGAACCCGTCGGACCGCGCCTGCGCGACGGCCGCCGCCAGTAACGCGGACTTGCCGGTGCCGACAGGGCCGACCAGGACGACCGCCGCGCCGGCCCGGTCCCTGGCCGCCGCGAGCACCGAGGCGACGGCAGCCCACTCGGCCGCCCGCCCGTGCAGCGCCATCGATGCCGGCTCCGGCATGACACCAGTGTTACCGCATTAACACGCCATTGGTAATAGTTGATGTCCTGGAAATCTCGGGCCGCCGGGTCCGGCGGGTCCGACCGCTCAACGACTCAGGGCGGTCTCCCGGGCGATGCGCGAGAGCTTCTCCGGGTTACGGACCGTGTAGATCCCGGTGACCAGGCCATTCTCGACGCTTACGGTCATGACGCTGTCGAGTTCGCCGTTGAGCCGCAGCAGGAGTGCCGGCGAGCCGTTGATGTGTGCGGGCTCGACCGACAGCGCCTGCCCGACCTTCTCCAGACCGACGGCCAGCAGGCGGGCCACCCGCTGGGCCCCCACCACCGGTCGGGGCATCGCCTGCTTCAGGCCACCACCATCGCCCAGGGCGACGACGTCCGGCGCGAGGACGCCGAGCAGGCTGCTGACATCGCCCGTCTCGACCGCCCGCTGGAACGCCTCGACAGCCGCCCGGCTCTCGGCCGGCGAGACGGGACCGACCGGGCGTCGCGCGGCGACGTGTGCCCGCGCGCGGTGCGCGATCTGCCGTACGGCCGGGAGGTTCTTGTCGACCGCCTCGGCGATCTCGTCGTACCCGAACTGGAAGACCTCACGCAGGATGAAAACCGCCCGCTCGACGGGCGTGAGCGTCTCCAGGACCAGCAGCATGGCCGTCGAGACGCTGTCGGCCAGCTCGACGTCATCGGCCACGTCCGGGGTGGTCAGCAACGGATCGGGCAGCCACGGGCCGACGTAGGACTCCCGGCGACGATCGAGCGCGCGCAGCCGGGTCAGCGCCTGGCGGGTGGCGATCGTCACGAGGTAGGCGCGCTGGTCACGCACCGTGTCGAGATCGACGTCGCGCCACCGCAGCCACGTCTCCTGCAGCACGTCCTCGACGTCCGCCGCCGAGCCGAGCATCTCGTAGGCGACCGTGAAGAGGAGGTTGCGATGGGCGACGAACGCCTCCGTGGCGGGGCCGTCCTGGTTCATGGGTCGCCTCCGTCGGCTGATGGGTGTCCCCTCACACGACGCCGGCGAGCGCCCGTCCGTGACAGCGCGTCGCGGTGACGCCCGTCACTGTCACACGAACGGCGTCGCCGGCGTCTCATGGTCGGATCGTGCACCCGAACGGAGGACACCATGAACGTGGCTCTGTGGATCGTCGCCGGCATCCTGGCCGTTGCCTATCTGGCCGGCGGGATCGGCAAGCTCATCATCCGCAAGGAGAGACTGGCGTCGTTCGGCCCGAGCGCCCGATGGACCGAGGACTTCAGCCAGGGTGCTGTGCGCACCATCGGCGTCCTGGAGGTGCTGGCCGCCATCGGCCTCGTGCTACCCGCGGCACTCGACGTCGCGCCGGTTCTCGTACCGCTGGCCGCTCTCGGCCTGGTGCTGATCATGGTCGGTGCCACGATCGTCCGCCTCCGGCGGCGCGAGTTCGCGTTCATGGCGGTGGACCTGGCCTATCTCGCCGCGGCCGCCTTCGTCGCGTGGGGTCGCCTCGGCCCCGAGTCGTTCCTCTAGGCCGATCGGGGCGCGAGCACGCAGAACTCGTTGCCGTCCGGGTCGGCCAGCACGACCCAACTCACCTCGCCCTGCCCGATGTCCAGCCGGGTCGCCCCGAGGGAGAGCAGCCGTTCGACCTCCGCCTGCTGGTCACCGTCCGCGGGCGGGGCGAGGTCGAAATGCAGGCGGTTCTTGCCGTACTTCGGCAGCAGCGGCGGGCCGCCCCAGGTGAACTTCGAACCGCCGTGCGGCGACTGGATCGCGGTCTCCTCGTCCTGGTCCCAGACCAGCGGCCACCCCAGCGCTTCGCTCCAGAAGTACCCGACTTCCCGCGTGCCGTCGCCGTTCACCGCGCCGAGGAACCCGCAGCCGGACAGGAAGTTGTTGCCCGGCTCGATGACACAGAACTCGTTGCCGTCCGGGTCGGCGAGCACGACATGCCCATCGTCGGGCTCCTGACCGATGTCGATGTGCCGGCCGCCGAGCTCCAGCGCCCTGGCGACCGTCCGCTGCTGCTCGTCGGCCGATTGACTCGTCAGGTCGAAGTGGGTCCGGTTCTGGCCCTTCTTGCGTTCCTGGGAGGGCAGGAACCGGATCCGGAACCCGGTGTCGTCGTCGGGCAGGAGCGCGATGCCGTCGCGCGGGTCGTCGATCATCTCCCGACCCAGGACTCCGGACCAGAACCGGGCAAGTCGCAGGGGGTCGCTCGCGTCGAAGCTGACCGCGAACAGGCGAGAAGTCATCGGTTCAGCCTAGGGAGCGGCGTGGCTACCCGCAGCCGAGTATTGACCCGGACGACCCCGACAAATACGGCATAATCAGGACCGTGGACCAACAACACGTGCAGGTCGAGGTGCTCGACGTGGCCGCGGTGGACCAGATGTCAGGCAAGGTGCAGGCAGCCGCGGCGAGCCCGGAGATGGACGACAGGGTGCGCCGGTGGAGCGAGGACAACCCGCTGGCCGCGAAACAGGCCACCCGGCGACCGGACGGCTACTCCTTCGCCGTCGTGGGAGAAACGCTGATGTACCTTCACCGCGCCCCGGACGGCATGGTCATCCCGCACGCTTGCTACCCGGACGGTACGGAGAAGGTCTACACCGACCACCTGCACGCCGAGGCGGCCTACGGTTAGAAACGGCCGTCGAGGCGGATGGTCGCTGGGGACCGTGTTGCGCGTTGGTTCCACAACGCTTCCACACAACGTCCATGCGACCACGACGACACCTACGCCCCCGAGCGGAGTGCGGCCGGGCCGGAACGGGTCCAGGCGACTGCTGGTATCCGTTCCGGCCCGGGCCCTGTCCGGATCAGCTGGACAGGGACAGCGCCGCGAGCGCGGCGTTGACGATCGCGCCGGGCGCGAGGTCATGCACCTGGTACAGCTCCTGCACCGAGCCGGACTGGCCGAACGAGTCCACGCCCATCGGCACGCAGGCGACGCCGAGCGCGGAGCCCAGCCACGCCATCGCGTGCGAGGAGGCGTCGTGCACCGTCACCACCGGCACGCCGGCGGGGAACGCCGTACGCAGGACGCCGGGCTGAGCGGGCGGCCGGGCGGAGCGCACGCCGTCCCGGATGGCCCCACGCCAGCCGTGATAGATGCGATCCAGCGAGGTCACGTCGACAACGTGTGCGGCGACGCCCTCGTCCGCCAGTTCCGCCGCCGCGGCGAGCGTCTCCGGCAGCACGGCGCCGGTCGCGGCGAGCGTCACCACGGGCGCGCCGGTCGCGGCCAGCTCGCTGGCGTCGACCAGCCGGTAGGCGCCGGCGAGCACCTGCTGGCGCAGCACCGCGTCGCCGAGGCGCTCCCGGGCCGCCTCGAACGGCGCCTGGTCCAGCGGCCGGGTGCTCAACCGCAGGTAGTAGGCGCCGGGCTCCTGCCGGGCGATGCGCCCCAGCGCGTCGCACAGCTGCCAGTCGAGCGCGGTCACGAAGGCCGGCTCGAGCAGCTCGACGCCGGGCAGCTCCAGCCCGATCGACGGGGTGATCGTCGACTGGTGCGCGCCGCCCTCGGGTGCGAGCGTGATGCCGGACGGGGTGCCCGCCACGACGAACCGGGAACCCGAGTAGGTCGCGTAGATGAACGCGTCCAGCCCGCGGCAGACGAACGGGTCGTAGACCGTGCCGATCGGCAGCAGCGGCTGGTCGGACAGGTCCCAGGCCAGGCCGAGCTGACCGAGCAGGAGGAACACGTTCATCTCGGCGATGCCGAGCTCGATGTGCTGGCCGGCGGGGCTCTCCGTCCAGCGCAACACCGCGTCCTCGGTCCAGGACTGCCGCGCCTGCGGCGAGAACACCCCGGCGCGGTTGACGAAGCCGGCCAGGTTGGTCGACGTCGCCACGTCCGGCGCGGTCGTCACCAGCAACGGCGCGACCTCCGGTACGCGGCTCAGGTTCACCAGCACCCGACCGAACGCCTCCTGGGTGGACAGCGGACGGCTCGACCGCAGCCCGGTGCCGGACGGCACGGTGACCGGCTCGTGCTGGCGAGGGGCCGGGCGGGTCAGCTCCGCGCGCCGGCGCTCCACCAGCGCCCCGGCCGGCGTGGCCGGGTCGAGGCGGTCCCACTCGGTGGCCTCGGTCAGCCCGTTGGCCGCCCGCAGCGTGGCGATCTGTTCGGTCGTGAGCAGGGCGGAGTGGTTGCGCGCGTTGCCCGCGATCGGCAGGCCCCAGCCCTTGACGGTGTACAGGAAGATGACGCTCGGCCGGTCGGTGACCGCGTCGGCGGCCTGCAACGCCTCCAGGATGCTCGCCGGGTCATGCCCGGCAAGGTCCGTGAGGAGCGGGACCAGCTCCGCGTCCGGCACCGCACGCAGCAGTTCGACGACCGCCTGTGGCGCGCCCTCGCAGAAGTGTGCCCGCGCCGCGCTGGGGTTCATCCCGAACAGGGCCTGGTAACGCTCGTTCGGCATCTCGTCCAGCCAGGCCCGCAGTGCGTCCCCGCCGGGCCGGGCGAAGGCGCTCCGCAGCCGGCGCCCGTACTTGACCTCGATGGTGTGCCAGCCGGCCGCCTGGAACAGCCCGTCCCACTGACCGATCCGGACGCCGGGCACGACCCGGTCCAGCGACTGCCGGTTGAAGTCGACGATCCAGGTGACATTGCCCAGGCCGGCGGTGGCGGTGTCGGCGACCGCCTCCCACACGTTGCCCTCGTCCAGTTCGGCGTCGCCGAGCAGGGCGATGAAGCGGCTGTGCGGCCGGGCCCCGAAGTGCGCGTCGACGTACCGGCGCACCGCGGCGGCGAACAGGGGCGCCGCGGCACCCAGCCCGACCGAGCCGGTGGAGAAGTCGACCTGGTCGGGGTCCTTGGTGCGGCTGGGGTAGGACTGGAGCCCGCCCAGGGCCCGCAGCCTGGTGAGGTACGACCGGTCCAGCCGGCCGAGCAGGTACTCGATGGCGTGGAAGACCGGTGACGCGTGCGGCTTGACGCTGACCCGGTCGGCCGCGTCCAGGTGCGCGAAGTAGAGGGTGGTCAGCACCGACACCATCGACGCCGACGACGCCTGGTGCCCGCCGACCTTCACCCCGTCCCCGGTGTTCCGGTCGTGGTTGGCGCTGTCCACCATGCGGGTGGCGAGCCACAGCACCCGGCGCGAGATCTCCTCGAGCAGCGGGACCGACCGGTCCACCGGCGGCGTCTGGTCGACGCCCGTACCCTGTGCTGTCTCGATCACGACCGTACCTCCCGAATGCCTTGTTCTATGAGGGTGTTGAACGCCAGGATCTGCAGATCCGGCACCGCCACGGCGGTCAACCGGCCGCTGACGGCGGCGTAGGACAGCCCGTGCCTTCGGGCCGCCTCGACGACCGCGACGTGAGCCGCCGCGATCTGCGGATGCGCCAGCTCGCCCGGGATGCCGAGGTCGTAGCTCAGGTCCCGTTCGCCCACGAGCAGCGCGTCGACGCCGGCCACGCCGGCGATCTGGTCCAGTTCGGCAAGGCCGCGACCGGTCTCGATCTGCACGCACACCCACGGCGGGCCGAGCACGTCGGCCCGCCGGCCGTAGCTGGTGACCCGGCTCGCGCTGACGCCACGATGGCCTTGTGGCGGCGGCGAGACGGCCGAGACCCATGCCCTCGCCGTGTCCGCGTCGTCGACCCGCGCCGCGATCACGCCGTCGCCGTCGGCGTCGAGGAACCGCGCCGCCCGGGCCGGCTCCGAGACGGCGACGCGGATCGCGACGCGGGCCCCGTTCGCGTGCGCGACGAGCGCCGCGATCCCGGCTTCGGCGTCGGAGATCGCGCCGTGCTCCAGGTCGAGGATGACGGCGTCGACATCGCGTGCCAGCAACTCCACGACGACCGGGTCGGCCGTCGGGGTGAGTACCGCCATGCCGGACAGGCCCGCCCCGCGCCTTTGCCGAGCGGCCCCGCCGCTGCCCTCCGACCTGTTCACGCATCGACCTCCACGCCGCCGCGCAGCGCCTCGCGAACCCGCCGCTTGATGGTCAGGAAGGTCTCCTCCATCTCCACCTCCGAGGTGCGCGGCCGGGGAAGGTCGACGATGATGTCCAGCACCACCCGGCCGGGGCGCTTGCTGAGCACGACCACCCGGTCGCCCAGCAGGATCGCCTCGTCCACGTCGTGGGTCACGAACAGCACCGTGCCCCGGTAGGACTCCCGGACCCGCAGCAGCAGGTCCTGCAGCGTGAGCCGGGTCTGCGCGTCCAGTGCGCCGAACGGCTCGTCCATCAGCAGCAGGCGCGGCTCGTTCGCCAGTGACCGGGCGATCGCGACCCGCTGGCGCATGCCACCGGAGAGCTGACGCGGATAGTGGTTCTCGAATCCCGACAGGCCCACCGCCTCGAGCACCTCACGGGCCTTGGCGTTGGCTTCCTTCTTGCCCATGCCACGCACGAGAGGGCCGTAGCAGACGTTCTCCAGCGCGGTCAGCCACGGGAACACCGCGCCGTCCTGGAACACCATGCCGCGGCTGTGGTGCGGACCCGTCACGACCTCGCCGTCGAACCACACCTTGCCGGTGGTCGGCGGCTCGATGCCGGCCGCGGCCGACAACAACGTGGACTTGCCGCAGCCGCTGGGACCGACCAC
Organism: Luedemannella helvata; assembly: GCF_039528415.1. NCBI lineage: Bacteria > Bacillati > Actinomycetota > Actinomycetes > Micromonosporales > Micromonosporaceae > Luedemannella > Luedemannella helvata. Next base: position 256,301 of record NZ_BAAALS010000005.1, read on the forward strand.
GCAGACGAACTGCGACTCCGCGATGCCCAGGTCCAGCCGGTCCAACGCCTTCGTGACCTTCTTGGACCGGGAGTCGGCGAACTCCTTGCTGACACCGTCGAAACGGACCAGATCACTCATCGCACGTCCGTCCTGAACACTCGACGCAGCAGCCACTGCACCGGCGCGTCGCTGAGCACGCCCAGCAGGCCGATGAGGACCATCAGGGAGATGATGATGTCGGGTCGCAGGCTCTCCCGGGCCAGCAGCAACGACGCACCAAGTCCCTCGTTCACGCCGGTGAACTCCCCCAGGATCATGTAGATCCAGGAGTACGCCAGACCGAGCCGGAGCCCGTTGAGCACGGAGGGGATCGAGGCGGGCAGTGCCACCGTCCGGACGGCCTGCAGCGTACTGGCGCCCAGCGTGCGGGCGGCCCGGATCAGGTTGGGCTCGATGAACCGCACGCCCTGGATGGTGGACAGTGCGATCGGGAAGAACGAGCCGAGCGAGATCAGGAACACCGCGGACGGCGTGCCGAACCCGAACCAGATCAGCGCCAGCGGCAACCAGCAGATGCCGGGGACGCTGCGCAGCAGACCGATCATCGGTTCGAGGAGCGCCGCGGCCGTCCTGGAGAAGCCGACCGCGAGGCCCACCGGCACGCCGATCAGGGCACCGACGAGGAACCCGCCGGCCACGCGCTTCAGGCTCGCCCACAGGTCGATGACGAACGTACCGGAGTACTGCCCGCCGTCGCGCGGCCCGAAGATGTAGGTGTTGGCGCCCTCCACCACCTTGGCCGGGCTGGGCAGCTGGAAGGAGGTGAAGAAGTGCGGTGCCCAGAACTGCCACGCCAGGAGGATCAGCAGCGGCAGCACCGCCCCCACGGCGATGCGGGTGAGCCGGTTGCTACCGACTCCCCACCGCACCGCCGCGGAGCGCGGCTGACGCTGTGGCGGGTCAAGAGCCGCCACTGCCGACTGCCTTGCTGTACGTGTCGTTGACGATCGGCTTGACGTCAACGTCCGTGGTGACCAGACCGATCGCCTTGAGCTGGACGGCCAGCTCCTGGTAGTTCTTGACGAAGGTGTCGTCGATCTTCCAGGCGAATTCGAGGTTCTCCAGCGACTTCTCGGTCGCGGCGCGGTCCGCGCCCCAACCCTCGGCCACCCCGGGCACCAGGCTCTTGTTGGCGGTGATCTCGTCAATCGCCTTGGCCTGCGCCGAGACCACGTGCTGGACCAGGCTCGACTTCTTGTCGATGACGTCCTGGCTGGTCAGGATGCCGGCGTTGATGGTGCCGATGGAGGTGTCGTACGGGGCGACCAGGGACCGTCCGCAGTTCTTGAGGATGGCGACCGACGAGTTCGGCTCGTTGCCGACGAAGGCGTCGACCTGCTTGTCGCACAGCGCGGTCGGCATGTCGGCGAGGCCGACCTTGACCATCTTCACGTCCGTGCCGGGGTTCATGCCCGCGCCCACGAGCAGCTGCCGGGCGACCACGTCATGGATCGAGTTCGGCGCGTAGCCGATGGTCTTGCCGCGCAGGTCGGCGACGGAGTTGATGCCACTTTCGTTGCCGACGATGACGCCGGTGCCCTTGGTGGCGGTCTGGGCGATGACCCGGATCGGCTGGGACTGCGCGTTGGCCACGATCGCGATGGTCAGGCCGGTGCAGGCCACGTCGATGCTGCCCGCGAGCAGTGCGGTGACCTGGTCAGCCGGTGCGGTGTAGTAGCTCGGGGTGACCTTGGAACCGGGGGGAAGGTGCTTCTCCCAGAGGGTGGTCGGGGCGCAGGCCGATGCCTTGATGATGCCCACTCGGATGTTGACGGCGTCGGTGGCGGACGAGCCGGAGCCGGATTCGGAGTCGCTACCACAGCCGGTGGCGGCGACGGCCAGGACGGTGGCCGCTCCCAGAGCGGTGGCCATTTTTACTATGCGTGATCTCATGTGCCGTAACTCCCAACTGAGGGGGCTGAGGGGGGCTGAGTGGGGTTGATACTGTTTTCGAAACAATCAGCCGGCGTCTGCCGACTTCGGCGAGAGCGCGAGCTCCCAGATGTTCTTGCTGAGACGCCGCTCGTCCGCGACGAGCTGCGCCGACTCGTAGATTTCGCCACCCTTGATGACCTGGCGTACCTGCTCCAGCGCGTAGGGGTCGGCCAGTGGGTCGCCGTCGACGATGGCGATGTCGGCCCGCAGGCCGGGCGCGATCGTCCCGTGCCGGTCGGCCATCCGGAACGCCTCGGCCGGCCACCTGGTGCAGGCCAGCAACGAGTCGTGCGGGTCCATGCCCGCCTCGCGCAACAGCGCGACCTCCTCGGCGAAACAGCCGACCGTGTCCGTGCCCACCAGCATCTTCACGCCAGCGTCGATGGCGGCGCGGACCGCGGACTTGTGCGGCGGGATCAGCGGCGTGTGCCGGTCGGCCCAGACCTGGCCGCGGTCGAACCGGGGGTGCGTGGTCTGCACGTCGTACGAGCTGATGGTCGGCGTCAGGTACACGCCGTCGGCGGCCATCCGGCGCGCCAGCTCGTCCGTCAGGTAGTGGCCGTGGTCGATGATGTCGGCGCCGTTGTCGAGGACGGTACGGATCGCCTCCTCACCCATCACGTGGCAGCAGGCGAGCGCGCCGTGCCGGCGCACCTCCGCGTAGGCGGCGGCGACCTCCTCGGCCGAGAAGCCGGGCAGGGTGTGTGTGCCGTCCGGGGCGACCACCGGGTCATCGCTCGCCATGAGCTTGATGAAGTCGGCGCCTTCCTTGAACTGCTGCCGCACCGCGGCGATCATCTCGTCCGGGCCGTCCGCCTCCATGCACACCGACCAGGCGTGCCGGCCGGAGGCCACCAGCGGGCTGCCGCAGGCGATGACCGTCGGGCCGAGCAGCCGGCCGTCGTTGATGATGTCGCGGACGGCCAGGTGGATGCCGCGCGGTCCGGCCATGTCCCGGGCCAGGGTGATGCCCTGGGCGAGCAGGACCTTGGAGACCCGGAACGCGTGGGCGTAGAGGTCGGCGTCGCCCCGGGTGAGCACCTTGCTGACGTCACCGGTCATATACATGAAGGACAGGTGCACGTGGGCGTTGGTCAGCCCCGGCAGCACCGTGCCACCGGACGCGTCGATCGTGACGTCCGCGGCCGGGACGGACCCGTCGTCGAGCACGTCGGCGATCAGACCGTCCTCAAGGACGACCGTCGCCGGACGCGAGCCACGGGCGATGCCGTCGAAGACGGCACCACCGTGAATGACTGTGCGAGTCATGAGTTGTCGCCCAGTCGCCAGGTCGAGCCGCCGAGGTCCTCGGCCTGCCCGGTCTGGAAGCCCGCCCGCTCGACGCCGGTCTGGAAGTAGAGCACCCGAGCGTCGGTGAAGCCCGTGTTGCGCAGTCCGTGGAAGGTGCCGCGCGGGATCCACACCCAGTCCATCTCGCCGAGGTGGTGGTCGTTGCCGTCCGCGTCGAGCGCCGCGGCACGACCGGAGACCACGACGTAGATCTCGTCGAAGTCGTTGTGTACGTGCACGCCGGGCGAGGAGACGCCCGACGGCAGGACGATGAGCCCGCCGGTGCACGACTCGGTGGTGACCGCGCCGGGGTCGTTGCGGTTCATGTGCAGGTAGCCCTCGGGTCCGCCGACCGGCGTGATGATCCAACGGCCGTGGCCGGGGACGTCGTTGTTGGTGTTGCCCCAGAAAGGCTTCAGGTCAGCCTGTCGTATTACCTGGATGCCCATGCGTCTACTCCTTGTTTTGCAGTCCGACCAGATCCGGTCGAAGAGGGCTGTGCATTTCGACCACCCACGCCTCTTCCGGCGCGTGGGTGGAGTGGTAGACCCCGACGGGGTGGTGCCAGACGTCGCCGGGGCCCAGTTCGATGTCGTCGTCGTCGCCGATCCGCATGCGCACCCGCCCCCGCACCACGACGCCCATCGACTCGTGCTCCGGATGGTTGTGCCAGGGGTGGTCGAAGCCCGCGGGCAGCACCAGCTTCACGGCCATCAGCTGGGTTCCCACGATCAGGTTCAGCCGCGGCGGCGTGGCGATCTGCACACCGCCCGCGGCACTGAGACAGATCGCCGGTTCGGTGAGAAACAGTCGTGGCTCAGCCATCGCTCTCCTTAGGTTGGCGCTTAGCGGCCGCCGCCTTCCGCGGTCGCGCGGTGCTGCCGCCGGCGGCGCGCCGGCGTGGTGCGACGGCGTCCATGACGATGGCGAGACCGACGCTTCGGGCGAACGAGCCGATGTGTTCCCGCATCGCCGAGCCGGCCGTCGCCGAGTCGCGGGCGTGGATCGCGTCGAGGATCGTGCGGTGCTCGTCGAGCACCATGGGGCGCCGGGACGGCTCCACCAGGCTCTCCTGCCGGGTCTCGCTGAGCGTGACCAGCAGCGGCGTGACCGCGAGCACGAAGTATCCGTTGCCGGTGCAGCGGGCCAACTGCTCGTGGAAGGCGATGTCGTACCGGAGGAACTCCGAATCCGTCTCCGCCTCGCTCATGAAGAGGTACAGCCGCTGGAGCTCGGCCAGGTCCTCGACGCTGCGCCGCTGCGCGGCCAGCGACGCCACCGGCGGCTCGATCACGAGGCGGCTCTCCAGCAGTTGGTCGTGCGTCAGCTCGCCGAACTGCAACTGCAGGCCGAGCGCCTGGACCAGCTGCTTCGTGCCGGTCTGCACCACCCACGCGGAGCCGTGGTTGGCGACGATGCCGCCCTGGTCGGCCAGGCCGCGCAGCGCTTCCCGCACGGTCGAACGGCTGACGGAGAACCTGCTGGCCAGCGCCCGCTCGCTGGGCAGCTTCACCTCGCCAGCGGCATGCGTCTCGGCGAGAAGGGCCAGGATCTGGTCCCGCACATCCGCTACGGCAGACACAAGCAGCTCCTCCGAACCGGTCCGACCTGTTGAAAATTGGTCCGTCCAATATCGCAGGAGCCCCCAACATCATGTCAAGAGCCAAAAGTAGTATTTCCGCTGCTCAGAACCAATACAGATGGATCTATGCGACCGGCCGGGAGCCCGTCGCGGGCGACAAAGTGAGCGCATCAGCGACGGATGCCGGGCGACAAACGCCCACCCGTGGCCGAACGCCACGAAGGCCGCATAGCGCTAGAGTTGGCCACCGAGCGATGTTTGACCAACCGATCAAACAAAGATAGGTTGAGGCATGGCAGGCACACCAAGATTCGATCGCGATCATGTGCTTCGCGTCTCCGCACAGGCCTTCGCTGACCGCGGCTACGAAGGTGCGTCGATCAGCCACCTGGTGTCCGCAACGGGCCTACTGCGCGGAAGCCTCTACGGCGCCTTCGGGAGTAAGGCGGAGCTGTTCCGTTACGCCTATCTGCACGCAACCGGCCACACGCCGCACGACGACGATCTGGTGCTGGACCTGACCGTGGTTGCCCTCCGAGAAAGAGCCGCCCACGACCCCACGGTCGCCGCCCGCACACGCGAGGTTCTAACGAGCCTGCACCAGCGCACCGGGTCTGCCAGCGACGTCATCTTCTCTCGGCTGCTCAGGCGAGCGGGCGTCGCGCCCGATCCATCACCTCGACGTCCCGACCCGCAGGGAGGAAACATTGGCTAAGGTCACGGTCACCGCCAGCGACCTTGTCGTCACCATAGAGGGCCTGCGGAAGCTGTGGACTCTCAAGAGTGAGTTGACGATCCCGTTGACCCACGTGCGCGGGGCGACGGTCGATCCCGGAATCTCCACACGATTCCCGGGCTTCTCAAAGGTCTCAGAATGGCCGGGACGGAAGGTCCTCGGCACGGACTGGTACGGCCGCTACCTCGGCGGGACGTTCTCCCAGGATGGCGACCGGGTGTTCTGGGATGTCGGGAACCCGGACAAGGCCATTGTCATCACCGTGGACAGCGAGGATTTCACCCGGCTCTACATCGAGGTCGACGACCCGGAAGCGACCGTCCGCGCGATCGAGGCGGCCATCCGCGATCACTGAGTGCCGCGCCAGGCGTGTCGCGCCGTCAGCACCGCGTAAGGTGAGCGCCCATGACGATTCGGGTCGTCGTGGCTGAGGACAGCTTCCTGATCCGGGAGGCGCTGCGCGCGGTGCTGCGCGCCCACGGCGGCGTCGAGTTGGTCGCCACGGTTGAGGATGTCGAGGCGTTGCTGGCGGCGGTCGAGGCACACCGTCCCGATGCGGTGATCACCGATGTGCGGATGAGGCCCGACCACGACGACGAGGGCATCCGGGCGGCCGAGGCGCTGGCCCGCAGCCATCCGGAACTCGGGGTCGTCGTGCTGTCCCAGTACATCGAGCCCGAGTGGGCCCGCCGGCTTTTCGAACCCGGCGCCGCCCGACGCGCCTACCTGCTCAAGGAGCGGGTCGGTGACGTGGCCCAACTGCGGCACGCGCTCGACACGGTCATCGCCGGGGGCACGGTGCTGGACCCGCTCGTCGTGGACGCCCTCGTCCAGGCGCCGTCAGCACGACGCCTCGAAGCTGGCCCGGCTCACCGACCGGGAGGTGCAGGTGCTCAAGCTCGTCGCGTCGGGGCTGTCGAACCAGTCCATCGCCGACGAGCTGACGCTTTCCGTCCGGGCCATCGAGAAGCACGTCAGTTCGGTAATGGAGAAGCTCGACCTGCCGCCCGACGACACCCGCGTGCACCGGCGGGTACGGGCTGCGGCTCTCTACCTGTCGACGCTGCGCGGCTGAGCCGGGACCACACCCGTCACCTGCGTACCGCGACCCGGCGCGGAGTCGATCGTCATGTGTCCCCGCAGCGCGGTGATCCGGTCGTCCATATTGGTCAGGCCGGTGCCCCCGGTACGCGTCGCGGGGTCGAAACCGACGCCGTCGTCGGCCACAGTGAATCGGAGCCCGTCGCCGGACGCGGCCAGGCGTACCGTCACCCGTCTCGCACCAGCGTGCCGTACCGCGTTCTGCACCGCCTCGAGACAGGTGAAGTAGAGCGCGGTCTCCACCGCCGGCTCCCAGCGGCCCACGCCGTCGGCCTCCACCGTCACCGGCGTGCCCAGGTCCTGGCAGTGCAGGGTCAGCGCCGAGGCGACGCCGGAGCTGCGCAGCACCGGTGGGTAGAGGCCGCGCGCGAGTCCGCGAAGCTCGGTGACCGCCGAGTCGACCTCGTCCGCGACCGTACCCAGGGCGTCAGCCAGCTCGCCCAGCCCACGGCCGGAGGCCAGCGCGTGCGCGGCGCCTGCGCGCATACGGATCGACAGCAGCCGCGTCTGTACCCCGTCGTGCAGGTCGCGCTCCAGGCTGCGCCGGGCGCTGTCCTGCGCCTCGACCAGCCGGCGGCTGACCGCCTGGAGCTGCTCCAACCGCTCGCGCAGTTGGGCGGACAACTGGTCGTTGTGCACCGCGACCCCGACCACGTTGGCCACGTCCCCCAGCACCGCGGCGGCGTCGGGGGTCAGGTCGACGCTGGCGTGCGCGAACAGCCGCAGCGTGCCGATGCGCTGTTCACTGTGGACAATCTCAGCCTCAAGCACGGGCTCCCCCGCGGGCGGCGGCCCCGTGGCGGCAACCCGCGACCCGCCGAGCCACGCCTCCGCGCGGCTGGCTCCGGTGCTGCGCACCAGCAGCTCGACGGCGTCGGCGAGGACCGCCGCGGCGCCCGGTGAGCCTGTCGTACGGGCGGCGAGCTGCGACACGACCTCCGTACGGTCGGCGTGACGCCGGAACAGCACGCGGTCGACGAGGCGGCGGGCCCGACGCCGTACGGGTTCCACCGCGACGGCCACCACAGCGACCGCCAGCAGCGCCAGGAGCTGATCCTCGAACCGCCGGCTGACCAGCGTGCCGGCCCCGATGACGATGCCGACGTAGATCAGTATCGCGACGACCGAGAGGATGCCCGCGACGGCGGCTCGGCCGAGGAGCGGCTCCAGGTCGTGCAGCCGGTACCGCGCCACCGCCAGGGAATAGACGGTCAGCAGCGCGTAGAGGCTGATGAGGCTGGCGACGATGTAGGCATCCCACCACGGCGTGGGGTAGAGCAGGATCATTACCAGCGCCATCGTCCCGGCAGTCGCGCCGATCATGCGGTACGGGTAGCGCTGCCCGGCCGGGGCCCGTCGCCACCGCAGGGCGAGCGCGACCACGCTGGCGACCGTCGCGCCGATGATGAGCAGGCCGCCCGAGGCGAGCAGCACATCGATGACGGGCGGGTAGGCCACGTTGGTCCACGTGCTGCCCGGCCAGGCGTCGATGGCGTTTCCCAGCATGAACAGCGCGGCTCCGCCCAGCGCGGCGCCGGACGCCCACCGCCAGCGCGGTCCCGGCAGCTGACCGTCGGGGAAGAGCAGCAACAGGACGGTGGCCGTGAGCACCACCGTCGGCACCCAGATCCAGGCCTGCACCCACACCGGGACCGCCGCGTCGAGCGGAAGCCAGGCCATCTGGTACTGCGGCAGCTCGAAGACCTCGGGCCCGCTGAAGCCGGCCGCCACGATGCGCGCGTCGGCGAGGGCCGCGGCAACGGAGTGGGCCACGCTCAGCAGCCCGATCGCAAGCAGCACGCGGCCGGCCCCGTTGCCGGGCCGGCGCAGCAGCACCAGCCGCGACATCCACAGCAGGACCACCGCCGGTGGGCCGTTGTGGAGCAGGAACAGACTCAGGTAGGCGTCGAGGGGACGCTGCCGCCACCACATCGAGGCAAAGACCACCACCACCGCCAAGGTCCCGGCCACGGCCGTGACGCCGAGCGCACGGCGGCGGTCCCTGGGCAGCATGCGACCGAGTATGGGCGGCCGCGCACGCTGCTGGAAGCGTGTGGGCCGAAGCCCGCGGAGCGTGCTGGCCACACCCCAGATCGGGTGTTGCCACGCTGTCGGGCGACTCCCCTTCATTGCGACCGTGTGTCCAACGGTCCCTCTTCGAACGGGAGTCCCCATGACCGCAACGACCACCAGCGAGGTCGCACCGGCCGCCGGCACCGCCGCGCCGGCACTGCCGACCCGCATCTACGGCGTCGCCGCCGTGCTCGCGGCGATCCTGCTCGTCGCGAGCACCATCGCCTTCATCGTCCGGGGCGGCTTCACGAACGACGCGATGAACAACGGCATTCTGGGGGGCACACTCGTCGTCTGGACGGTCTTCGCCCTGATCCTCACCTTCGCCGGCGTGTCCCGCCTCATGGAGCCGCGCTTCCGGCGGTGGTCCAAGGCGCTGCTCATCCTCTCCGCCACCTATGCGGCGAGCGTTGGCTTCGGCCTGCACAGCATCGACATGGAGTACTACGGCCGCTCCTTCGACGCCGATAACGAGTTGGCGACCGGCCAGCAGGTCATCGGCTTCTTCGCCATGTACCCGTGGGGCGCGCTCGGCCCGGTCACCTTCATCCTCATCGGCGTCCTGCTGTGGCGGGCAGGGCAGGTGCCGGCCTGGGCGGGCATTGTGCTGGTGGCCGGTGGCGTGCTGTTCATCCCGGGCCGGGAGGGGAACATCGGCCTCACCGTGGCAACGGACATTCTGCTGTTCGTCGGGCTCCTCGCGATCGCCCGGGCGCTGCTGGCCGCCGCCCGCCGCGACGCCTGACCCGGCCGGCCGAGAGTGGTAGCCGCACCTGAACCCTGCGGCTACCATCCCGATCGGTACCCGGGCCCAGTCGTGGACGCGAGGGTTGTGTGCTCCGGCGCCGGCGGAGATGCGGCACCACGCCTGCGCGGGCAACGCCGCAACGAGTTCGTTGACGCGGGCGTTGCCCATCCGCGTGATGATGACGTCGTCGTTGCGGCGGGCGCGGACGGCGTCTGGCGACCCCGGCCCTGAGCAGCCAAGACCGCTGACGCACGCGGCCAGGCAGGCTAAACTAACCCCTTAGCTAGGCGAGGGGGTCGCGCCATGTCGGCTGAGGCGGCGCACTACAACATGCACGATGCCAAGACCCACCTGTCGCGCATCATCGAACGGGTGGAGCACGGCGAGGAGATCATTATCGACCGGGCGGGCACCCCGGTGGCGAAGATCGTACCGCTGGTCCGGCGGGCCAACCGCACCGCAATCGGCTCCCTCGCCGGCCAATTGGACCTCTCTGGCGACTGGGACTCACCACAGACCAATGCCGAGATCGCCGACGACTTCGGCATCGGCGCATGAACCTGCTGCTGGACACTCACGTCGCGCTCTGGGCCATTACCGGTGACCCGACCCTCGGCACCGAGTTACTCGACCGACTACGCCACGAGCCGGACGTCTTCCTCTCCCCGGTCACCCTGTGGGAAATCACCATCAAACAGAATACGGGGAAACTCGCCGGACCCCCTGACCTCGCAGAGCGGGTAAGAGACATGGGCTTCCGAGAACTCCCGGTGACCCACGCCCACGCTATCGCCGCCGGCCGCCTGCCACCGCATCACCGCGATCCCTTCGACCGCATGCTGGTGGCGCAGGCAATCACCGAAGGGCTGACCCTTGCCTCCCGCGACGCGTCGATAACGCTGTACGACGTGGACGTCCTCAAGGTGTGATCAGACAGCTCGGTCCACGCCTGATACCCGCGAGAGACCAGGCCCAGCTCGCCCCCTGGCCGCCCCCTACCATTCCGAGCGCGGAGATATACACCGTGGTCTCGTCGCAGCAGACGCGAGACGCGCTCAAGCGCCTGGGCGAAAGCCTCGACCGATGATGGCGGCGGCCCGTTGCTGTACTTCGCTGCTGTACGCCCTGGTATTGACCGCCACGCGGCGCCGCGAACAGGCCATTGACCTGCGGAGATGGTGGGGCGGGCGGGACTCGAACCCGCGACCCAGGGATTATGAGTCCCCTGCTCTAACCGGCTGAGCTACCGCCCCGGCGCGGACAGCTTACCTACGGAGGGCAAACGAGTAATGGACGGGATCGCCAAGATCCCGTCCATGATCGTCGAGTGGAGCTCCCCCGTTTGGACTCGAACCAAAAACCTGCCGGTTAACAGCCGGCTGCTCTGCCAATTGAGCTACGGGGGACCGTGCCTGAGGCCTCGACAAGAGTACACAACGATTGGGGGGTTCGCGCCAGGGGGTATCCCGCGCGCATCCGCAGAGCCGGACATCAGTCCCCAGCCAGGACAGATCAGGGACGCACCCGGCAGGATGAAGCATGAAACGGGGCCGGGGCGGGCAGGATGGGAGTCACCGGGCAGCACGGCAGAGAGGGGATTGACCATGCGCGGCAAGCTTCTGTTCATCGGCGGCTTGGCGGTCGGCTACGTGCTGGGCTCCAAGGCCGGTCGGCAGCGCTACGAGCAGATCGTGGCGCGGGGCCGTCAGGTTTGGGAGAGCCCCACGGTGCAGGAGGCGGCCGGTGTCGTTCAGGCGCAGGCCACCAAGCTGTACGACCAGAGCAAGAACGTCGTCACCGACAAGATTCACTCCGTGAAGGACCGTCGCTCGCAGTCTTCCGCGAGCGAGACCGACACCGACACGGAGGGTGCCTGGGATACGGCGAACCGTCGGGCGGGCTTCACCGCCAACGCGTTCTGATCCGGCTCATGGGCGCGTCTCACGTTTGAGGGCCCGGCGTCGGGCCCTCAAACGTGACGTAGCCCAGCGCGCCGCTGAGGTGCTCCAGGAACAGCGGTTCCGAGTACGCCTCAACGGTGTGTCCCAGGGCCGTGTAGAACATGCGCCCGCCGAGCCGGTCGTGACACCAGGCCAGCGGGTGCGGCTCCCCCATGGTCGCGCCGGCGTAGCTGGCCTCGTCCGCCGCGAGGAGCGTCCGGACGCCGGTCGGGCGGGCCGCGAAGTCGTACCACTCGTCGACCCGTTCCCACCGCGGCGGGAGCCCGGCCGTGGCCGGGTGATCACGCGTGCGGACGTCGACCACACCGGCCTGGACCTCCGGGTGTCCGGTGAACTCCGCGCCGAGCAGGTCGCGGTAGAACGGCCAGTCGGGCTCCGCGAGGATCGCCGCGTGCACGCCCAGGAACCCGCCGCCACCGGTAATGAACCCGGCCACCGCGTCGCGTGCGGCCGCGTCCAACACCGGGCCCGTGGTCTGCAGAAAAACCATTGCCTGGTACGTCCGGAGGTCCGCGCCCGTGAAGACGGACGGGTCCTCGGTCGCGTCCACGGCGAAGCCGGCCCGGGTGGCGACGCGGCGGAGGGCGGCCACCCCGGCGGGGATGGACTCATGCCGGTACCCGGTGGTTCTGGAGAACACGAGGACGCGGGGGCTGGCCATCCCGCGAGGCTAACGGACGTGTCGCCGGCCGTGGCGGGGGTAAGGGCCAGGCATGAGCGAGGAACCCCAACAGCAGCCGCCGGGCACGACCTCGGCGATGAACCGTAAGCCCGACCACGGCGAGGAGTCCTACCGGGGCTCGGGCCGGCTCGCCGGCAAGGCCACGATCATCACGGGTGGCGACAGCGGCATCGGCCGCGCGACCGCCATCGCGTTCGCCCGGGAGGGGGCGGACGTGCTCATCTCGTACCTGAACGAGGACGACGACGCCCGCGACACGGCGGCGCTGGTGGAGGCGGCCGGCCGCAGGGCCGTGCTCGTGCCGGGCGACCTATCGGACCGGGCGCAGTGCCAGGCGGTGATCGACCGGGCGGTCGAGGAGTTCGGCCGGGTGGACGTGCTGGTCAACAACGCCGCCTACCAGATGACCCACGAGAAGGTCGAGGAGATCTCGGACGAGGAATGGCTGCACACCTTCGACGTGAACATCACCGCCATGTTCCGGCTGGTGCAGGCGGCCCTGCCCCACCTGGGCGAGGGTGCCTCGATCATCAACACCAGCTCGATCAACGCCGACCAGCCTCGGCCGACGCTGCTGCCCTATGCCACGACGAAGGGCGCGATCGCGAACTTCACGGCGGGCCTGGCCCAGCTGCTGGGCGACCGGGGCATCCGGGTGAACGCGGTGGCGCCGGGGCCGATCTGGACGCCGCTGATCCCGTCGACGATGCCGCCCGACCACGTGGCGGAGTTCGGCAAGAACACTCCCCTCGGCCGGGCCGGCGAGCCGAAAGAGGTGGCACCCGTGTTCGTGCTGCTCGCCTCGGACGAGGCCAGCTACATCTCGGGCGCGGTGATCCCGGTGACCGGCGGCAAGCCGATCCTGTGAGTCATTCGGTCGGCACGTAGGCGGCCTCGGCCACCAGCTGGGCCGTCTGCAGGACCACGAGCGGGTCGTGCGCGTCCGTGCCCTCGTCGTAGCGGACATGCCAGGTCACGCCGTCGACGCCGGGTACGCGCCGGCCGACGACGCGCACGGCCCCGCCGGCCGCCAGGGTGTGATGGGTGCTGACAGCCACCGAGCGGGTCACCCTGGTGTTGATCTGGGACGGTACGTCGCCCGGATCGGTGAGGGAGACCCGGATGGGCGGCTGGTCGGCCATGATGGTGTACCCGTCGCCGTCCCCGACCGGGGCGCCCGGAGTGATCGTCAGGCGCGGGTTGTCCCAGGTGGCCTTGTGGATCTCATGCCAGCCGAGCCGCTCCGCGCGACCGGGCAGCCACAGGCCCCGGTTGGTGGTGACGACAGTGCCGTCGTCGGTGGTGCGCGCCCAGCCGAGGACGCGCTCGTCGCGTTCCAGCGCGGGCCGGCGCTCGGCCGGCAGTTTCTTGCCGCGTCCCCACATGGTCTACAGCCCTCCGACCGTCTGCTCGCGCAGGGCGCGCGCCTGGCCTTCCAGCGAGACCAGCTCGCCGAACAGACGCAGGTGATCGTCCTGGTTGGTGACCGGGTTGATGCGTTGCAGCTTGGACTTGAGGTCGGCGATGCGGCGGCTCACAGCGTGCAGTTGCAGGCGCGCCAGCGTGATCGTGACGTACCGGGGATCGGGGTCGCCGTCGACCATGAGCGGCTGGACGGCCAGTTCGCCGACGAGCGCCTTGGCGCCCAGGTCGTCGCAGGCGTCGCGGACGGCCTCGACCCAGTTGACCCCGCCGACGGCCGAGCTGGCCCCGCCCGCGGCGCCCACCGCCTCGCGGACGGTCACGTGGAGCGGGTGCAGGTACACGTCGGCGTCGAGGGCGTCGAAGGCCGGGCCGGCGAGCACGGGCTCCTGGATGGCCAGCTTGAGCGCCTCTCGCTCGACGAGGACGCGGGGGTCATTGGCGTCCGGGGCGGTGCGTGGGGAGGGTGCCACGGCGTCACCCTGGCGGCCGGCCGCCGCGGCCACGGCCCGGGTGACCGGTTCGACGTCCATGCCGAGGTCGCCGGCGAGCTTGCGGGCGTACTCCGGGCGCAGCGCCCGATCCTTGATCCTGGCGACGAGCGGGGCGGCGACGCGCAGGGCGCCCACCCGGCCCTCGGCGGTGTCGAGGTCGTAGCGGGCGAGGGTGGAACGCAGCGCGAACGCGATGAGCGGCTCGCGGCGGGCGACCAGGTCGCGCACGGCCGCGTCGCCGTGGGCGAGGCGCAGCTCGCACGGGTCCATGCCGTCCGGGCTGACCGCGATGAAGGTCTGCGCGACGAATTTCTGGTCGTCCTCGAAGGCGCGCAGGGCGGCCTTCTGGCCGGCCGCGTCCCCGTCGAACGTAAAGATGATCTCGCCGCCGTACGCGTCCGTGTCCATGAGCAGGCGGCGCAGCACCCCGATGTGGTCGCCGCCGAACGCGGTGCCGCAGGTCGCGACCGCGAGCGGTACGCCGGCGAGGTGGCAGGCCATCACGTCCGTGTAACCCTCGACGATCACCACCCGCCCCTGCTTGGCGATCTCGCGTTTTGCCTGGTCGATGCCGTAGAGGACGTGCGACTTCTTGTAGATCGCGGTCTCGGGGGTGTTCAGGTACTTCGGGCCGTCATCGTCGTCGAACAGCTTGCGCGCGCCGAACCCGATGATGTCGCCGGCCAGGTCCTTGATCGGCCAGAGCAGCCGGCGGCGGAACCGGTCGATCGGCCCGGACCGCCCCTGCTTGGCCAGCCCCGCGTTGATCATCTCCTCGACGGAGAAGCCGCGTCGCCGCAGCTCATGCGCGAGGGCGTCCCAGGAGTCGGGGGCGAACCCGCAGCCGTAGCGCTGGGCGGCCACGCGGTCGAAGCCGCGCTGCGCCAGGAACTCCCGCGCCGCGCGGGCGGCGGGAGTGGCGAGCTGGGCGGCGTAGAACTCGGCGGCGGCCGCGTGCGCCGCGATGAGCCGCTGCTTGTTGCCCTGCTGCGCCCGTACGGGAGCGGGGCCGGCCTCCACGTACCGCAACTGCACCCCGGCGCGCGCGGCCAGCCGCTCGACCGCCTCGACGAACGTCAGGTGCTCGTGGTCCATGACGAACTTGAGCGCGTCGCCACCAGCCCCGCAGCCGTGGCAGTAGAAGACGTTGCGGGTGGCGGACACGTTGAACGACGGCGTCTTCTCGTCGTGGAACGGGCACAGCCCTTTGAGGTTGCCGCCGCCCGCCGAGCGCAGCGTCACCGATTCGGAGATCACGTCGACGATCGACGTCTTATCGCGCACGAGCGCGATGTCCTCGTCGCGGATCTTGCCGGCCACCGCCACCTCCGTCCCTACCGCCCCCCATCCTGCCCCACCACCCCACCCGCACCCCACCTGTCCCCCGGCCCCGCCGGCCGATACCCGCCCGCCAGGCGCTCGCCGGCTCTGATGCTCGCGCGCTGGTCCTCGCTCTCCGACGTTTGGGTGGTTCCGCGTGTCATGACACGCCCGAATAGCGCGCCTTTCCGCCCAAATCATCGGGCCCGTGGCCGGGCGCCCTGGAGGCGCGAAAATGGGGCGGTGG
>NZ_BAAALS010000006.1:0-159592 GCF_039528415.1 Luedemannella helvata
TTGCGCAGCGCGCGGCCCGCGCGGCGGTGCGGGCCGCGACCCGGGCGCCGGCCGGCTGGCCCTGGGCCACCGCGAGCCGCCGCCGGGCTCCCGGCAGCTTCCTGTTGACCTGGGTGTACGCCACGCCGGCCGCTTGCGCCCGGCCGTTGGCGATCTCCAGAGCAGCCCTCGTACGGGCGGCAGCCCGATCCACGCGCTTCTTGTCGTCATGCGGGTCAGCCGTCGCCGGCACCTCGGCCAGCAGCACGAGGACGGCCGCCAGCGCGCCCACGACGCGTTTGAGCGCGGTTCGCTCCACTGCCCACCGTTCCTGGCCCACGCGGCACCGGGTAGCGCCGCCCGCAGTGACTAACGACCGTTTTGCCGAAAATGACACCATTGAGATTCCGCTCGCCGCATGCCAGCTGCACGCCCGATGCGGCTTCCCGATGCGGCCGGGACCAGAGCGCGTCCCGCCATCGTGCAGTCGACGCTGGGCGAGGCGAGAAGACGACGGCGGCCGGCAGACCACCGAAGGAGCAATGAACCGTAGCGGTACGTATAGCTACCACCACGGTTCATTGCTCTACCGACTATGGCGGAGGAGGTCGAGCCCGGCCGCGTTACTTCGAGCGCCATTGGAGACTCCGCCAAGTCGCCCCCGGTAACGCGCCTCGGGCCCGGGGCGGCCGCTGGTGGGCGGCACGCCTCGGGCCCGAGGTGGTTCCGGCAGAGCTGGGTCAGACCTTGATGTAGAAGCGCAGCGCGACCCAGCCGGTGATCGAGCTGATCAGCACGGCCACCCCGGCGATGGCCGGGAACACCAGGTGCACGTTGCTCCAGGGAACGTCCAACAGCAGGGTGGTGAGCGGTTTCAGCGTCCCGTCGATGACGAAGATCTTGGAACAGATCAGGATGACGTACGCGATGATCGCGCCGATCAGGCCCGCCGCCACGGCTTCCAGGACGAAGGGTGCCTGGATGAACCAGTTCGAGGCGCCGACGAGCTTCATGACGGCGACTTCGCGTCGTTTGCTGTAGGCGGCCACCTGAATCGTGTTGATCACCAGGAGGAGGGCCGCGACACCCTGCACGATGGCGATGATCAGAGCCAGCTTCTGCAGCGAACCGATCACCGAGAAGACCTTGGAGAGCAGCGCCTTCTGGTCGACGATCTCGTCGACGCCCTCCATCGTCTGGAACTTCGACTCGATCTCGGGGAACTTGCCGGGATCCTTGAGCTTGACCCGGTACGACTCGGGCAGCGAGTCGGGCTTGGTGGAGGCGACCAGGTCGGGCGCGTCCTTGAAGATCTCGCTGAACCGGGCGAACGCCTGCTCGCGCGTCTCGAACTCCGAATCCTCCACGAGCTCGTCGCCGCTCAGGGCCGCGCTGATCGCGTCCTTCTGCGGCTGGGTCGCGTCACTCTTGAGGAAGATCGTGACTTCGATCTGCTCGTAGTAGAAGTTCTTCATCAGGTTGACCTGCATGAACATCAGCAGGCTCGCGCCGACCAGCGTCAGCGACACGGCCATCGTGATGATCATCGCGATGGTCATGGTGACGTTGCGCCACAGTCCGGTGAGCACCTCGGACAGGACGTATTTGATACGCATCGGGTGGGATCCTTCCCGCCTTCTCTGGTCCGGCCGTCAGCCGTAGACGCCCCGGGGCTGGTCACGAACGATCTTGCCGGCCTCAATCTCAACGACCCGGCGACGCATCTGGTTCACGATGTTGGAGTCGTGCGTCACCATCACGACCGTGGTGCCGGTCCGGTTGATCCGGTCGAGCAGTCGCATGATCTCGATCGAGGTGTCCGGGTCCAGGTTTCCGGTGGGCTCGTCGGCGAGCAGGATGAGCGGCCGGTTCACGAACGCCCGGGCGACCGCGACGCGCTGTTGCTCACCACCCGAGAGCTCATGCGGATACCGGTGCTCCTTGCCGCCGAGGCCGACGAGTTCGAGCACCTCGGGCACGACCCGGCGCGCCACGGCCTGCGTCTTGCCGATCACCTCGAGGGCAAAGGCGACATTCTCGTACGCGGTCCGGTTCGGCAGCAGGCGGAAGTCCTGGAATACGCAGCCGATGGAGCGCCGGAAGTGCGGCACGCGCCACGACCGCATGTGGCCGAGCTCGCGCCCGTTCACCATGATCTTGCCCTTGGTGGGCTGGACCTCGCGCAGCAACAGCTTGATGAACGTTGACTTGCCGGAGCCGGAGGGTCCGATGAAGAAGACGAACTCGCCCTTCTCCATGGTGACCGAGACGTCGTTGAGGGAAGGGCGCGACGCCTTGGGGTAGGTCTTTGTCACGTGCTCAAGCGCAATCACGGGTGGTGAGTCTACGCGCTGTCACCGAACCGCCAAGTCCACGTGCCCGGTTGAGCCGCATTCACCCTGAAACGTGCCGGTCATGCGATCGCCCGTACTCACCAAAGATTGCTCTGAGGAGTAGGGGGAACACGCTGCGTCAGCGTGGTTGCCACGCCTCGTGGTCCGCGATGAGCCGCCGTACGTGCGCCGGCAGCCGCCCGCGCACCAGCTCGGCGAGGGTGACCTCATCGAGCACCCGGCGCACGGAGGCGCGCACCGCCACCCACAGGTGCGGCAGGTACTCCGCCGCGCCCAGGTAGGCCGTCTCCTCGGGACGCTGACCGCGCACGCCCGCGAGCGGTCCGTCGACCGCGCGCAGGATCTGGCCGACCACCACCTCGCCGGGCGGCTTGGACAGCGTGTATCCGCCGTCGACGCCGCGGGAGCTCTGCACCACCCCGGCGCGGCGAAGGTCGGCGAGGATCGCCTCCAGGAACTTGCGGGGCATCTGCTGTTCGGTGGCGAGCGCCTGCGCGGAAACGGTGGTCGGGTAGGCCGCCGCCAGCGTCAACGCCGCGCGGACCGCGTAGTCTCCCCGCGCCGAGACCTGCACTGGTCCCTCCTCCGGGCAACGGCTCCGGTGCCGCTGCCGCCTTTTTCGGTATCGCGGTGGCTACGCCGCCGCGGCAAGCTGGTTCTGCTTCCGCCAGCGGATGCCCGCCTCGATGAACCCGTCGATGTCACCGTCGAAGACAGCCGTCGGGTTGCCGGTCTCGTACTCCGTACGAAGATCCTTCACCATCTGGTAAGGGTGTAGCACATAGGAGCGCATCTGGTCGCCCCAGGACCCCGCCACGTCGCCGCGCAGCTGGTCCATCTTGGCCTGCTCCTCCGCGCGCTTCACCGCGAGCAGCTTCGCCTTCAGCACACTCATGGCGGTGGCCTTGTTCTGCAGCTGGGAGCGCTCGTTCTGGCAGCTGACCACGATGCCGGTGGGAATGTGGGTCAGCCGCACGGCGGAGTCGGTCGTGTTGACGCCCTGGCCGCCCGGGCCGGACGACCGGTACACGTCCACGCGCAGGTCGTCATCCGGGATGTCGATCTCGTCGGTCTGCTCGACCACCGGGACGACCTCGACGGCGGCGAAGCTGGTCTGCCGGCGGCCCTGGTTGTCGAAGGGGCTGATCCGCACCAGCCGGTGGGTGCCCGCCTCGACCGACAGCGTGCCGTACGCGTACGGCGACTTGATCGCGAAGGTGGCCGACTTGAGGCCCGCCTCCTCCGCGTACGAGGTGTCGTAGACGTCCGTGCTGTAGCCGTGCCGCTCGGCCCAGCGCAGGTACATCCGCAGGAGCATCTCCGCGAAGTCCGCGGCGTCCACACCCCCCGCGCCGGAGCGGATCGTGACGAGCGCCTCGCGGGGGTCGTACTCCCCCGACAGGAGGGTCCGGACCTCAAGCTCCTCGACCGACTTGGTCAGGGCGACGACCTCGTTGCCGGCCTCGGCCAGCGACGCGGCGTCGTCCTCCGCCTCGGCGAGCTCCAGGAGCACGGCGGCGTCGTCGAGTCGGGCGCGCAGTCGCTCGACCTTGTTGATCTCGCCACCCACGTAGGAGAGGCGGGAGGTCACCTGCTGGGCCTTCGCCTGGTCATCCCAGAGATCGGGGGCGCCGGCCTGCTCCTCGAGATCGGCCTTCTCGCGGCGCATCTTGTCGAGGTCCAGCACGGTCTCGATGTTGCGCAGCGTGGCGTCGAGTTCCTTGAGCTTGTCAGCGAGGTCGGCAGTGGTCACGAGCATCAAGCCTAGCCGGCTGTTGTGATCAAGGCTCGCGACCCGAGCCCTACTTGGCCGGAACGCTCTTGAGCCAGGTCAGCGCGGCCTTGTGGTAGGCCACCGCGAAGTCCAGTGCCGCGACGCCGTAGCTGTCGCCCTCGGCCTTGGCCGCCTTGATCTGCTCCCGGACGGCGGCGAGCGCCTCGGTGTGCTCCTCGGTCGCGGTCGAGTAGAGGTTCTTCAGTGCCGACGAAGACTGGTGGGCGCCGAACGCCACGCGCAGCGCGGTCGGGTTGCGCAGCGACTCCAGGCTGGGCTCCTCGGCGAGCCAACGGGCGAAGGCACGCTTGCCGGCCGGCGTGATCACGTAGGGCTGGCTGGCCCGCGGACCGGGCTTGCCCTCCCGCACGTACCCCATGTCGGCGAGTGCGGGCAGCTCACGGTAGACCTGGCTGCGCGTCATGGACCAGTAGGGCCCCAGGCGGCGCTCCGCCGTCGCCATCAACTGTCCACCCGTCATCGGGCCCTCATGCAACAGCCCGAGAAGGGCCGCCGCGGTTGCGTTGACTCCATCTGCCATGCCTCTACGCTGCCACTTCGTCCCTCGGGTGTCCAGGATTTCGGCAATATCCATTCCACAGTGCACTGTCCGGTCAGGACCCATGTGGACGATGATCGCGCAGCCGACAAAGGGTCGTAGCGGGCATTCTCTGCGTAAACAGCATAAATCTTCGCATAACGCCCAGGCTGTGATGAGATCAAAATTCACCGCCACGGCGGCGTGGCGACACGCCGTTCACATTTCTCACCCCGTGGCGCGACCAGGCGGGCGCGTCCGGTGCGGCCGGCCCCCACGCAAGGCAGGATGGGTGCGCCGCGTTCGGACGATCTGAGGGGACACCGCGATGACGTACCCGGACCTGGGTACCTGGCTCAGCAGCCTGGACGCCGACGCGCTGGCCCGGATTGTCGCCAACCGAGCCGAGGCCCGGCTGCCCCGGCCGGCCCGGACGCTGACGGAACTGGTCGCCCGGCTCTCGCGCCGCTCCGCGACGCTGACCGCCCTCTACACCTCGCACACGCCGGCCACCCAGGTCGTCGAGATGGTCGCCGCGCTGGACGTGGGCCCCGCCGCCCCGCTCGCGCAGCTGGCCGCCGGGCTGGGCGTCACGCCCGACGACCCGGAGCTGGCCCGCGTCCTGGACTGGCTCGCCGACCGCGCGCTCGCCTGGCGCGTCGGCGACGTCCTGTGCGTACCGCCCGCGCTGCTCGAGGCGTTTCCGCAGCCGCACCGGCTCGGCCCGCCGGTCGAGTACGCCTACAACCAGCTGACGGCACGCGACCTCCACGGCATCGCGACCGCGTGGCGCCTGCCGGCCGGTAGGACCAAACGGGAGGTCCTGGCGGCGCTCGTGGCCGCGGCGGCCGACGGGGCGGCCGTGCGGGCCGTGGTCGCCGCGGCGCCGGCCGGGGTCCGCGACTTCGTCACCCACGTCGCCTGGCACGGCCCGGCCGTCTCCGAACAGGGGTACACCCGCACGAGCGGCACCGTCCGCGACGACGTGGTCTGGGGCCTGCGCAACGGTCTGTTCGTGCCGGACGACTGGGACACCGCGGTCATGCCGGCGGAGATCGCGATGGCCCTGCGCGGACCCGACTGGCGGCCACCGTTCGACCCGCACCCGCCCGCGGCCAGGACGGCGCCGGTCGCCGCGGACGCGCTGCGGCGCGAGTCGGCCGCCGCGGCAACGTCCGCCCTCGAACGGGCCGGCGCGGTTCTCGGTGCCGCCGCGCTGGCGCCCGTGGCGCTGCTGAAGTCGGGCGGCGTCGGCAGCCGGGAACTCAAGCGGCTCGCGAAGGCCTCGGGGACCGGGCCCGGCGACGTCCGGCTCTGGCTGGAGATCGGGTACACGGGCGGCCTCCTGGCGATCGAGGAGACCAGCGTGCTCGCCACGGAGGCGTACGACCGCTGGCTGCGTGCCGAGCCGGCTGACCGCCTCGCCACCCTCGCCGCGGCGTGGTGGCAGCTGCCGGCCGCCCCTACCGGCACGGGGGCGGGCGGCGGGGCCGCGGCGTGGGTGGGCGGCGGCGGGTTGACCGCCACATCGGCCGCGCCTGCGGACACGACCAGTACGCCCGCCCTGCTGCGCGACGCGACCGGCACCGTGCTGGTCATGCTCCGCCAGGCCGTCCTGCGGGCCGTGGCCGCCCTGGCGCCGGGGGAGTCCGTGGCCGACCCGGCCGACGTGGCCCGGCTCGTGCGCTGGCAGGTACCCGCCGTCATGGACCTGCTGCCCGACGGCGACGCGTTCACGTGCGCGTGCTGGCAGGAGGCCGGCACGCTCGGCATCGTGGCGCACGGGGCGCTCACGCCCCTCGGCGCGGCCCTGGCGGCGGACGATCCGGGCGCGCTGCGAGCCGCCGGCCGGGACCTGCTCGGTACGGCCACGACGAGCGCGACCTTCCAGGCCGACCTGACGGTCGTCGTGCCCGGTTCCCCAGCCGGCGACCTGGCCGACCTGCTCGACTCGGCCGCCGACCGCGAGTCGCGGGGCGGGGCGTCCGTGTGGCGCTTCTCCGCGGCCTCCGTACGCCGCGCGCTCGACGCCGGTACGGACGGCCCGGCCCTCACCGCGGCGCTGACGGCCGCCAGTACGACGGGCGCGCTGCCCCAGCCGCTGACCTACCTCATCGCGGACGCCGGCCGCCGCCACGGCGAGGTCCGGGTCCGCGCCGTGGGCTGCGTGCTGCACAGCGCCGACGCCTCCCTGCTCGCCGAGGTGGCGAAGGCGCGACCGCTTGCCAGGCTGGGACTCGTCCCGCTCGCGCCGACCGTCCTCACGAGCGCCGCCGGGCCGGCCGAGACGGTGGCCGCGCTGCGCTCGGCCGGGTACGCCCCGGCCGCGGAGGACGCCACCGGCGCGATCGTGGTGGACCGGCCGAGCCCGCGCCGCGCGAGCCCGACGGCGTGGTCGGAGGCCGACCTGGGCGCCGCCCCGATCGCCGAGGCCGCCCCGGAGGACCCGACCGCGCCCGAGATCGCGGCGGCGATCCTGGCCGGGCCGCCGCTGGAGCCGTCCCGGCGCGCGACGCGCGGGCCGCGACCGGCCCGGGTGCCGGGGCAGACGAGGCGCCCCGGGCTGGTGGACGACCTCGACGAGCTGGACGGCGATGACGCCCACGACCTGCTGCACGAGCTGATCGGCGCGCACGCGCGTGGCCTGTCCGATCAGGAGATCTGCCTGCTCGCGGACGCGCTCACGGCTGAGGAGTCAGTCAAGATCACATACCGGGACGCGGAGGGCGACGTGACGCACCGGGTGATCGAGCCGCTCGCCCTCGACGGGCACGTGCTGGAGGCCTGGTGCCGCCTGCGCGACGACGAGCGGGTGTTCGCGCTGAGCCGGATCAGCTCGGTCACGCCGGCGTAGGCCGTGGTGGAGCCGGTTCCTCGATCACCATGCCGTGCCGCGAGCGGACGAACAGCCACGCGGGGAGTACGGCGATGGCCAGGATCGGCAGCAGGGTCGTGTCCGCGACGACCGCGGCGGCCATGAGCAGGCTGAGCCAGCCCTGGTGGGTGATGGCGAGCACGATGCCCAGCACGGCGCTGCCGATCGCCACGCCCGTCGGTACGCCCGGCGCGATGCGGGACGCCAGCAGGCCGATGGCGACGCCGATGAAGACCGTGGGGAAGATCCGGCCGCCACGGAAACCGGAGCTCGCCGCGACGAGCAGGGCCCCCGCCTTGACCGCGATGATCAGCACCAGGCCGAGCGTCGAGTACGCGGCGACGTCCGCGGTGAGTTCCTGCATCTCGTGCAGGCCTTTGAACAGCGTGATGCGGCCGCCGATCACGCCCAGCAGGCCGAGGACGAGGCCACCACAGGTGAGCATGATGACCGGATGCCGGAACCGGCAGAACATCGCGTGCGCGACCGGGAACAGCGCCACTATCCCGAGGCCCAGCGCGCACGCGGCCACCGCGATCACGCTCCCGCTGACCACGTCGATGAGGCGCAGCCCCGGATAGCGCGGGACGGCCACGGCGAACACGGGCTGCCCGAGCAACTGCGTCGTGACCGCGCCGGCGCCCGCCGCGACGAGCGGGGCGAACAGCCGGTCCCACAACGGCTCGCGGGGATCGGTGCCCGGCATCTCGGACAGGACGAGCGCCGCGGCGACCGGGGTGCCGAACATGGCGCCGATGGTCCCGGCCGAGGCCAGCCCCACCCACAGCGGCGTGGTGGCCGGCCCGCGCCAGGCCACACCCAGCGCGCACGCCAGCGCCACGGACGAGGCGATGATCGGGTTCTCCGGTCCGAGGCTGACCCCGCCGGCCAGGGCGAGGGTGACGGCGATGAGCAGGCCGGGCACGACGGAGACCGCGTGCGGCGGGGCGACGAGTCCTTCGGTCGCCGGATCGGGCCCGGCGTGACCCGGCAGGTACGCGACCACGAGGCCCACGGCGAGCCCGGTGGCGGTGAGCACGCCGAGAATCCACCACCAGGAGTCCGGCGGGAATCCCGCGGCCTCGGGCAGCGCCACCCAGACCCCGTGCTCCAGGCTGTTGGCCAGCTTGAGCACCGCGCCGAGCAGGAAACTGCACCCGACGCCCACTCCGATCGCGGCCGGCGTGATCGCCAGCATCCGCCGCGACCACGCGCCATCATCGGACATACACCCACTAATACCGCATTAGGACGACCGTATGGTCACACAAGACGACGCGCGGGGACGGCGCGTGTCGGTACGCCGTTCCCGCGCGTCGCGGACGGATCAGGCGGCGGCGCGCCACATGGCGGAGAAGGCGGCGGCCTCGCCCGCCAGCCAGCGGCCCACCTCGGGCGTGCCGGCGGCCCTGCCGGCGCGGAGGACCTCTCCCCGGCGCAGGTCGACGAGCACCGGCTCGGCGTTCGGCAGGATCTGGTCCATGTGCGACGCCATGAGGTGAAGCGTGGCCAGCGTCGCCTCGCGGGTCGGCGGCTCCTCGTCGAAGTGCAGCCGCACGGCCTCGCGCTGGCCGTCGGCGCGGCGCAGCCCGAAGTGCGGGCTGACCTTCACGGGCAGGGCGTCGACCATGGCGATCGCCTCGTGGGTCGGCATGAGCGCGACATCGGTGAGGTCGCCCAGCGACTCCAGATAACGCCGCGCGCCCTGCGACAACGCCGAGTAGAGCGGACGCCAGCGCGGCTTCACCTGGTCGACGACCTCGACCAGGTGGCGGCCGGCCGTACGGAACTGGATGTCGGCCTTGAGCGCCTTGACCAGTTGGCCGTGCGGGTTGAACCCGCCGCCGCTGGCGCGCTGTTTGCGCAGGCCGCCGACGAAGGTGGCCTTCGTCGGGCCGGTGCGCGCCACGTAGCGGGTGAAGCCCAGCAGCGTCGCGTACGGCAGATCGGTCGGGGTCCGCACCGGGGTCATGGCGCCTCCGTCCACATCACTCGATTAGTACACCCATTCTAATCGGGCGGCGGACAGTTTCCCACCCCTCCACGGTGATCCTCACCAGCAGAGATAGATCACAGCACCCGCGTGGTGACGAGCCGTACGTCGTCCAGTTCGTCCGGATTTCCGGACTCCAGCCCGTCGACGCCCTCCACAGTGGATAGAGGCGCGGGCTCCCACACGGTCGCGGTCGTGGCCGGCGCGGCATCCGCGGCGTCGAACGGGCGGATGTCGAGGCGGTCCAGCGTCTCCCAGAGCCCCGCGAGCGCGGCCTGCGGGTCGTAGCGGAACTCGCTCTCCCGGACCCGCCAGAAGCGCCAGCCGGCCCGCTTCAGCTCCCGCTCCCGGTCCAGGTCGGCCTCCCGCTGCTCCGGCGTACCGGTCCAGTGCGCGCCGTCCACCTCGACCGCGAGGCGCCCGCGCGCGCCCGTGACGACCAGGTCGACGTAGCGCCCGTTGACCTCCACCTGGGGCGTCACGTGATAGCCGCGAGCCCGGATCTGCAGGAACACCTGCTGCTCGATGAGCGAGCCGAACGCCGGGTGCGGCTCGTCGGCCGTGACGTCCGCGAGCACCGGCCCGCCGAGCGCGGGCGGCGGATTGAGCACATAGGACAGCAGCGAGTGCCGCAGGTCGGCCAGCGACAGGTCGGCCAGCCCCACGGAGTGGAACAGCCACGCCTGGTCCTTCGCCCGCGAGGCGGCCACGTTGAACCGCCGCTGCCACTCCGTACCCGTCAGCGCCTGCCGCTTCTCCGCGATCACGAGCGACAGGAACACGACGTCGCGCTCGTCACCCTGGAAGTCCGGGGGCGTGCCCACCCGCAGCCGCCGGTCCTCCCATTCCTTCGGCTCCAGCCGCTCCAGCAGCAGCGAGTGGATGAGCTGCACCTGCCCGGTGCCCTGCAACACGACCACACCGATCGACTTGCCCGCGTACGCCGGATCGGCCACGCACGCCTCGATCTGCGCCACGATCGCCTCGGCCTCGACCGGGTTGCGCAGCCGCGTGGCGGTGCCCTCCGTCTGAGCGCCGGGGACGAACACCGCGCGCAGCGGCGGGAGCCGGTCGCCGCCGAACTGCCGCAACGGCACCAGCGGTTCGTCCGCGTAGAACTGCCGCGACGAGTACTCGATGATCTCCGGCATGCAGCGGAAGTGCTCGCGCAGCGGAATGACCGCCCCGAAGCGCGTGCGCAGCAGGTCGAACAGGCTCGACTTCGGCGTGAACGCGTCGCGCAGGTACCCCGGCAGGTCCGGCAGGTACGAGTGCAGCTTGCCGAAGATCGGCTCCAGCTCACCGAGGCGTACCTGCGACGGCGCGCACTGCTTGTCGTCGCCCACGACGATCACGCGCGGCGCGAGCCACAGCAGGAACAGGTCCTCCAGCGACGCCTGGCTCGCCTCGTCCACGATCACCACGTCGAACGAGTCGCGCACCGGCGGCAGCGTCTCCAGCACCAGGTCCAGCGGCATCACCCAGGCGGGCACGGCGTCGCGCGCCTCGCGCATCGCCTCCCGGGCCCGCGACCGGTAACGCGCCGCGTACCGCCCGGTGCCCTTGCCGACCGCGCGCATGTGCTGCTCGTACGCCTGCAACGCCTGCGCCTGGTGCGCCGTCATCCGCCGCAGGCAGTGGCCCCAGGCGCGCAGCGCGGCCAGCGTCGCGGTCTCCTGCCGCAGCCGGGTCACCGCGTCGGCCAGCTCCGCCTCCAGCTCCTGCTCCCGGCCCGGCTGGCGCTGCTGCTGGAAGAACGCCGCCGCCGCGGCCCACGCCCACGCCGCGTCCCAACCGGACAGCCGCCCGGGCCACGCGGGGTCGGCCGGCGCCGCCGCCATCGCGGCGGCCAGTGCCGGGTGCGCGGCCTCCAGCCGCGCCAGCAGGGCGTCGCAGGCCAGCTGGTCGGCCCGCTCACCCGGCGCGAGCGACAGCTCCGCGAGAGCCTGGGCGTACGCGTCGGCGTCGCGCCCCACGAGCGCGTTCGCGGCGCGGACCAGCTCCGGCGGCGCCTCCCCCGGCCCGGCGGCCGGCGCGGTCCCCACGGGCGCTCCCCCGCCGCGTGCGTCGAGGGTCATCCGCTCGGCGAGCGCACCGAGGCGCGCGGTGGCCTGCTCGGCCTCGACCCGCAGCCGTACGGCGTCGAGCGCGTCGACCAGCTCCCACCAGTCGCCCAGGTCCGTCAGCGGCAGCCAGGCGCGCGCCGCCTCCAGGGCGCGGCGCACGTCGCCGACGGCCGCGAGGAACCGCTGCACGTGCGCCAGCCGGTGGTAGGTCTCCACCAGCCGCGCCACCTGCCGCTGGATGGGCTCGCCGCCGCCATGGCCGGGCCCGCCCGGCCGGCCGGCGTCCTGGCCGCCGAACGGCACCCCGACCATGGCCCAGCCGCGCGCGAGCGCCTCGACGGTCGCCTGCGCCTGCAGTGCGGCCGCGACGACGTACACCCGCTCGGCCGTGTCGATCGGCGCGCCGTCCACGGTCGCGTGGTCCAGGACGTCCTCGGCGTCGCGCTGCACACCCGGCTTGAGCAGGCCGCCGCGCAGCTTGTTGCCGGCGGCGAGGTGGTCGCGCAGCTTGGCGACCAGCTCGAAGCGCGCGGCCGCCGTACCCGGAGCGGCCGGCGCGATGGCGACCTCCCGGAACCCGATCGTCGCGATCGCCCGCTCGGCGTCCGCGATCCGCTCCCGGCCCGCCGCGAGCTGGCCCCACACGGTGGCGTCACGACCCGCGAGCCCGTCGGCGATCGCCCGGACCGCCCAGTCCTGCGCCGGCCACGCGGTCACGTCGGCGTCGAGGCCCAGGTCGGCCGACGCCCGGCGGGCATTGTCGACCGCGGCCTTCAGCGCCTGCAGGGTCGCCGCGTCGCAGCCGTCGAGCTGCCGGGACACCTCGGTCGACTCGCGCGCGGCGGCCTCGTAAGCCGCCGCCTCGGCCGCCATCATGGCCCGCACCTCGTCGCCGACCGGGTAGGTCGACACGTCCACGAGCCGCTGCCGGCGCCGGGCCACCCGCCGGGGCGTCTGCGCCGCGAGCAGGCGCAGCAGCTCGGCCGCCTCCGTCACCGTGAGCGCCGGCGGCTGCCAGGCCGTCGCGGTCACCGGCTCGTCGAGCACGAGCGTGGTCTCCAGGTCGATGGCGGCCGCTGCGGGCACCGGCATCCAGTCGTGGCGGACAGCGTCGCGGCGCAGCCGCTGCGCGATCTCACCGAGCGTGCCGGCGTACCCGGGGGCGACCTCCGGGTGGCGGGTCAGCTCCGCCTCGCGGAGCACCCGGATGTCGTCCGTGAGCCGGTCGACCCGCTCGATCAGGTCGGCGCGCCGCTGCGCGGCCCGGTCCTCCTGCAACTGGTGGGCCTGCGGGTCGAAGCCGGCGTACCGGTTCGCCATCGCCTTGACGCTGCCCTCCAGCTCGGCCGAGCCAGCGCCGCCCAGGTCGGTCACGCTCACGCACAGTTTGGCCACCTCGGGCGGCAGCTTGTCGCGGAGTACCCGCAGAGCTTGTGGTTTCTGACTCGTCACCAGGACGCGCTGGCCGTCGGCGAGCAGCGCGGAGATGAGGTTGGCGATCGTGTGCGTCTTGCCGGTGCCGGGCGGGCCCTGCACGACCACCCCGTTGTTCGTCTGCAGCCGCTCCATGATGCGCAGCTGCTCCGGGTTGGCCGGCAGCGGGAACAGCGGATCCACGCCGAGCACGTCGGGGCGCACATCCGGCACCCCGTCCGCGTCGAGCACCCTGGTCGCTTCCGGGTCGTCGCCCTTGTCGCGCAGCCACTCCAGCCGCTCGTTGGCCTCCATCGACGTGACGAGCTGGGCCAACCCGAGCGGCGACTGGGCCTGCGGGCCGGACAGCGCCTGCAGCATCGCGTCGTAGTACCCGATGAGGCTCGCGCGTTCGCGGCGGCGCAGCACGATCGCGGGCGCCAGCCGTACCCCGGCCTGGTCCTTCGCGGTCGATGGCGACCACGTCGCGTCGAACGGGGTGGCGTCGTCCAGCGCCCGCTCGGCCCAGATCTTCATGAGGTTCTCGGCGTCCGTGAGCGGCGCGACGAAGGCGCCCTCGCGGACCTGCTCGTGCACGGTCTCCACGCGCGGCGGATGGAACTGGGCGACGCCGTCGAGCAGCTCGCGGTCCTGCACGCGGGTGGTCGCCTCGGCGTCGAGGACGACGCGGGCCTCGTCACGCTCGGCGTCCACGACGATGCGTACCCGGGTCGCGAGGATGTGGTTGCGCACGCTGACCCCGCCGCCCGACCAGGTGAGCAGCCCGGTGCCGAGCACGGCCTCGTACTGGTCCTCCTGCTGGCTGAGCAGGTGCGCGGCCGAGGCCAGCGCCTGGTACCACTGCCGGATCGTCGTCGTGGCCCGGTCGCGGGCGGCCCACGCGAGCCACTCGGGCAGCCACCGCCCGTACGCGTCGAGCACCGCCTGCGGCACGCGCGGTTCCTCGTCCGGCACGCGCGGCAGGATGAGGGTCGCGTCGACCGACGCGGTGCCCACGGCCCGCGCCCCGGCGCGGTCCAGGACGGTCGCGTCGGTCACGACGGTCGGGTGGCCCGGGGCGGTCGTGCCGTCTGCGGCCGGCGCGGCGTCCTGGCGTGCCGGCACGACCGGCAGGCCCTGCCGTGGCGTCGGCGCCACCAGAGCGGCCGTCCCGGCCGCGGCGTCACCTGCCGACCCGGCCTCGGACCGGCTGCCTGTGGGCGGCGTCAGGCGAGGCTCGGCACCGTTGGCGTCCTTTGCCGCGGCCTCATCGACCCAGCCGCGCAGCTCGGCCGGCAACGGCGGGGCCGCCTCGGCGCGCACGCGCGGCACCGCGAACAGCGCCTCGCCGGCGCCCGCGTCGCGGTCGAGGACGACCTCCGCGGGCAGGTCCGCGAGCCACAGCACCGTCTCGTACTCGCCCACGTCGAGCACGCGACGCCGACGCGCCTGCGCCACGTCGCGCAGGAACTCGACAAGGTTGCTCGTGGTGGCGACCAGCTCGCGGTCGCGTGATCGGGTCGACGGCACGGGGTCCTCCCTCGGAGGGCGGCGCGGACTCCCGCCCGCTCCGACGGTAACGCGCCCGAGCGACATCCGGCTCGTTCCCTTCGCGGTTATGGATTCTTTGACCGCCATAGCGACTCAATGAATCCATAACCGGCAACCGGACCTCAGCCCATGTGGGGGTACTTGTGGTTCGTTGGGGGGTCGAAGGTTTCCTTGATGGCGCGTGGTGAGACCCAGCGCAGCAGGTTGTGGGCCGAGCCGGCCTTGTCGTTGGTGCCGCTGGCCCGCGCGCCGCCGAACGGCTGCTGCCCGACGACCGCGCCCGTGGGCTTGTCGTTGATGTAGCAGTTGCCGGCCGCGTACCGCAGCGCGTCGGAGGCCCAGTCGACGACCTTCCGGTCGCGGGCGAAGATCGCGCCCGTGAGCGCGTACGGCGCCACGGACTCGGCCTGCTTCACCACGTCCTCGAACGAGTCGTCGTCGAAGACGTGCACGCCGAGGATCGGGCCGAAGTACTCCGTGGTGAACACCTCGTGCGTCGGGTCGGTGGACTCGACGACGGTCGGGCGCACGAACCAGCCCTCGGAGTCGTCCGTGGTGCCGCCCGCCAGGACGGTGCACGACTCGGCGTTCTTGATCCGGTCCAGGGCGGCCGCGTGCTTGTCGAACGCGCGCTGGTCGATGACCGCGCCGCCGAAGTTCGACAGGTCGGTCACGTCGCCGTACGTGAGGGAGTCCGCGGTCGCGGCGAGGCGGTCCCGCAGCCCGCCCTCCCACAGCGACCGGGGCACGTAGGCGCGCGAGGCGGCGGAGCACTTCTGTCCCTGGTACTCGAATGCGCCGCGCACCAGCGCGGTGAGCAGCGCGTCGGCGTCGGCGCTGGAGTGGGCGATGACGAAGTCCTTGCCGCCGGTCTCGCCGACGATGCGCGGGTAGGAGCGGTAGCGGGTCAGGTTCTCCCCGATCGTGCGCCACAGCAGCTGGAACGTCGGCGTGGAGCCGGTGAAGTGCAGGCCCGCGAAGTCAGGGTCGGTGAGCGCCACCGCGCTCACGGCCGTGCCGTCGCCCGTCACCATGTTGATCACACCGGGCGGCAGGCCGGCCGCCTCGAACAGGCGCATGATCTGGTGCGCGGCGAACTGCTGCGTGACGGACGGCTTCCAGATCACCGGGACGCCCATGAGGGCCGGCGACATCGGCAGGTTGCCGGCGATGGCCGTGAAGTTGAACGGGGTGATCGCCACGACGAAGCCCTCAAGGGGACGGTGGTCGAACCGGTTCCAGATGCCGGGCGACGAGATGGGCTGGACGCGGCGGATCTCGTCGCCGAAGTGGACGTTGAAGCGCAGGAAGTCGATCAGCTCACAGGCGGAGTCGATCTCGGCCTGGTAGGCCGTCTTCGACTGGCCGAGCATGGTGGCCGCGTTGAGGGTGTCGCGCCACGGACCGGCGAGCAGTTCGGCAGCCCGCAGGAAGACCGCCGCCCGCTCCTCGTACGGCAGAGCGCGCCAGCCGGGAGCCGCCGCCTTCGCGGCCGCGACCGCAGCCGCCACATCGTCGTTGGTCGCATTGTGGGTGACGCCGAGCACGTGCGCGTGTTTGTGCGGCTGGACGACGTCAATCGCGTCACCGCCGCCGGGGCGCTGCCGGCCGCCGATCGTCATCGTGAGCTCGACCCGCTCCGCCGCGAGCTCCGCGAGGCGCCGTTGTAGGCCGGCGCGTTCCGGGGATCCGGGCGCGTACTGCCGCACCGGCTCGTTGCGTGGTTCGGGCACCGAAAAGACAGCATCCATCGCAGGCTCCTCCGCACGATGTCCACGGCGACGTTGCCGTGGCCCCGCCCCCATACTCGCACGCCTGTTCCGGGCCTACCTCAAGACCATCTGCGCGGGTGACGGCCGTCCCAGCCGGCCCCGCGTGCCCGCGTACCCTGGGTGGGCCCGCGGCACGGCCCGGCCGCGACAAGGAGACCGACATGACCCAGACTGGCCTCGCCCCGGCCGACGCCTCCCCCGTTTCCCGGGTACGCGCCCCCGGCGGACTCGTGCTGCTCGTCCTGAGCCTGCTGTGGCTGGCGCGCGAGATGTGGGCGGCGCACGCCTCGATCGCGCGCAACCTCGACGACCCCGCCGTGGCGATCAGCTCCGTGGCCCTCGCGCTGCCCGGCGTGATCACGGCGAGCCTGGTCGCGGGCGTCGCGGCGGGCCTGTTCGCGGCGCTGCGCCTGGCCGCCCGCACCGAACCCGCCACCGACGGGGTGGCGGACGGGGCTGTGGACGACCCGTCCGAGACGCCGGCCGAACCGGCCGCCTCCCCCTGGCCGGGGCTCGCGGCGCGGGTCGCCAGGCGGGCCGCGGTGACCGGCGGCGTGGGCCTGGTCGTCGGCGTGGTGGCCGCCGGGGTGATCCTCGTCGCGTACGGCGCCACCTCGGCCGTGCGCGGGCTCGCCATCACGACCGCGCTGGCCGCGCTGATCGGCGGCGCGCTCGCCGCCGCACCCGTCAGGATCACGCGCGCCGGGGTCGCGGGCGTGCTGGTGGTGTTCCTCACGACCGCGGTCCTGACGATCTTCCAGGAGCCGCTCAAGTCGCTGTTCGGCGCGGCCGACACGGTCCGCTCGCAGAGCGCGGCCGCGGGCTGGTTCTCCCTGACCTCCGCCCTGGTGGGCGGGCTGGCGGCCGGGGTCACCGCATACCTGTGCCTGCGCCGCGCCGGCCTGCGCTGGCCGATGTTCCTGCTCGCCGGCGCGGCCCCGGGCCTCCTCTACGTCGTCGCCGAGATCATCACCCGGCTGGGCGGCGCGCAACTGCTCCGGGTCGCCAGCGGCTTCTCCTCCTGGGACGCCTTCGCGATCAGCTACCTCGGCGAGAACCGGATCAACTTCGCTCTCGCGGTCGGCTTCCTCGGTGGGATCATCGCGATGGTGCTGCACGGCCGTACGCTCAAGCCCGCGCACGAGGACGACAGCGAGGCGGCGGCTCAGCCGCCCTCGACGAGCTGATCCAGCTCCGACGGGTCGTACCACGCCAACTCGTGGTCCTCGGCGCCATCCACGGTGAACTGCGCGTCCTCGTCGCCCAGCGCCGCGATGTGCACCACGGCGGCCGCCTGCCGCACGTCCGGCTCCGCCTCCTCGGTGTCCACGTGGATCGCCGCGACGGCGGACAGCGGGACCTCCCCGGTCAGCCGGACCCCGCTCTCGCCCAGCTCACGGGTGGCGGGCGGCACAGCGTTCGCCGGCAGGTCCACGGAGATGACCACCCGCCGGCGGGGTGCTGCCGTGTCGCGCTGCAACAGGACCAGCGCCTCCTGCGCGGCGTGCGTGAACGCGACGTACTCGAGCTCCTCCTCGTCGCCCTCCGCGTACCACTCCCGCAGGCCGGGCGTGACCGCGTGCGCGAGGACACCGTCGGGCAGCCACGCGGCGCCCTTGTCCCGCAGCTCGGCGAGCGCCGGCACGGTGGCCGGCAGGTAGACGCGGATGAGGCTCGTCGGCACGCGCGCTCCAGTGGTTAATCGCAGGCTTCCAGTGGCAAACTGAGGCTGCCACCGACTCTGGGAGACTCCGCGATGACCGCCCGGTTCATGACCATGCAGGACGTCGCCGACGAACTCGCGGTCTCCCTGTCGCAGGTTTACCACATGGTACGCAGCGGGGAACTGCCCGCAATCAAGGTCGGCGGCCGGGGGCAGTGGCGCATCGAGCGCGCCCGCCTGGAGGACTACATCGAGGGCAAGTACGCCGAGACGGCGCAATGGGTCCGCACCAACCCCCTCATCGACCGCGACGACACCTAACCCTTCCTCGTCCGTCGGTCTCCCCTCGCCAAAAGCGTGCCTTTGGCGACCCCGCGTGCCCCGCCTGCCGCCAAAGGCGCGACTTTGGCGACCCCGAGGAGCCTTCACCTCACCAAAAACGCGACTTTGGCGACCGACGGCGGCCCCTACCCCGCCAAAGACGCGACTCTGGCGACCGACGGCGGCCCCTACCCCGCCAAAGACGCGACTCTGGCGAGGTCAACCGGCCCCCCACCCGCCAAAAGGTTGCCTTTGGCGAGGTGACGCGCCCGCACGCCCGCCAAAAGGTTGCCTTTGGCGAGGTGGTGCGCCCGCACGCCCGCCAAAAGGTCGCCTTTGGCGAAACCGAGCGCCGCCACTCACACGCCCTCGCGTTATCCACAGGCAAACGAATCCAAACGGAAGCTTCTTGCGTTCATCAATGTCTCCCGCCACACTGAGCTTCGAAGGCAAACGAAGGCAAACGTAAGGTTCGTCCCGTTGAGGAGGCCGCGATGTCCGCAACCCTGCGAGTACGCCCGTCGGAACGCGAGACGTCGAGCCCTCGCCCGCCGATCCGCGTCCGTCCGGTGCCGCCGCTGGAGCCGCCCACCGATGACGAGTGGTCCCGCGCCGGTGCGGACCCCTACGCGGCCTCCGCGCCCACGCTGCCCTTCCCGCTGCGGCCGGCCGGCACGGACGCCGCGGACGCAGCGGACGCCGCGGACGCCCCGGGCGGAGCGGACTCCGCCCCGGCCCCCGGCGCCCGCCCGGACGGAGCGCCCCTCCGCACCCACGCGAACACCGCCGGTCGCGGCGGCGCGGCGCCAGGCGACAACCAGCCGCGCGGCAATCAGCAGCAGACGAGCGCGCGGCTGGCGGTGCACCGGTTCCTCGCCGCGTGCCTGGAGGTGCTCGGGGGTTACCGGCCCGTGTCCCAGCTACGGGCGCTGTGCGCGCCGGACGAGTACGTGGAGATCACCCGCCAGCTGTCGGCGCTGACCGCGAACGGGGAGCCGCTGGTCGCCGACCTGGTGCCGCGCGGCCGGACGCCGGTGACCACCCGTGCCGCGACCGGCGCGCCACCACGCGGGCCGCGCCCTGAGCGCGCCGGTCGGCCGGCCGTGCGTCGGGTGCACATCGGCGAGCCGCTCACCGGGGTGGCGGAGGTCGTCGTGCTGATGGAGCGCCGGCAGCGCACCCGGGCGGTGACCCTGCGGCTGGAGTTGGCCGACCGGCGCTGGACCTGCACCCACCTGCGGGTGCTGTGAAACGCCCGGAGCGCCCGGCGGCACAGGGCCGGCGGGCGCTCCGGGTCTCAGCACGGGACGGCGCTCAGGCGCCGCCGGGCGCGCCGTGGCAGCGCTTGTACTTCTTGCCCGACCCGCAGTAGCACGGGGCGTTGCGCGACGGGCCCGAGCCGACGGCCTGGCCGGCCGACGGCTGCTTCGCGCCGGCCGCGGTCGCGGACGCGGGGCCGCGGTTGGGCCGCTGGGCCTGGCCGCCGATGCCGAGCGCGGGCGCCTCCTGCTCCACGACCACCCCGCCGGCGCCGGCGGCGCCGTCGATGGAGGGCGAGGAGTAGGACAGGGGCTGCTGGGGGCGGCTCTGGCCGCCGAGGCCCTTGGCCTTGATCTCGACCGGCGGCTGGGAGCCGACGCCGAGTTCGGGGGCCTGCTCCTCGACCTGCACCTCGATGTTGAACAGGAAGCCGACCGCCTCCTCCTTGATGCCCTCGAGCATCTGGGCGAACATGTCGTAGCCCTCGCGCTGGTACTCCACCAGCGGGTCGCGCTGGGCGTACGCGCGCAGGCCGACGCCGTCCTTGAGGTAGTCCATCTCGTAGAGGTGCTCGCGCCACTTGCGGTCGATAACGGCGAGCAGCACCTGGCGCTCCAGCTCGCGCAGCGGCTCGGAGCCGATCTCCTCCTCGCGGGCCGCGTACGCGGCGTGCGCGTCGTCGATGAGCTTGGCCTCAAGGAACTCGGCGTCCATGCCGGCGCGGCCGCCGCCGGACTCCTCCTCCAGCTCCTCGATGGTGATGCCCACCGGGTAGAGCTGCTTGAGGCCGCTCCACAGCTGGTCGAGGTCCCAGTCCTCGGCGTACCCCTCGGCGGTGGCGCCCTGGACGTACGCCCGGACGGTGTCGTCGATCATGTTGCTGACCTGGTCGTGCAGGTCCTCGCCGTTGAGCACGCGGGCGCGCTCGGCGTAGATCACCTGGCGCTGCTTGTTGAGCACCTCGTCGTACTTGAGGACGTCCTTGCGGATCTCGGCGTTCTGGCCCTCGATCTGGGTCTGCGCCGACTTGATCTGCCGGGACACCATCTTCGACTCGATGGGCAGGTCCTCGGGCATGTTCAGCCTGTCCATGACGGCCTGCACCGCGTTGGCGCGGAACCGCTTCATGAGTTCGTCCTGCAGCGACAGGTAGAAGCGGGACTCGCCCGGGTCGCCCTGGCGGCCGGAGCGGCCGCGCAGCTGGTTGTCGATGCGCCGGGACTCGTGCCGCTCGGTGCCGAGCACGTAGAGGCCGCCGGCCGCCACGACCTCTTCGGCCTCCTCGTCGCACTGCTTCTTCCAGCGGGGCAGGGCGTCCTCCCACGCCGTGGCGTACTCGTCCGGGCTCTCCTCGGGGTCGAGCCCGCGGGCCCGCAGCTCCGCCGCGGCGAGGAACTCGGCGTTGCCGCCGAGCAGGATGTCCGTGCCGCGGCCGGCCATGTTCGTGGCGACCGTGACCGCACCCTTGCGGCCGGCCTGGGCCACGATCTCGGCCTCCTTGGCGTGGTACTTCGCGTTGAGGACCGAGTGCGGGATGCCGCGCCGGCGAAGCATCTGCGACAGGATCTCGGAGTTCTCGACGCTGACCGTGCCCACGAGCACCGGCTGGCCCTTGGCGTGGCGCTCGACGATGTCCTCGACGACCGCGTTGAACTTGGCCTTCTCCGACTTGTAGATCACGTCGGCCTTGTCCTGACGGATCATGGGGCGGTGGGTGGGGATGGTCACCACGCCGACCTTGTAGACCTTCTGGAACTCGGCCGCCTCGGTCTGCGCCGTACCGGTCATGCCGCCCAGCTTCTCGTACAGGCGGAAGTAGTTCTGGAGGGTGATCGTCGCGAGCGTCTGGTTCTCCTGCTTGATCTCCACCCCTTCCTTCGCCTCGATCGCCTGGTGCATGCCCTCGTTGTACCGGCGGCCATACAGGATGCGGCCGGTGAACTCGTCGACGATCAGCACTTCGCCGTCGTTGACGATGTAGTCCTTGTCGCGCTTGAACAGCTCTTTGGCCTTGAGCGCGTTGTTGAGGTAGCCCACGAGCGGGGTGTTGACCGACTCGTAGAGGTTGTCGATGCCCAGCCAGTCCTCGACCCGGCCGACGCCGCGCTCGGTGACGGCCACGGTCCGCTTGGAGATGTCGACCTCGTAGTCGCCCTCGCCGTCCTTGCCGGGGGTGAGCCGGTCGACGACCTTGGCGAACTCGCCGTACCAGCGGGCCGACTGCTCGGCAGGGCCGGAGATGATCAATGGCGTCCGGGCCTCGTCGATGAGGATCGAGTCGACCTCGTCGACGACCGCGAAGAAGTGACCGCGCTGGACCAGCTCGTCCTTCGACCACGCCATGTTGTCGCGCAGGTAGTCGAAGCCGAACTCGTTGTTCGTGCCGTACGTGATGTCGCACTCGTAGGCGGCGCGGTGCTGCTCCGGCTTCTGGTTCGGCAGGATCACGCCCACGGTCAGCCCCAGGAACCGGTGCACCTGGCCCATCCACTCGGCGTCGCGCTGGGCCAGGTAGTCGTTCACCGTGACCACGTGCACGCCCTTGCCGGCGATCGCGTTGAGGTACACGGCCATGACGCTCGTCAGCGTCTTGCCCTCACCGGTCTTCATCTCGGCGATGTTGCCGAAGTGCAGCGCGGCGCCACCCATCACCTGCACGTCGTACGGCCGCTGGCCGAGCACCCGGCTGGCGGCCTCCCGGGCCACCGCGAACGCCTCCGGCAGCAGGTCGTCGAGGCTCTCGCCCTCGGCGTACCGTTCGCGGAACGCGTCCGTCATGTCGCGCAGCTCATCGTCTGACAAGTCGGTGTAATGGTCGGCGATCGAGTTGACGGCGTCCGCGATCGCCCGGAGGCGGCGAACAGTCCGGCCCTCGCCGGCGTTGAGGATCTTTTCCAGAATCGACACGGGTCAGCGCTCCCTACGGCCCTGCCGGTGAAAGCCGGAGGACAAACATGCCTGCGCCGACCATCGTAGGCGCTGTCGACCCGAAGCCGCCTCCCGCGCCCACCCGGCAGGCATCATTACGGCAAATCGCCCAGCATGTGAGCGACTCCTGTGTCCGGTAGTCGCCAGTACAGAACCCAGCTCGGGCTCCCCCGAGCAGCCTGACAGGCACCCGGATGTGGCGGGAATCACGTTTCGGCTCGCCGGCACAGGCCCCCAAATGCTCATGGAAACACCGCCTGCGGATTTTCGACCGGGACGGCTATACCAGAGACGTTCCGGTGATACAACGGCCACCGTTCGCCCACCGAGCACTCCACCCGTCCGCCGGATGCGCGCCACACGCGGATCTTCCTATCCTCCAGGGGCGTTGAGGAGGACGGTAATGAGAGAGATGCCGCGCGGTCTGCGTCGCAGGCGGTTCATCATGGGCGTACTGGCCGTTGTGGTCATTCTTGGCGCTAACACGCCACCTGCGTGGTCGTATGTCTCCGACTACATGCACGATCAACTGATCAACAGCGACGACTACAAGTCCCGGTACGGCAAGTGGGACGTGATCGAGCTGCCACCGGACGTGCGGGTCAACGCCATCCACGCGGCGCTGCTGCCGACCGGCCGGATCCTGATCATCGCCGGCTCCGGCAACGACACGGAGCAGTTCGCCGCGGGCACGTTCAAGAGCCTCGTGTACGACCCGGCGACCGGCCGGACCCGGCTGATCTCCACGCCGACCGACATCTTCTGCGCGGGCCACGCCTTCCTGCCCGACGGCAAGCTGCTCGTCGCGGGTGGCACGCTGCGCTACGAGGTCCTCGAACCCCAGGTCACCCGGGCCGCCGGCCTCATGGTGGTGAAGAACGAGTCGCCGAACGGCGGACCGCGTGTCTTCCCCAAGGGCACGGAGTTCGTCTCGCCGGCCGGAAAGAAGTTCACGGCGACGTCGGAGTTCACCGTCCAGCCCGCCACCAAGGTCATCGTCAAGGGCGGCGCCAAGGTCACGGCCAGCACGACCTCGATCTGGGTCGAGTCCACGGTCGAGGGCCCGTCCGGGGTCACCCCGCTGCGCGCGAACTACAAGATCACCGGCCTTATCGGCCAGGACCGGGAGAACATCTACGGCCTCAACGAGAAGATGACCCTGGACAAGCAGGACTTCCAGGGCCGGCGTGAGGCGTTCGAGTTCAACCCGTACACCGAGCAGTACGAGCGGGTCGGCGACATGGCCGAGCAGCGCTGGTACCCGACGCTGACCGGCCTGCCCGACGGGCGCGTCATCGCGGTGTCCGGCCTCGACGGGGCGGGCCAGGTGGTGCCCGGCATCAACGAGATCTACGACCCGAAGACGAAGGCCTGGACCGAGCGTAAGGATCTGCAGCAGTACTTCCCGACGTACCCGGCGATCTTCCAGACGGCCAAGCCCGGGGTGTTGTTCTACTCCGGCTCCAACTCCGGCTACGGCCCCGCGACCAAGGGACGCGACCCCGCGTTCTGGGACCTCAGGACCAACAAGCTCACCCTCGTGCCGGGCATCCGCGACGCCGACATGCTGGAGACCAGCGGCTCCGTGTGGGTCGGTCCGGTGCAGGACCAGAAGCTCATGGTGGTCGGCGGCGGTGGCGTCGGCGACTCCCCGAAGTCGACCGCCCGCATCGACATCGTCGACCTCGACGCCGAGACCCCCCGTTTCACCCCCGGACCGGACCTGCCCGAGGCCGCGCGGTACCCGATCCTGGTGACCCTGCCGGACGACACCACCCTGATCTCCAACGGGTCCAAGGGCTACCGGGGCCGCGGCGCGAGCGACAACAACAACGCGCGCATCTACCACCCGGACACGAACACCCTGTCGTACGCCGCCGACCCCAACGTCGGGCGCGACTACCACTCGGCGGGCGTGCTGCTGCCCGACGGGCGGGTGCTGACCGTGGGCTCCAACCCGCTGTTCGCCGACAAGCTCGACACCATCACCGCGCCGTTCGAGCAGCGGCTGGAGGTGTTCACGCCGGCCTACCTCTACCAGGGCGGCGTGCGCCCCGCGATCATGGCCGGCCCGGACAAGCTGAGCTGGGGCAAGACGGGCGAGTTCACCACGTCCGACCCCAGCCAGCTGGCCACCGCACGGCTCCTGCGGCCGGGGGCGAGCACCCACGTCACGGACGTGGAGCAGCGCTCGGTCGCGCTGGAGATGACCCCCACGGCGACCGGCGTGAAGCTCACCGTCCCGAAGCAGCGCGCGCTCGTGCCGCCCGGGCCGTACATGCTGTTCCTGACGGACAAGCGGGGCGTCCCCTCGGTCGCCCACTGGGTGTTCGTCGGGTAGCCGTTACTTCGTCGAGGCGACCAGGCCGAGGGCGTAGTCGGGCCACCACTGACCCGCCCTCGGCTCGCCCGGCCGGCACGCGCCGTCCGACTCGCCGGGGAACTTCACCCACAGGTACGCGTCGACGCGGTCCACGTCGGGCTCGGTGGTCGGCGGGTGCCCCAGGGCGCGACCGGGCGGGTTGCACCAGTTGGGCCCGCCATCGGTCTGGCCGCCAGCGGGCAGGGCCCCGTTGCCGTTGCGGCTGGTGTCGATGACGAAGTGCGCGCCACCCAGTTCGTCGGAGACCCGGGCGCCGTAGTCGAGGTTCTTGTCGAGGTCGATGAAGTTGGACACGTTGAGCGAGAAGCCGTCCGCGGCCTCCACCCCGCCGTGGCGCAGCGCGCGGGCCAGTTTCGGCACGTCGTCGACCCAGTTGGGATTGCCGGCGTCGAGGTAGACGCGGGCCCGGCCGGTCGCCTTGAGCGTGGCGATGGCCTCGGTGAGCAGCGCGAAGCGCTCGTTGATGCGCTCGGTGAGGCAGCCGTCGAGCACGTGCGGGATCGCGTCCGGTTCGAGGATCACGACCACCGGCCGGCCGCCGATGCCACGCGCGATCGCGGCCATCCACTCCCGGTAGGCCTCCGGCGAGGCCGCACCGCCGCTGGAGTACCCGCCGCAGTCGCGGTGCGGAATGTTGTACGTCACGAGGACAGGCAGCCGGTCGGCGGCCTGCGCCGCGCCCACGACACGATCAACCTGGGCCTCCACCGCGCCGGCGTCGGCGGTGAGCCAGACGGCGGTGGGCCGGTCGGCGATCTCGGCGATCGCCTCGGCGTCGGCCGTGCGCCCCTCGGCCCGCCAGGCCGCGATCTGCTTGGCGGCGGACGATTCGGGGTTCACGTAAAGCTGCCGGCCGGCGATCGGCTCGGTGCCGCCGGGGCCGCGCGTGCCGGCGGGCCCGTTGAGACCGGTGTCCCAGACCTCGGGCTGTGCCGGCGGCTCGTCGCCACACCCCGACAAAAGACCAATAAGTACGACGGATATGACGGCGACCGTACGCGCCGGTTTCGGGCTTATCACGCGGCTCATAAGTTCCGAATTCTAGGGAGGGCCGCAAGACCGTATGATCAGTGTCAGATTCCTGTCAGGATTCCTGGGAACTCTTTATGTTTTCATGTAATCGCTGGCCAGGAGGCGGAGTAAGCAACTCTTTACGACCCGTAATTCTGGACTGGAAATCCGCGCCAAGTTAAATTAATTCAGCTCCGAATTGCGCATGGCTCACATTGACAAAAAATAGGAATAAATAGGGGGGTCATGCAGACCGCCACGCCACCGGTACGCGGCCGCACCATTCGCCGCACGCTCGGCGACCTGGAGGCCTACAGCCAGCTGACCGGGCCCATCCACGCACCACCGGCGGGGCGGTACCGCGTCAGGTTCCGCACGCTGGTCCGCACCGACGGCCTGGGCAGCCTGGTCAAACGTGTGATCATCGCGCTGCTGAACGTCACGATCGCGGCCCTCTTCTTCCGCTGGCTGCTGAGCCCGGAGCACTATCCGTCATTCGAGGGCTCCGGCTGGCTCGTCGGCATCAACATCTTCGTCATCGTGGCCGTCGGGATCATGGAGCTGTTCCGGCTCGTCAACGTGATCTCCCTCTCGCTGGCCTCCGTGGTGGCCCGCGACCCGATCCCGGTCACGCCGGACCCCAGCCTGCGCCTGGCGTTCCTCACCACGATCGTGCCGAGCAAGGAACCGCTGGCGGTCGTGCTGGAGACGCTCAAGGCCGCCCGGCGCATCGAGTACGCGGGCCGGCTCGACGTGTGGCTGCTCGACGAGGGCAACGACCCCGCCGTCGTCGCCGCGTGCGAGGAGATCGGCGTGCGGCACTTCAGCCGCAAGGGCATCGAGCGGTACAACACCCGCAAGGGCCCGTTCCGCGCCCGCACCAAGCACGGCAACTACAACGCCTGGCTGGACGCGCACGGCGACGAGTACGACGTGTTCCTGTCCGTCGACCCCGACCACGTGCCGCTGCCGAACTTCGTCGAGCGCATCCTCGGCTACTTCCGCGACCCCAACGTCGCCTACGTCGTCGGGCCGCAGTGCTACAAGAACGGCCAGACGTACGTCACCCGGGGTGCGGAGTCCCAGCAGTTCCCGTTCCACGGCATCATCCAGCGGGCCGCCAACCGGTACCACGCCGCGATGCTCGTCGGCACGAACAACGCCATCCGCATCTCCGCGCTGCGCAGCATCGGCGGCCTCGCCGACTCGATCACCGAGGACATGGCGACCGGCATCCGGATGCACACCACCCGCAACCCGGCCACCCGGCGGCGGTGGAAGTCCATCTACACCCCCGACGTGCTCGCCGCCGGCGAGGGACCCGAGTCGTGGCGCGACTACTTCAGCCAGCAGATGCGCTGGTCGCGCGGCACGTTCGACATCCTCGCCAAGACGTACTGGCGGCGCGCGTGGCGGCTGACCCCCGGCCAGCTGCTGCACTACTGCCTGATCACCACGTTCTACCCCTCCATGGCCGTGGGCTGGCTGCTCGGCGGTATCAACGCGGTCCTCTACCTGGCTGTCGGCGCGCACGGCCTCACGGTCTCACCGTCGATCTGGCTCGCCCTGTACGCGGACGCGACCGTCTTCCAGCTCTGGCTCTACGTTAGCAGCCGGCGCTACAACGTCAGCCCGTACGAGGTGGAGGGGTCGACCGGTCTCAAGGGCATGCTGATGTCGGTGATCTCGTCACCGATCTACGCCTCCCAGCTCATCGCGACGATCCTGATGCGCCCCGCCCGGTTCGTGGTGACGCCGAAGGGCACCTCCCGCAGCCGCGACACGATCTGGGTGTTCCGCCGGCACCTGCAGTGGGCGGCCCTGCTCGCCGCCGCGCTCGCGGTCGCGTTCTATCTCGGCCACGCCAACTTCGCCGTGGCGGTGTGGCCGACAGTGAACCTGCTGATCTGTCTGGCGCCGCTGTTACTGTGGCGCATGGAGTTCCTCCGGAACAGGCGGCTCGCGCGACAGGCCCAGATGCCCGCGGTCGCGCATCCCACGGTCACCGACGACGACCTGGCCGCGCTGGACCAGTCCTCCTTCGAGATCCCCGCCTACGGGCAACCGCACTTCGAGGCGCCGGCCGGAGCCGGCGTCGGAGCCGCCCCATCGGCCGTTCCCGTGCCGGCCCCGAGCGCCATCACGGTCGGCGCGACCGGCGGCACCGACCCGGTGATGCTCATGACATCGGCGAAGCTGGGCACCGGCACGGCCGCGCGGGGCACCACGGCACCCCCGGCGGGGATCGTCCCCGTCCCGCCGAAGAGCCGTCGGGCGGCGCGCAGGGCAGCCAAGGCGGCCGCCGCCCTGCCGTCGGCCGGCTCCACGGCTCCGCCGCCGAGGCTCAGCCGGGCGCGCGAGGCGCGCGTCAAGGCGCCGCTGTTCGAGGTGGACCTCGCCGCGATTCCGGAGCTGGACTCGCTGGGCGCCGTGCCCGCGCTGCCGGCCGCCCCCGAGGAGCGCTCGGCCATGTTGGCGCTGCCGGCGATCCCGGCGCAGGCTCGTCCCGTCGAGCCGAC
Organism: Luedemannella helvata; assembly: GCF_039528415.1. Classification (NCBI taxonomy): domain Bacteria; kingdom Bacillati; phylum Actinomycetota; class Actinomycetes; order Micromonosporales; family Micromonosporaceae; genus Luedemannella; species Luedemannella helvata. The sequence continues at coordinate 28,401 of NZ_BAAALS010000006.1, forward strand.
CACCGGCCGCCCGGCCGGATTGGACGATGACCCGACGCATCCGCTCGCCCTCGGCGATCACACCGGCGCCCCACGCGGTTAACCCGCTTGGAGCCGGTCACGCCGCTCAGGCAGGATCGGCTCCATGCGACCAGTCGAGATCCACGAGGCGGGCCTGCTGCTGCGCCCCTGGCAGGCGGACGACGCCGACGCGGTCCACCGCGCGTGCCAGGATCCGGCGATCCAGCGGTGGACGATGGTGCCGGTGCCGTACGAGCGCCATCACGCGGTGGACTTCACCGCCAGCGCGCTCGACGCGTGGGCGACCGGCAACCTGGCCCCGCTCGGGGTCTTCGACGCCGCCACCGGCGAGCTGCTCGGATCGGCCGGCCTCGTCGCGCTGGACGAGGCCGCCGGGTGGGGCGAGATCGGCTACTGGGTCGCGCCCTGGGCGCGCGGCAGGGGCGTCGGGACGCACGCGGCCCGGGCCACGGCGCGCTGGGCGCTGGCCTCGCTGGGGCTGCGACGCCTGGTCTGGCGGGCCGAGGTCGGCAACCACTACTCGCGCCTGGTCGCGCTGCGCATCGGCGTCCGGATGGAGGGCCTCCAGCGCCGCGCGCTGACCGGCCGTGCCGGGCTCGTCGACGGCTGGACGGGCAGCCTGCTCCCCGGCGAGCTGCGCGAGACGGACGACTGGCTGCCGCCGTTCGTGACGCGCCGGGCGGCCACCTTCGCGGCGCGGCAACCCACCCTGAGCGCGACCACGCGGTCCGGCGAGACCATCACGCTGCGCCCGCCCGCCGAGCGCGACCTGGCGGACATCGTCGCCGCGTGCCGCGACCCCGAGTCGATCCGCTGGACCACCGTGCCGGAGCCGTACGGGCGCACGGACGGGGACTTCTTCATCCGCGAGCACACGGCGGCGCAGTGGACGGCCGGTACGGGCATGGTCTGCGCCATCGCCGACCCGGCCGGGCGCTACGCCGGGTCGATGGAGCTGCGCGTCTCCGGCGACCGCCTGGAACTGGGCGACGTCGGGTTCCTGCTGGCCCCGTGGGCGCGCGGGCGCGGGTACGCCTCCGCCGCGCTGCGGGCCCTGACCCGCTGGGGCTTCGAGGCGTGCGGCCTGGCGCGCATCGAGTGGCGGGCGTACGTGGGCAACGACGGCTCCCGCCGGGTGGCCGAGGCCGCCGGCTTCGTCGTCGAGGGCGTGGCGCGGGACGGGTGCCGCGCCCGCGACGGCTACGTGGACGCCTGGGTCGGCGCGCTGCTGCCCACGGACGTAGCCGCGCCGGGCGTCGCCGGTAAGGGCCGCCATGCCGGCTGAGCCGCAGGTGCCGGGCGAGGGCGTGCTGCTGCGTCCGTACCGGGCCGCCGACGCCGACGACGTGGCGGCCGCCTGCGACGACGCCCTCACCCAGCGGTTCGTGCCGGGGCTGCCGCGGCCGTACACGCGGGCGGACGCCGAGTGGTGGATCACCACGGGCGCGCCGGACGCCGCCGCCCGCGGCGGGTACGCGTACGCGATCGCCGACCCGGGGTCGGGGAGGCTGCTGGGTGGCATCGGGGTCGCCCGGCACCGGCCGGCGGAGGACCCGGGCAGCGCGGAGATCGGGTACTGGGTGGCGCCCTGGGCGCGTGGCCGGGGCGTCGCGACCGCGGCCACCCGGGCGCTGGCCGGGTACGCCTTCGGCGCCGGCGTGGCCCGCCTGGAACTGCGTACGGCCTGGGAGAACGCGGCGAGCCAGCGGGTGGCGCTGGGCGCCGGCTTCGTCCGGGAGGCGGTGGCCCGCGCCGCGGGCGTGGGACGCGGCGGCGACCGGTACGACCAGCTCGTGTGGGTGCGCCTGGCCGGCGACCCGGGCACGCCGACCCCGCGCCTGCTGCCCGACCTGCCGGGCCCCGGCGCGCCCCCGGACCGCTGTCTCGCCGACGGCGTGGTGTGCCTGCGCCCGCTGGGGCCGGCCGACGCGGCCGACACGTACGCCCTGCGCCGCGAGCCCGACGTGTACGCCCGCTCGGTGCCGCCCGTGCCGCCGAGCGCCGGGGACGTGACGCAGGCGTGCGAGCGGGCGGGCGCCCGGTGGCTGGCCGGGGAGACGGCCGCGTTGACCGTCCGCGACGCCGGATCGGGCGCGTACCTGGGCGAGATCGCCCTGTTCTATCAGGAGCCGGTCACCGGCCAGGCCATGCTCGGCTACGGCATGGCGGCGTCAGCGCGGGGGCGTGGGTACGCGACCCGTGCCACGCGCCTGGTCGCGGCCTGGGCCTTCGACCAGGCCGGCATCGAGCGGCTCATCGCCGGCACGGCGCCGGACAACGTCGGCTCGCAGCGGGTGCTCGAGCGGGCCGGTTTCCGGCGCGAGGGCTTTCAGCGCGCCCGGCTGCCGGGTGGCCCGGGGCAGCCCCGCGTCGACGACATCCTGTACGCCCTGCTCCCGGACGATCCGACCGCCTAGGTAAGACGCACGACGCCAGCGGCCCGCTCTGGCGCGGGCCCGCTGGCTGACGTGCTCGGCGCGCTAGCGGCTGACGCCGGTCCACTCGCTGAGGCTGATGACCCCGTAGTCGTAGCCCTTGCGGCGCCGGTAGACGACGCTCGGGCGGCTGGTCTCCTTGTCGAAGAACAGGTAGAAGTCGTGGCCGACGAGCTCCATCTCGAATAGCGCGTCGTCAATTGTCATCGGCTCGGCGGGGTGCACCTTCTCCCGCGCGATGTGCCACGGCTGGTCGTCGACTTCCTGCTCGTCGGCGGGTTTAGCGAGGTCGGGCTGGTCCGCCGTCGGCGTGGCGAACAGGTCCCCCGTGAGCTCGCCAGCGAGCGGCGCGGTGGCCTCCGCCACCGAGACCGGGGCCCGCCGACCGCGGTGCACGCGCCGCCGGTCGGCGGCCCGGCGCATTCGACCTTCCAGTTTGGAGACCGCGTTGTCGAGTGCTGTATAGAAGTCCGCCGCGCACGCCTCGGCGCGAACGACCGGACCGCGCGACAAGCACGTGATCTCCACCCGTTGGCAGTTGTCGGACTGACGGGGATTGCGCTCGTGAAAGAGCTCCACCTCGGTCCGGATGATCTTCTGGTCGTAGCGCTCGATCTTGTGCAGCTTGTCCGCGACATGCTGGCGGTAGTGATCGGGCACCTCGACGTTCAGACCCTTGACGACAATGTCCACGCCTGGCCTCCCCCTGCGTTCTCTTCGTGCCCGGATGACACCGGGCGGGGCATGCGGTATGGGAATCGTCTGCGGCCCGGCGCCTCCCCGCCTGGCCGCGTGTCGAGAAGGTGAACGGGCACGTGCTCAGCGGTGGAGAACTTGCCCGTGGTCATCGACGCTAACCCTTCAACGGCCGCTAGTCACCCCTCCCGCCAAAACCGTTTGCCGGAGATCTTCGCATTGGCCGCGAAAGTGGGAATGAGCTGTGAAGTGTCCGGCATTGCCGTGATCCAGCCGCCGGCTCGGAACGCCGCCCGGTAACGTGATCCACAGCTCCTGCGATGCGGTCGCGACCGGCTGACGCACGGTCGACGGGCGCCGCAGGCGGGTCGCGGCCACGGAGGCGGCCCACGCCGCCGGCATGCCGAGCCGCGCCAGCAACTGCGACACCGCCGCCACGGTCGCACCCGTGGTGATGACGTCATCGACCACCACGACCCCGGCACCGCGCGGCGTCCGGGCGACGGTGCGCCTCCTCGGCGCGAAGGCCTCCCGCGCCGCCCGGGCGCGTCCCGCCCGGTCCAGCTCCGTTGAGTCGGCCCTGGGCCGCGCGCGCACCGGCCTCAGCACGGTGACCCGCCACCCCGCGCGCCGCAGCGCACGCGCGGCCGCGCTCACCAGCCAGGCCATATGATCCCCGCCGCGCCGCCGGGCGGCGGCCGCCGTGGTCGGCACCGCGACCAGGACCAGATGCTGGCAGCCGGCGGGCGCACCGGTGGCCACCGCCCGGGCCAACGCGTGCCCGAGCGGCCCGGCGAGCGAGCGCTCCCCGCGCTCCTTGAACGCGAGCAGCAGCTCCCGCACCGGGCCCTCGTAGGTGGCGGCGGCCACGCATGGCGGCAGGCCATCCGGGGCCGGCTCGGGCCGGGTGGGCCCGGGCACCGCACCGGAGAGAGCGGTCAGGCACGCCTCGCACGCGGCCACCGCGTGCGACGGCCTGCCGCACGCGGCGCAGGTCACCGGCAACACAAGATCTGCCAGTACCCCTGCCAGCCGCCCGATCGCTCTCATGCCCGTAGCCTGCGCCAACGGACGGATCTTGCCAAGGGCCGACCGGCCCCCTGTGGAAAGGACCTCCGCAAGTTGTGGACAACGTTGTGGGAAACCAGGCCAGAACTGTGGACTGACAGCTCAGTTCGGATAGAACACCAAGCTCGAACCGTCGACCCGCCCCACCGTGCCACTGCCCGGGTAGTACTGGTGGGCCTGCCCGTTGACCTGCGCGTACACGGACGGGACCAGGCTCGGGTCCCACGGCGAGGGCGGGTAGGCGGACAGGTCGGTCAGGCCCTGCAACGCGAGCGCCTGAGCGACGTCGATCTGCACCTCGCCGGAGCGGCCGTTCTCCTTCGCCTCGACGGCCGCGGCGCCGTGGGAGTTGAAGGTCCACGCCACCACGCGGTTGTCGACCGTACCCATCACCAGCACCTGGTTCTCGGCCGACCACACGACGCCGGTCGCCTCGAACCGCGTCCTGATCAGCTGCGCCGTGCCCACCGTGACGGTCGCCCCGTCCACGGTCACGGGCGCGATGTAGACCTTCTTGTCCGCGAGCAGCGCGATCCGCCGGCCGTCCGTGGAGACCGACACCTGGGTCACGCCGGTGAGGTTCAGCGACGACAGTTCCCGGGCGGTGCTGCTGCCACTGTCCACGACGTGCAGCACGCCATCGATCGCGACGAGCGCCTTGTCGGTCTTGTACAGCCAGGCGGGCCGGGCGATCGACGAGGGCCGTCCGACGTTCACCGCGATGTGCCGCAGCCCCGTGTCATCCTTGCCGACACTGACCAGGGCGAGCGACAGGCGATCACCCGTACGCGCGACGATCGCGCCGAGCGTGGCGTCGCGGTTGACCGCCGCGCTGACGACGTTGCGATTGACGTTCCTGTCGCTGAGCAACATCGGCTGCACCGGTACGTTGTCGGCGATCACCCGCCCCTTGTTCGCGCCACCCTGCGGGATCGAGTACGTCTGCGAGGGCCGCGGCAGCGTGAACGTGCCGTTGTCCTTGAGATAGTCGTCCGACGCGCCGTCAATCGGGCGCGGGCTGCCCTCGATGTTCAGTGTCAGCTTGGTGGGCTTGCCGTTGACGGCGCCCAGCGTCCAGCGCAGCTGGCTCATGAGGCGGCCGGCCTCGCGCTCGTCGGCGGCGCCCTGGAGGTTCACCCGCACCGTTCCGTCCGTGGACACCAGCACGAGGTTGTCTCCCCGCTTCGTGCCCTCCCGTACCGGGTCCACCACGCTCTCGACCCACGGGGACGGGCCGGCGAGCAGATAGTCGACCGCCGTGGTGAGCAACAGGTCACGGGCGGTGGCCCGCGAGAAGTACCGCAGGTCCGGAACGAGCACCTGCCCGGTCTTGTCCCAGTAGTAGACCGGAATCGCCTGGTAGTGCTCGCGCAGCGCCTGGTCCTGCAGCAGCATCATGGGCGGCACGTCGGAGAACTTCAGTTGGGGGTCCTGACCGCCGATACGGACGATCTTGAAGGTCAGCTCTGTCTGGTTGCTCTGCGAACGCTCGAGCTTGCCCGCCTCGCGCAGCACACCGACGGGCTCGACCGAGACCTTCACCTTGGTCACGCCGCCCTCCTCGGGGCCGGGATCGATGTCCAGCACCCGGACCACCTGCCGCGGGCCGTTCCGACCGGGCTGCCAGCTCTCCAGCGCCTCCGGCGCAAGGAACTTGCGGACCCGGTCGATGGGGGCCTCGTCCGTGCCGGCCGCCGCGTTGAGGTACGCCACGACGAGCTCCTCGGGATCGCGGATGCCCGTGGGATCGCGGGGTTGCACGTACGTGTCGGCGTTCACCGGCGCGAACGCGTCGAGCCCGTCGCCGACCCGGTGCGGCGCGTCGGAGGTGGTCACACCGCAGCCGGCGAGCGCGATACTCGCCACGGTCGTCACGGCGAGGGCAAGGCGGCGGATTGTGGTCATCGCGGCTCCCCCGATCCGGCGGTAAGGATGTCGGTCTGCGGTGCCGCGCCGCGCGGCGCGTCGGACCCGACCGTCTGGCGGATGACGACCGGGCTGGTGCTGACACCGTCGGGCACCAACCGCAACGGCGAGGACGTCAGGTGCTCTCCCGCGCGCGTGGGCAGCGTGAGCCGGAACTGGGCACCCTTGCCGGGCGCGCCCCACGCCTCCAACCAGCCCCCGTGCAGGCGGGCGTCCTCCACGCTGATCGACAGGCCGAGGCCGCTGCCGCCGGTCTGCCGGGCGCGCGACGGGTCGGCCCGCCAGAACCGGTTGAAGACGAGCTTCTCCTCACCAGCCTTCAGACCCACGCCGTGGTCCCGTACGGTCACCGCGACGACCCCGTCGGCGACCGCCAGCCGGATCTGCACGGGCTGGCCCTCGCCGTGGTCGACCGCGTTGCCCACCAGGTTGCGCAGCACCCGCTCGACCCGCCGTGGGTCGATCTCCGCGATCACCGGCTCGTCCGGCAGGATCAGCTCGAAGTCGACGCCGGCCCGCTCGGCCACGCCGCGCAACTGGTCGACCACCCGGTGCACGATCGGGACCAGGTCGGTGGGTTCGGCGTCGAGCACCGCGAACCCGGCGTCGAACCGGCTGATCTCCAGCAGGTCGGTGAGCAGCCGCTCGAACCGGTCCAGTTCGGCCTGCAGCAGCTCCGCGCTGCGCGCCACCGGCGCCTCGAACCCGTCACGCTCCGTGAAGATGAGGTCGGCGGCCATCCGGACGGTCGTCAGCGGGGTGCGCAACTCGTGCGAGACGTCCGAGGTGAACCGGCGCTGCAACCGCGACATCTCCTCCAGCCGCTGGATGTGGCGCTGCAGGTTCTCCGCCATCTGATTGAACGACGCCGCGAGGGCGGCGAGATCATCCTCGCCGTGCACTTCCATGCGCTGGTCGAGCAGGCCGGCCGAGAGGCGCTGGGCGGTTCGGGCCGCCACCCGCACCGGGCTGACCACCATTCGCGTCACGAGGAACGCCATGGCGGCGAGCAGCATCACCAGCGCGGTCCCCGTGGCGAACAGGATGTTGCGCACCAGCTCGGCGGCGCGCACCTCGTAATCCAGCGGGAAGAAGTAGTAGACCTCCAGCTGGTACGTCCGGGCGGTGATCGTACGGCCGAAGACCAGGTACGGCTGCACGCCGGCGCCCGCCACGTCGATCGCCGCGCGCTGCTGTATGAACCCGCCGGCCGCCACCTGCCGCTTGAACCCGTCCGACAACTGCCAGTACGCCGAGGCGTCCGGCTGGGCCGTGAGCGGCACGTTGGATTCGCCGGAGGGCACGACGACCACGGAGAAGCCCTCCTGGTTGCCCCGGGCGAGCCCGGCCACCAGGTTGGGCAGGTTGTTGCGCAGCGCCGGGTCACCCTGCGGGTCGGGCACCTGCTTGACGTTGTCCTTGAGCAGTTCGGTGCCCGCCACGACCTGCTTCATCGCGTCGGCCGTCTTGGCGTCGAGCAGGCCCTCCACGATCATCTTGCCGACGACCACGCCGAACGTCCCCACCAACGCGGTCGACGCGACCAGGGTGATGGTCACGACGCGCAACTGCAGCGACCTCCGCCAGGCGCGGCGGAGGTTGGCGAGGAGCGTTGCGGGCCGGGAGGGGCGAAGCATGCGTCGTTACGCCGTTCCCGCCTTATAGCCGACGCCGCGGACGGTGAGGATCACCTCGGGCCGCTCCGGGTCGGGCTCGATCTTGGCGCGCAGCCGCTGGACGTGCACGTTGACCAGGCGGGTGTCGGCGGCGTGCCGGTAGCCCCAGACCTGCTCCAACAGGACCTCGCGGGTGAAGACCTGGCGGGGCTTGCGGGCCAGCGCGACAAGCAGGTCGAACTCCAGCGGGGTCAGCTTGACCTCTTCGCCGTTGCGGGTGACCGTGTGCGCGGGCACGTCGATGGCGATCTGGTTGCCGGTGGGGCCGATGGTCAGCATCTCCGGCGCGGCGTCCTCGCCCCGGCGCAGCCGGGCCCGCATCCGGGCCACCAGCTCCTTGGGCTTGAACGGCTTGACCACGTAGTCGTCCGCCCCGGACTCCAGGCCGAGCACGACGTCGACCGTGTCGCTCTTGGCGGTCAGCATGACGATCGGCGTGCCGGACTCGGCCCGGATCGCGCGGGCCACGTCGATGCCGCTCATGCCGGGGAGCATCAGGTCCAGCAGGACGATGTCGGGCCGTGCCTCACGGAACGCCGACAACGCACGTTCGCCGTCCGCGACGAACGAGGGCAGGAAACCCTCGTTGCGCAGGACGATGCCGAGCATCTCGGCAAGGGCTGGATCATCGTCGACCACCAGGACACGCGCTCTCATGGCGTCCAATATTCCATCCTGGCCGCCAGTTGTGGGAACGGCCGAACGTCGGTCCGGGGTGGGCCTAGCAGCTTATCCCGACTTTTCCGAATAAGAGTCTAATTCATCTTCAAGCGTACGGGGACGGCCGACCGCGAGACCGCATGTGGCCTGCACCACCAACGCACCGAGCAGGACGCCCACCGGCGCCACCCACGCCCCGGTGGCCTCATACAGCACCCCGATCAGCAGCGGTCCCGCCGCCGCGATCAGGTAACCCACGCTCTGCGCGAACGCCGACAACGCCACCGTCCCGGCGGCGGTACGGGCCCGCATCCCCAACAGCGACAGGATGAGCGGGAAGGTGCTGTGCCCGACGGCCAGCAGGGCGACCCACAGCAGGGCGCCCGACCGGGGCGCCACGAGCAGCCCCACGTAGGCCGCCGCCGTCACCACGGCGAGCACGCTGATGAGGACGCGCTGGTCGAGCCAGCGGGCCGCCACGGCCGGCATGAACAGCGCGATCGGGATGCCGATCGCCATCACGCCGGACAGCAGCAGGCCGGCCACCTCAGCCGAGAAACCGGCGTCGCGGAACAGCTGGGCCAGCCAGCTCATGACCGCGTACGCCCCGAACGACTGCGCGCCGAAGAGCAGCGCCATCGCCCAGCCCAGCCGGGTTCGCGACGCCCGCACCCGGGACGCGGGGCGTGCCGCCCGGGCCGGCTCGGCGGTCGCGCGGACGGTGGCGGCCCGGGACTCGGCGGCGCTCATGCGGGCGACCACGACCAGGGGCACGATCGCCACGGCGGCGAGCAGGGCCCACACGCCGAGCCCCGCGCGCCACGAACCGGCGAGGTGGGCGACCGGCACGGAGGTGGCCGCCGCGGTAGCGGTGCCGACGACGAGGGTCATGGAGTACACGCCGGTGACCATTCCGACCTTGTGCGGAAAGTAGCGCATGACGACCGAGGGCAGCAGCACGTTGCCGACCGCGATGCCGGACAGCGCGGCGGCGCTGGTCACCACGAACACGGCGGTGGAGTCGGTGAGGGCACGCACGGCCAGGCCGGCGGCGAGCACGCTCATGGCGACGAGGAGCAGCCGGGTGGCGCCCAGGCGCCGCGCCAGGCGGGGCGTGAGCGCGCCGAAGGCCGCGAAGCTGAGGGCGGGCAGCATCGTGATCACGCCGGCGAGGGTGCCCGACATGCGCAGCCCGGCGCTGACGTCCTCGAGCAGCGCGCCGAGGCTCGTGACGGCCGTGCGCAGGTTCAGGGCGACGAGCACGATCGCGGCCAGCACGAGGCCGCTGCCAATGAGCTTCGACGAGGTGTCGGGGACCGGTGGGGACGGGGGCGGGGGGACGGATCCGGGGGGTGCATCGACCAGGGTGGAGGGGGCCACGGGCCCAATCATAGAATGATGGGATGAATTTGGTCCCTAGGATGTAGTCCATGCCACTGCGCACTCCCTCCCGCACCACCCTCATCACGCAGGTCATTGCGCAACTAAGGGAACAGATCACCTCCGGCGAGTGGCCCGTCGGCGAACGGATCCCGCCGGAGCCGGAGCTGGCGGCGGCGCTGGGCATCGGCCGCAACACCCTGCGCGAGGCGGTGCTCGCCCTCGTGCACGCCGGCCTGCTGGAACGGCGCCAGGGCTCCGGCACCTACGTGGTCGGCTCAACGGAACTGTCCACCGCCGTGGCGCGGCGGGTGGCCGAGGCCGAGCTCGACGAGGTGCTCGAGGTGCGCCGGGCGCTCGAGGTGGAGGCCGCGCGGCTGGCCGCGTTACGGCGTACCACTGAAGATCTTGAAGCCCTCGACGGCGCGCTCGCGGCCCGCGAGGCCGCGTGGCGCGCGGGGTCTGCCGCCACCTTCATCGAGGCGGACGTGGCGCTGCACGTCATGGTCGTGGTGGCCGCCCACAACCAGGTGCTCGCCGATCTCTACCTGGACTTCGGCGCCGCCCTGCGGGCCAGCGTGGCCGGACACATCGGCAACGAGCTGAGCCAGGAGCGCTACGTCGACCACTCGCGGCTGGTCGAGGCCATCCGCGCCGGCGACCCGACCGCCGCGGCGACCGAGGCCGCCGCCTACCTGGAACCCATGGCACCTCACTGAACGGCTGTCCCCAGCCAACCGGCCGGGGTCGCCAGGGATGCGCGCACGTGCCACCATGGTCCCGTTCTCCACCACGGGAGTCTCCGCGTGCGCGCATCCGTACCACCCGCTGGCCTGCAGGCCAGGCCGCTGACAACGGGCGAACTGCTCGACGCCGCGGTCGCACTCCTGCGCACCCGCGCACGCGCCCTGCTCCTCGGCGGCCTCCTCATCTCCCTGGCCGAGCAGGTGATCCTGTTCGGCATGCGGCAGTACGCCGATGTGGTCGACGGCATCTGGCCCCACCAGGACCGCTACGGCGCGTTCTGGCTGCTGCTCGTTGTCGGCGCGGGCACCGAGGCGCTGGCCGTCGCGCTGCTCGGCATCACCGCGAGCGCGGCCCTGCCGGCGACCATCGGCGCCACCGGGCGATGGCCCGTCCGGCGCGGCGCCGCCCTCGCGACGGCCGCCATCGTGGCCGTCATCAGCGTCTGCGCCGCCGCCATCGTGCTGCCGGGCCCAGTGGTGTTCCTGCTGCTGGGCCTCGCGATCCCGGCCGCCGTCATCGAGGGGCGCGGTCCGGGCGGCGCACTGCTGCGCTCGGTGCGCCTGTCGGTGCGCTACGGGCTGCGCGCCGGCTGGATCCGGCTGGTCGGCTACCTGAGCTGGCTGCTCATCCGGCTCGCGGTCGGGCTGGGCACGGTGGCCGTCGTCGGCATCTTCATCGACACGAGCACGGCGTTCACCGACCATCTCGTCACAGGCCTGGGCTGGCTGTTCATCAACGCGATCGCCTATCCGGTTCTGGCCTGCCTCGACGCCGTCCTCCTCGTGGACACCCGCTTCCGCAGCGAGGGCCTCGACATCACCCTGCGCCGCGCCCAGGCCCGCCGCGCCCCGGTCAACAGCCTGCTGGCGGCCAACTCGTGACCGAGAGACCTACCCGCTACTGGGACGACTTCGTCGCGGCGCTGGGCGACCTCGTCCCCGGCGGCGTGCCCGTGCTCGGCGTCCTGCTGTTCCTGCTCACCGGGCTGATCGCGGTGCTGTGGTACACGTGGCCCGCCTGGCTGCCGTCGCGGTGGTGGCACAAGCTCGCGTCCGGCCGCCGTCAGCGCCGCGACAAGCGCGGCAAGGCGACCGACGCCGAGGCCGAGCCCGAGCAGCCCGAGCCCGAGGAGCCCGCCGAGCGCGAGGACGACGACATCGTGCCCGACGTGCCGGCGGCCATGCTGACGCTCAGCGCCGACCAGCTGGCGGCCGCCGGCCGCTACGCGGAGGCCGTCCGCGAGCGCCTGCGCGCGATCGTGCGCGACCTCATCGAGCGCCAGGTCATCGACAACCGCGCGGGGTGGACCGTCACCGAACTAGCCAATGCCGCGATCGCCGCGCGGCCCGGCCTCACCGGTCCGCTCGGCGCCTCGGCCGCCACGTTCTCCGAGATCTGGTACGCCCTGCGGCCCGCCACGGCCGCCGACGACGCCGCCATGCGCGAACACGCGGCCCGCATCGCCCAGATCCTCGCCGCCCCGGTGGGCCCGCCGGCCGGGGGTGCCCCGTGACCGCGCCCGCCGCCGTGCCGCCGGTGCCAGGGCCGCCTGTCCCAGGGCCGCCTATCCCTGGGCCGCCTGTCCCTGCGCCGCCTGTCCCTGGGCCGCCTGTCCCTGGGCCCACCGCCGGGCCGCCGCCGCGTCCCGTACGGCGCCGGCGCTGGCACCGGCTGGCCATTCCGTACGCCGTCCTCGGCCTCCTTTTCCTGGTCACCTTCATCGCGCACGAGGTCGAGTCGCCCGACCTGGACGACCCGGGGACCCTGTCGCCCACCGGGACCGGCCGCGACGGGTCGAGCCACCTCGCCAGGCTGCTCACCGACCAGGGCATCACCATCAAGCGGGTGACCAGTTCACAGCAGGCGCTCGTGGAGCTGAGCGGCGCCGAGGCCACCATCGTGGTGCCCACACCCGACCTGCTGACCGTCACGTTCGCCGGCGAGGCCCTCAGCCAGCCCGGGCGGCACCACTTCGTGGTCATCCGGCCCGGCCTCATCGGCGGCATGATGTGGGGCGCGATGCGCGAGCACGCCCGCTGGTCGGCCGCGCCCGAACACGTCTCGGCGCCGCCGACCCACCATGCCGGACCGTGCGACCCGGCCCTCGTCGCGGGCGTGGCGCGCGCGAGCCTCGGCCAGGACCGGTTCGTCCCCTTCCCCGATCCCGGGTACCGGCAGTTCAGCTGCTTCGGCGGCGGCCTCGTGGGGCAGGTCGAGGGCAGCCGCGACGTGACGATCGCCGGGTCGACCGACCCGTTCCGCAACGACCGCATCGACGAGTACGACAACGAGCGGCTCGCCACCCAGCTGCTCTCCCGCGAGAAGCTCGTCATCTGGATCGACGTCCACGAGCCGGAGCCGCAGCCGCAGATGGACATCGAGCTGCCGCACTACCGCCAGCCCAAGCGGGCCCCCGCGTCGGACAGCCCGCTGTGGGACTCGCTGCCGCCGTGGCTGTGGGCGGCCCTCGTGCTCACGGCCGCGGCCGGTGCTGCGTTCGCCGCCGGCCGGGCGGGGCGGCTCGGCCCGCCCGTGGCCGAACCCCTGCCGGTCGTCGTGCCCGCCACCGAGACCATCGTGGGGCGCGGGCGCCTCTACGCCCGCGTGCGCGCCCACGCGGCGACGCTCGCCACGCTGCGCGCGGCGGCGGTCACCCGGATCGCCGCGGCGCTGCGCCATGGCCAGACCGCCGGCCTCAACGCCCCGACGCCGCTCGTGGCCGGCAGCCCGGCCGCCGAGGCGCTCGTCGCCGCCGTCGCCGCCCGTACGCGGTGGCCGGCTGACCGGGTCCGCTGGACGCTCTACGGCCCGCCCCCCGGCCCCCCGGGCGCCCCACCCGCCGACGATCCGGACCTCACCGACGATGAACTGGCGGCCGCCGTCGCCGACCTGGACCACCTGCAACGCGCGGTGCTGCGCGAGGGACCACCTGGAGGAAGCCCGTGACAGACATAGCGGACCTCGACACGACCCGCCCCGCCGCGCCATCGGCCAGCCCGGCGGGCGGCGCGCCATACCTCGCGCCAGGCGCGGAGGACGCGGCGCGGGCGGCGCTCGGGCGGCTGCGCGCCGAGATCTCCAAGGCGGTCGTCGGGCAGGACGCCACCGTGACCGGCCTGGTGCTCGCGCTGCTCTGCCGGGGCCACGTGCTGCTGGAGGGCGTGCCGGGCGTGGCGAAGACGCTGCTCATCCGCACGCTGGCCGCCGCCATCAGCCTGGACACCAAGCGGGTGCAGTTCACCCCGGACCTCATGCCCGGTGACGTGACCGGCTCGCTGATCTTCGACTCACGCACGGCCGAGTTCGTCTTCCGCGAGGGTCCGGTCTTCACGAACCTGCTGCTCGCCGACGAGATCAACCGGACCCCGCCGAAGACCCAGTCGGCGCTGCTGGAGGTCATGGAGGAGCGCCAGGTGTCGGTCGAGGGCCGGCCCCGCCCGCTGCCCGACCCGTTCCTGGTCGCCGCGACACAGAACCCCATCGAGTACGAGGGCACGTACCCGCTGCCCGAGGCGCAGCTCGACCGGTTCCTGTTCAAGCTGACCGTCCCGCTGCCGAACCGGGACGAGGAGCTGGGCGTCCTGCGCGCCCACCACCAGGGCTTCGACCCCCGCGACCTGGCCTCCGTCGGCGTACGGCCGGTCGCCAGCGGCACCGACCTGGCCGTGGCCCGGCAGGCGCTGCAACGGGTGCAGGTCGCCGACGTCGTCCTCGCGTACATCGTGGACCTGTGCCGGGCCACCCGGCTGGCCCCCTCCCTGGAGCTGGGCGCCTCGCCGCGTGGCGCCACGGCCGTGCTCAACGCCGCCAAGGCGTACGCGTGGCTGGTCGGGCGCGGGCACGTCACCCCCGACGACGTGAAGGCCGTGACCCGCCCGGCGTTGCGCCACCGCATCCGGGTGCGCCACGAGGCCGAACTGGAGGGCACGACCGCCGACGCGGTGCTCGAGGCGCTGCTCGCGACGGTGCCGGCGCCACGATGATCACCTGGCGGGTGGCCGTACTGCTCGGGATCGTGGGCGGGGCGGCGGTCGCGGTCGCCGCCCTGGCCGACGCCGGCGGCTCGGCCTGGCTGTGGTGGGCGCTGCTCGCCGCCGTGCTGCTCGTCGCGGGCGTCACCGCGCTGGACTGGTGGGCCGCCGTGCCGCTGTCGGACGTGCGGCTGGGCCGCGGCGGTCCCACCCAGGTGCGCCTGGGCGAGTCCGTCACCGTGCGGCTGACGGTCACCAACCGGTCCAACCGCCACCTGCGCGCGGTGGTCCGCGACGCGTGGGTTCCCTCCGCCGGCGCGCAGGGCCCGTACGCGCACGACGTCGACGCCGGGCCGGGCCAGACGCGCGCGATCGACACCACGCTCATCCCGACCCGCCGGGGCGACCGGCCGGCCGCCCGGGTGACCGTCCGCTCGTACGGGCCGGCCGGGCTCGCGTACCGGCAGACCGGACGCCGCCACGCCGCCAGGGCGACCCCCCGGTGGACCGTGACCGCCCTGCCCCCGTTCACGTCGCGGCGGTTCCTGCCCGAGAAGCTGTCGCGCCTGCGCGTCATCGACGGCCAGGTCGTCACGCGCGGCCGCGGTCAGGGTACGGAGTTCGACTCGCTGCGCGACTACGTCATCGGCGACGACGTACGGTCGATCGACTGGCGTGGCAGCGCCCGGCGCGAACACGTGGCCGTCAAGCAGTGGCGGCCCGAACGCGACCGGCGCGTGCTGTGCGTGCTCGACACCGGCCGCACCAGCGCGGGCCGCGTCGGCACGGTCGCGCCCGGCGCGCCCGACCAGGTCGGCGAGGGCGACGCGCTCGCCGGGGAACCGCGCCTGGACGCCGCGATCGACGCCGCGCTGCTGCTCGCCGCGCTCGCCTCGCACGCCGACGACCGCGTCGACCTGCTGGCCTGCGACACCGAGGTACGGGCCAGCGTCTCCACCTCGGTCAAGCGGACCCTGCTGCCCCGGCTGACGAAGGCCCTGGCCGGGCTGACCCCGGCGCTGGTCGAGACCGACTTCGGCCGGGTCGTTGCCGAGGTGCTGCGGCTGGAGCGCAAGCGGGCCCTCGTCGTGCTGTTCACCACGCTCGACCCGGGAGCGCTGGGCGAGGGCCTGCTCCCCGTCCTGCCGCAGCTCGTCGCCAAGCACACCGTCATCGTGGCGGCCGTGCACGACCCGTCGTTGGAGGCCCTGGCCGCCGGTCGGGGCACGGCCGCGCGGCTGCACACGGCGGCGGCGGCCGAGAAGGCGCTCGCCGAGCTGGCCCGCGTGCGCGCGGCACTGGCCCGCGCGGGCGTCCAGGTCGTCGACGCGCCCGCACACCGGTTCGCCTCGGACGTCGCGGACCTCTACCTGTCGCTGAAGGCGGCCGGGCGCCTGTAGCGACCGCCGGGGTCAGACCGTCGGCGCGAGCGCCTCGCGGTCCAGCTCGTCGAGGTCGGCGAGCTGCCCGGACCGCTCGGCCAGCAGGCCACCCACGACGACGTAGGCGAGAAACGCGAGCCACACGATCGCGCCGAGGAACAGCTTGATCACGGTGGGCAGCACCGACGGGGTCACGAAGCCCTCGACGAGGCCGCTGACCAGCAGGACGGGCACGAGCCCGATCGCCACGACGATCGCCGAGCGCCCGGCCCGCGCGAACGCCTGCCCCCGGGTGAGGTAACGGCCGGGCGCCAACCACGCCCACGCCACCCGCAGCCCGACGCCCGCGGCGACGAAGATGCAGGTCAGCTCCAGCATGCCGTGCACCAGGATCAGGCCGAAGAACGTGTCCGCCCGGCCGTGGCCGATCATGATGCCGCCGACGAGGCCGAGGTTGAACACGTTGTTCCACAGCACGTAGACCGCGGGCAGCACGAGCATGCCGCCGGCCAGGCAGATCGCGCTGACCCACGCGTTGTTCGTCCACACCGCGAAGGAGAAGTTCTGCGGCGCGCCGCTGGAGTAGTACGCCGCGAAGTCCTGCTCCACCAGCGCGTTGATGTCCGCCTGGTCAAGCAGCATCAGTTGGCGCTCCGGGTCGGTGAACACGGCGATCAGCACCGCCGCCACCCCGATGAAGGCCGCGGTCACGCCGAACACCCACTTCCGCGCCCGGTACACCTCGCCGGGGAACGAACTGATCCAGAACCGGGCGAACGACGACCAGCTCGCGCCCGTCGAGGGGGTCAGCTTGCCCCGGGCGTCGAGCACCAGCCGCGACAGCCACGCGACGAGGACGGGGTCGGGCGAGCGGCTCTGCACCACCGACAGGTGCGCGGCGGTGCGCCGGTAGAGCACGACAAGGTCGTCCACGTCAGCGGCCGTCAAGGTGCGACGGCGGCGCCGGATCAGCGACTGCAGCCGTCGCCACTCGGCGCCGTGCTCGGTGACGAACGCGTCCAGGTCCAATCGGACTCCCGGAGGTGCGGCCGCGGACAAACAGCGGGGAGTACGGGAACCCATGGAGCGTACCGGTCGTGGACACTGTACGGGTGACCCCCGACCCGGCCACCCCCGCCTTCCCCGACGCGTCCTTCGCCACGCCCGCCCCGCCGGCCCTCACCGCGCCCGCCTTCGCAGCGGCCGGGGCCACGCGGGCCGGCGCGCCCGCGACGGCCGCCGGCGCGGCCGGCCGCCTCGCGGCGTTCGAGGAGCCCGCCTCGGCGTTGACCGACCGCGGCGCGTCGGCGCGGTTCGTCACGGGCGACGCCATCCGGCTCGACATGCGGGTCGCCCGGTTGGGCTCACGCATGCTGGCCCGCCTGATCGACGTGGTCCTCCAGGTCCTGCTGTTGGTGGCGCTCAGCTTCGGGCTCACGTTCCTGGTCGGCGTGCTGGCCTCCGCGGGCGCGGTGCAGTTCGACGAGTCGCTGGTCCGGGCCCTCGTCGTCATCGTCCTGGTCCTCGTGGTCCTCGGCTTCCCGGTCGCCATGGAGCTGCTCACCCGCGGCCGCTCCGCCGGCAAGGCGCTGCTGGGCCTACGGGTGGTCCGTGACGACGGCGGCCCGATCCGGTTCCGGCACGCCATGACCCGCGGCCTGGTCGGCGCCGCGATCGAGTGGCCGGGCATGATCGCCCCGCCGCTGACCTGGCTGGCGTGTCTGACCACCATGGTGGTCAGCCCGACCGGCAAGCGACTGGGCGACTACGCCGCCGGCACGCTGGTCATCCACGAACGGACCCCGCAGTCGTGGGGTTGGGTGCCCACCATGCCGCCCGGGTACGCCGCGTGGGCGGCCACCCTGGATCTCGCCGGGGTCGACGACAACCTGGCGCTCGCGGTGCGCCACTTCCTGGCCCGCAACAAGCAGCTGCGCGAGCCGGCCCGTACTCAGCTGGGCCACGCGCTGGCCGCCGAGGTCGCGGCCGTGACCAACCCGCCGCCCCCGCCCGGCATGCCCGGCTGGGCCTACCTGGCCACGGTGCACGCCGAACGCCACCGCCGCGCGCTGCAGCGGCTGGCCGCTGTCCGCTCGCGTGCCGCCCTGGTCTGGCCGGAGCTGACCCAGCTCGCCCTGGCCGCACCACCGCCCCGTCCCCCACGCAACGCCACCCGGCGACCCCCATACCCGCAACCACCGCAGGCATACCCGCAACCGCCGCACCCCTCGCACCCCGCGGGCGGCGCGCCGACCGCGCCGGGCCCGACGATCCGGCCCGCCCAGCCGGTGCCCGCCGAGCACTCCCAGCGGTAGGGGCAACCGCCCCTCTGCGGGACAGGCCTCGGCGGCTCAGCCGAACAGGCCGGCGCCCCAGTAGTCGGCGGCGTCCCGCACGCCCGGCGGGATGGCGAACAGCCCGCTGGACACGTGCCGGATGTACTCGTTGAGGATGTCGTGCCGGGCGAGGTTGCGTTGCACGGGTACGAACTGCTTGTGCGGGTCCCGCTGGTACGACATGAAGAACAGCCCCGCGTCGAGCCGTCCGAGCCCGTCGGACCCGTCCACGAAGTTGTACCCGCGCCGCAGCAGCCGGGCGCCGCCGTTGCTGGTCGGGTGGGCGAGCCTGACGTGCGCCACGTCCGCGATGAGCGGTTCGCCGTCGTCGCCGACCTTCGCGAAGTCCGGCTCGTCGAACTCCTTGCCGCCGGACAGCGGCGCGCCCTCGCCCTTGTCGCGGCCGAAGATGGCCTCCTGCTCGGCGAGCGAGGTCCGGTCCCAGGTCTCGATCGTCATGCGAATCTTGCGGGTGACCAGGTAGGTCCCGCCGGCCATCCAGTCCGAACCGTCCGCGGCCGCCGCCCACAGGTGGTCGCGCACCTGGTCGGTCTCCTCGGCCTTGAGGTTGGCCGTACCGTCCTTGAAGCCCATGAGGTTGCGCGGGGTCGCCTGCGCGGTCGACGTCGACGACGTGCGCCCGAAGCCCAGCTGGGAGTACCGCACGCTCACCACGCCCATGCCGATGCGGGCGAGGTTGCGGACCGCGTGCACGGCTACCTGCGGGTCCTGGGCGCACGCCTGTACGCACAGGTCGCCGCCTGAGATCTCCGGCCGCAGCGCGTCGCCCGGGAAGTGCGGCAGGTCCTCCAGCGCGGCGGGCCGCCTGGCGGCGATGCCGAACCGGTCGCGCCCCTTGGCGTCGCGGAACAGGCTGCCGCCGACGCCGAACGTGAGCGTGAGCTGCGACGGCGGCAGGCCCAGCGCCTCGCCGGTATCCTGCGGCGGGGCCTGCGCCGGGCCGCCGACCGCGCCGAGCGCCCCGGCGTCGAGCCCGGCGGTCATCCGCGCGGCCGCGAGCGTCCAGTCCCGCAGCATCTCCACGAGCTTCGCCCGGTCGTCCGTGATGACGTCGAACGCGACGAAGTGCAGCCGGTCCTGCGCCGGGGTCACGATCCCGGCCTGGTGCTCACCGTAGAAGGGGACGGCGTCGTGCGGCCCGGGCGAGGCCGTACCCGCGGTCTCGGAACGCGCCTCGACGGCGAGCGCGCCGACGGCGCCGGCGGCGAGCAGTCCCGCCCCGGCGCCGCTGGCGGCGATCAGCTGCCGCCGGGAGATCGTGTGCGCCATCTCCCGTTCTCCTCGCTCTACTTGCCGGCCACCACGGCGGCGACCTTGCTGACCGGCTCGGCCAGCGCGTTGATGGCGTCGGACAGGGTCTTGAGCTCGGCCTGGCTGAGCTCGTTGTGCAGCTGCCAGCCGTCGCCCTTGCGGTGCTTGTCCAGCGCCGCCTCGACGGCGGTGAAGTTGGTATCGAGCTGCGTCACGAGGTCGGGGGCCCGCTCCTGCAGGACGGGCCGCAGCGCGGCGATGGCCGCCTTCGAGCCCTGCACGTTGGCGGCGAAGTCCCACAGGTCGGTGTGCGAGTAGCGGTCCTCCTCGCCGGTGATCTTGCCGGTGGCGACCTCGTCGAGCAGCTCCTTGGCCCCGTTGGCGAGCTGCAGCGGCGACAGCTTCTCGGCGTTGGCCCTCGCCACGATCTCCTTGATGTCGACCATCAGCTGGTCGGCGATCGGGCCCGACTTGCTGACGTCACCGGTGACCCAGAGGTCCTTCTCGATGCGGTGGAAGCCGGTGAACGCCATGCCCTCCTCGATGACCTCCTCGCGGCCGTCGATCTTGGGGTCGAGGTCGCCGAAGATCTCCGCGACGGGCTCGATGCGCTCCCAGTAGGTCCGGGCGACCGGGAACAGCGCCTTCGCCTTCGGGATGTCGCCGGCCTTCACCGCGTCCACGAACTCCTGCGTCTTGACCAGCAGCGCGTCCGTCTGGCTGCGCACGTAGCGGGAGTAGCTCTCGGTCGCCGCGGCCAGCTTCGCGTCCGCGTTGAGCGCCTGCGCGCTGCCGCTGACCGTGAACGCGCCACGGATGCCCTTGCCCACCATGCCGGGCTTGCAGGCGGTCTCGTAGGTGCCGGCGGGCAGCTCCACATGCATGTCCCGGCTCAGGCCCGGGCCGATGTTCTCCACCTCGGCCATGACCCGGTCGCCCTCGGCGTACACGTAGAACTCGGTCACCTTGGTGCCCTTGTTGGTGACCGTGAAGGTGACGGTGCCGGCCGCCGTGTCGGTCCGCGCGACCTCGCACGCGGTGTCGGACGCGGCCACCGCGATGGGGCCACCGGCGGCATCGGCCGTGCCCCCGTTGTCCTCCTTGCCGCACGCCGACAGGCCGGTAACGGCCAGGGCGCAGCTCGCGGCGAGCACGCTGAGGCGAAGCAGGCGCATGGTGGGTTGTCTCCTTGGTTAGTTCGCGATGACCGCGTTGGTTTCGGCCGCGGGGCGCGCCACACTGCGCGGCCGCTTCAAAAACAGCAGGAGTACGGGCACCGCGTACGCGATCCAGGCGACCATCTCGATGACGCTCGGCGTCGGGGTCACGTTGAACATGCCGCCGAGCAGCGACCCGTACCAGGTCGTCGGGTCGTACCAACCGGAGATGTCGAACGCGTGGTCGTACAGGCCCGGCAGGATGCCGGCCTCCTGCAGGTCGTGCACGCCGTACTTGAGGATGCCGGCGGCGACCAGCACGAGCAGGCAGCCGGTCACGGTGAAGA
The DNA here is from genome assembly GCF_039528415.1 of Luedemannella helvata. Lineage (NCBI taxonomy): Bacteria > Bacillati > Actinomycetota > Actinomycetes > Micromonosporales > Micromonosporaceae > Luedemannella > Luedemannella helvata. The sequence continues at coordinate 49,475 of NZ_BAAALS010000006.1, forward strand.
AGACCGTGAGGTTGATCCGGATGGCGCTGACGTAGATGAGCCAGCCGAGCACGACGGAGGTGAGCAGGCCGGTCACGATGCCGAGCAAGGGGCCCGCGGTCGTCGAGGCGCCCTGCGCGGCGGCGAAGAACAGCGTGGCGGTCTCCAGGCCCTCGCGGATCACCGCGAGGAACGCCATGGCGACCACGGCGGCGGTGCCGACGCTCACGGCCTCGTCCAGCTTCGTGCGCAGGTCCTTGGCGAGGCTGCGGGCGAACTTCCGCATCCAGAAGATCATCCAGGTGACGAAGACGACCGCCATGATGGAGGTGACCGCCTCGAACAGCTCGCGCTGCTCGTACGTCAGCAGGTCCTTGACATAGAACAGGAACGCGCCGAACCCGATGGAGAGGGCGACCGCGACCCCCACGCCGAGCCACACCTGGGGCAGGATCCGGCGGCGGTCGGTCTTGACCAGGAACGCCACCAGGATGCTGACGACCAGGCTGGCCTCGAGACCTTCCCGGAGCCCGATCAGAAAGTTGCCGAGAAAGGCATTCACGGGCGTGCTCCTGTGGGCGAGGGTTTGGCTTGCCTAACTTAGGTCAGCCATACCTTACGCACCCACTCCCAGCGTTCGTCAAGCGCGTGTCCATCTTGGAACCGCTCCAGAAAAGGCGTGAGGGCGGCCATCGGGCCGCCCTCACGCCTTTCACGTGCGTTCAGTAGCGGTAGTGATCCGGCTTGTACGGGCCGTCGACCGCCACGCCCAGGTACTCCGCCTGCTCCTTGGACAGCTCCGTGAGGTGCACCCCCAGGGCCGCCAGGTGCAGTCGGGCCACCTTCTCGTCCAGGTGCTTGGGCAGCGTGTAGACGCCCACCGGGTACTCGTCGGTCTTGGTGAACAGCTCGATCTGCGCGATCGTCTGGTTCGAGAACGAGTTGGACATGACGAAGCTCGGGTGACCGGTCGCGTTGCCGAGGTTCAGCAGCCGGCCCTCGGACAGCACGATGACCGTGTGCCCGTCGGGGAAGCGCCACTCGTCGACCTGCGGCTTGATGTTCTCCTTGACGACGCCGGGCAGCTTCGCCAGGCCGGCCATGTCGATCTCGTTGTCGAAGTGGCCGATGTTGCCGACGATCGCCTGGTGCTTCATCTTCGACATGTGCTCGGCCGTGATGACGTCGTAACAGCCCGTCGCGGTGATGAAAATATCAGCCGTGGCGACCACGTCCTCGATCGTGGCGACCTGGTACCCGTCCATCGCCGCCTGCAGCGCGCAGATCGGGTCGATCTCGGTCACGATGACCCGGGCGCCCTGGCCGCGCAGCGACTCGGCGCAGCCCTTGCCCACGTCGCCGTAGCCGGCCACGACCGCGACCTTGCCGCCGATCAGCACATCGGTGGCGCGGTTGATGCCGTCGATGAGTGAGTGCCGGCACCCGTACTTGTTGTCGAACTTGCTCTTGGTCACCGAGTCGTTCACGTTGATGGCCGGGAAGAGCAACGAACCGCGCTGCTGCATCTCGTACAGCCGGTGCACGCCCGTCGTGGTCTCCTCGGTGACGCCCTTGATGCCGGCCGCCACCCGCGTCCAGCGCTGCGGGTCCTCCGCGAGCGACCGGTTGAGCAGCTGCAGGATGACCGCGTACTCCTCCGAGTCAGCGGTCTCCGGTGACGGGGCCGCGCCGGCCGCCTCGAACTCGGCGCCCTTGTGCACGAGCAGGGTCGCGTCGCCGCCGTCGTCGAGGATCATGTTGGGGCCGGCCCCGTCGGGCCAGAGCAGCACCTGCTCCGTGCACCACCAGTACTCTTCGAGGGTCTCGCCCTTCCAGGCGTAGACCGGCACGCCCGACGGGGCGTCAACCGTGCCGTCCGGCCCGACGACGATCGCGGCGGCGGCGTGGTCCTGAGTGGAGAAGATGTTGCAGGACGCCCAGCGCACCTGTGCGCCGAGCGCCGTCAGCGTCTCGATGAGCACCGCGGTCTGGATCGTCATGTGCAGCGAACCGGTGATCCGCGCGCCCCGCAACGGCTGGCTCGGGCCGTACTCCGCCCGAAGGGCCATCAGGCCGGGCATCTCGTGCTCCGCGAGCTGGATCTCCTTGCGCCCGAACGCGGCGAGGGACAGGTCGGCGACCTTGTAGTCCCCGGCGCCGACGGTAGCGGGCCTCTCGGCGACCGCATCCACGGCGCGCGACGGCAGCGTACTGGTCATCTGGGCAACTCCTGTGAGGTCCGGGGCCGGCACGACGGCCGGCGGCTTACTCGCCGGACCCCCACCTTACGCGGCAAACCCGACTCGACCCCACGGAGGCGCGGTGACATGTCTGCGGACAGCGCACGGGGCGGTGGTGCCGACCGGACTTTCCGATCACTACACCCCGCCCCGTGCTTCCCCCCGGTTTGGTTCCCCCGCGCGTGGCTCGGACCTTCGTCGCGATAACGCTGCGTGGTCATAGCCTCACACTGCGCTGTCCTAGTGTCAAGCAAAACTCCAAAAATCATTCCATACCAGGAATAAACGCCCTACATTCGACATGATCGTCCCATTCCCGCAGCCCAGCGCCCCTCACCAGGCGCCACCGCCAGAGATCATCTAACCCGTCGCCCGCGAACCCGAAACAGCACCAATAGGCAGCCCAACCGGCGCACGGCGCACGACGCACGGCGCACGACGCACGGCGCACGACGCACGGCGCACGGCGCACGGCGCACGGCGCACGGCGCACGGCGCACGGCGCACGGCGATCTTGGGGCCAAAGCCCACTCATAGGTAGGTTTCGCGCCCAAGATCCTTTTGCATGAACTGATCAGGCCCGCATGACGCATTCACGGTGCGCCCCAGCTCGCGACCAACCGCGACCAAGCCACGAGGCCGGCGCGGCAATCCCGGCGCCGTGCACCCGACGCCAAACCGGTGCCGCTCGCCGAACACCGCGCACGCGGCGCCGCTCCCCCAAGGCCGCGCACCCAACGCCGCGCACCCGGCGCGGCTCACCCAAGGCGTGCGCCCAAGACTGCGCACCCAACACCGCGCACCCGGCGCCACTACCCCAACGCGCGCGCCCAACGCCGCGCACCCGCGGCGGCGCCATGCGCACGCGAATGTCGCTACGGGGTGCCGGCCTGAAAGAGCGTCGCGGTGCCCGTGGCCGCCACCGCCGGCAGCCCGGCTGGCACAAAGGCCGCCTGTCCGGCGAGCAGGTCCAGCCGCTCGTCACGGGCGGTGAGCGTGACCCGCCCCCGCGTGCAGATGATCGACCGGGGCCCGTCGTCCGGCAGCGTCACCCGGCCCGCGACCTCGGCACTGAACAGGCGGAACTCCTCCGCCGGCGTCGACCAGGTCGTGACCTGGTCGTCCACCTTCACCGGCCGCATGATCGGGTCGCGCAGGGCTTCGAAGCGCAGGACCCGAAGCAGCTCGGGTACGTCCACGTGCTTGGCCGTGAGCCCGCCGCGCAGGACGTTGTCACTGGCGGCCATGACCTCGATGCCGGCGCCGCGCACGTACGCGTGCAGGTTCCCGGCCGGCATCCACACCGCCTCGCCCGGGCGCAGCCGGACGTGGTTGAGCAGCAGGGCCACGATGACGCCCACGTCTGCCGGGTACCCCTCAGCGAGCCGCGCCGCGAGCCCGAACGCCGCGGCCACGCGGCCGCCGGCCGGCCGGTCGCCCCAGCTGGCCCGGCCACCGGCCACCGCACCGGCCGCCGCCCCGGCAGCCGCACCGGCCACCGCGCTGACCAGCCCGGCGCGCTCCGCGACGGGCCAGTCCATCAGCAGGTGTACGGCCGTCCGCAGCGCCGAGGCCTCGTCCCCCGGGCCGGCGAGCGCGTCGACGACGGGCCGCAGCTGCGGCACGTTGAAGGCACCCAGCACCTGCGCGGCCTCGGCTGACGGCCGGAACCCGCACAGTGCCTCGAACTCGGTCACCGCAACGAGCAGCTCGGGCTTGTGGGAGGCGTCCGGGTAGTTGCGCTGGGGGGCGCCGAGCGGGATCCCGGCGGCCTCCTCGGCCGCGTACCCGGCCGCCGCCTGCGCCGGATCGGGGTGCACCTGGAGCGACAGCGGCCGCTCCGCGGCGAGGAACTTCAGCAGGTACGGCAACCGCGCCCCGAACCGGGCGACGACCGGGGCGCCGAGCAGGCCGGCCGGGTCCGCCCGGATCGCCTCGTCGAGCGCCACCTCCGCCGCGGAGGCATCCGGGGCCGGTAACCGGGACGGGGCGCTGGGATGCGCCCCGACCCACAGTTCCGCCTCGGGGCCCTCGGCCGGGGACGGCCGCCCTTGCAGCTCGGCGATGACCGTCCGGGAGCCCCACGCGTACGGCCGGATGGAGGTCCGCAGCAGGTGCATCCGGTTCATTCCACGGGTTTGGGCGTGGGGTCGGCGGCGGCGCGGGCCGCGCTGAACAGGTCCGGCTCAAGGTAGATGACGCGGGCGATCGGCACCGCCTCGCGGATGCGCTTCTCGATCGTGTCGATGCCGTGGGCGATGGTGTCGGCGGAGTCGTCGTGGTGTACGGCGATCTTCGCGGCGACGAGCAGCTCCTCCGGGCCGATGTGCAGCGTCTTCATGTGGATGATCCGCTCGGCCTCGGGACCCGCGGTGATCGCCTTGGCGATCGCGTCCACGTGCTCGGCGGTCGCCGACTCGCCGATGAGCAGGCTCTTGGTCTCGACGGCCAGGATCACGGCGATCGCGACGAGCAGCACACCGATCATGATCGTGCCGATGCCGTCCCACAGGCCGTCGCCCGTGATCAGCGTCAGGCCGACGCCGAACAGCGCGAAGACGAGACCGAGCAGGGCGCCGATGTCCTCCAGCAGCACGACCGGCAGCTCGGGCGCCCGGGAGTGGCGCACGAACTTCACCCACGAGGTGTTGCCGCGCACGTGGTTGCTCTCCATGATGGCGGTGCGGAGCGAGAACGACTCCAGGATGATCGCGATGACCAGCACGGTGACGGGCACCCACTGCCACTTGTCGATCGGGTGCCGCTCCTGGATCTTGTGGATGCCCTCGTACAGCGCGAACAGGCCGCCGACGCTGAACAGCACGATCGAGACGATGAACGCGTACAGGTAGCGCTCCCGCCCGTACCCGAAGGGGTGTTGGGGGGTGGCGTGGCGCTTGGCCCGCTTGCCGCCGAGCAGCAGCAGCGCCTGGTTGCCCGAGTCCGCGACGGAGTGGATCGACTCCGCGAGCATCGACGACGAGGCGGTGAGGAGGAAGGCGAGGAACTTGGTGATGGCGATCCCCAGGTTCGCGAGCAATGCCGCGATGATCGCCTTCGTGCCGCCACCTGCGCTCATGTCTGGGTGAACTCCTTCATCTCGGTCACCGCGGGCACCGCGGTCGGGTCAAGTCCATGCGCCAACGCCAGGTAGACGGAGGCGAAGTCGGGTACGGCGATGAGCGAGGCCAGCCGCTCCAGCGGCGAGGCCCCCTCCCCGCGCAGGGTGTCGCAGCGCACGCCGCGGCGCAGCGCGAGCGCCTCGACCGCGTCGGCGCGCCGCTCCTCGACCGCGCTGGGCTCGTCCTCGGCCGCGTCCTCGTCGGCCAGGCCGCCGTCGCGCAGCAGCAGGACCCGCAGGCGCACCTGGTCGGACTGCTCATCCGGGTCGGCGAAGATGTCGCGCTCCCCCTCGGCCAGCCCGCCGTACACCCCGTCGAGCAGGCCCACCCGCCCGCGGCCGGCCTCGCCGAGCGAACCGGACACGACCGGGTAGCGCGCGTTGGCGGACAACATGTCGCCGACCCGCCGGGCCGCGACGGTCGCCAGCGGCGAGGAGCCCCACACGATCGGGATGGAGTTGCCCAAAGCGATCGCCATCTCCTTGGCCGGGTTGACGAACGAGTCGGCCGTCGGCCGGCACCGCTCGGCGTCCGCGTCGAGCCGGGCCGCGGTTTCCGCCAGGTCCGCCTCGGCCACTCTGACCAACCCGAGCGTACGGGCGGCCAGCAGCACGGGCACGGTCACCGCCCAGAGGCTGGCGCGCGCCGGGGCGCGCCGGGGCACGGGCACGAACGGGGCACGGGCACGCTCGGCCAGGGCCTGCAGTTCGGAGTTCGGCGCGCCGATGGCCACGAGCCGGGCGCCCCGGCGGGCGGCCGCCTCGGCGGCGGCGAGCGCCTCGGGGCTGCGACCGCTCGCGGAGACGGCGATCACCGCGTCGGCGGCGCCGACCCAGCCGGGCACGCCCGCGCTGCGGTGCGCCATCACGGGGACCTGGGAGCGCGACCCGGCCACGGTGGCGAGGATGTCACCGGCCCGGGCCGCCGTGCCGACGCCGGCGACCACGACGGCGCGCGGCCGGCCGTCGTCGGCGATCTGGGCGAGGTTGGCCTCGGCGGCGAGCGCGGCCGACTCGCGGACCTGGGCGCCCGCGGACGCCAGCGCCCGCAGCATGCCCTGCTGGTCGGCGTTGGCCAGCGCGGCCGCGTTGTCGAGCAGCGCCTCGTCGAGCTGGCGGTGTCCGCGCAGCCCGGCCTGTCCCTCCAACGGCGTCATGCCGTCCATCGGCATCATGCCGCCACCTCCGGTTCGCTCATGCGCTCTCTCCGGCGCTCGGACCCGTGCCGGGACGCGCCTCGTCGAGCAGCAGCACCGGGATGTCGTCACGGATCTCGAACACCCGGCCGCACTCCGTACAGGTCAGCGTCTGCTCGGCCGGGTCGTGGCGCAGCGGCGCGTGATGCGTGTCCGGGCAGGCGAGGATCTCCAGTAGCTGCGGGTCCAACGGCACCGGAAGCTCCTTCCACGGTCGAACCGGCGGGCTGGAAGGCAGCTTAGCCGCCACCTTCCAGCCCGCCCGTCGCACGTATGCGATATGCCCCCGTCAGGCGCGAACCACACCGAGGATGGCGTCGCGGACCTCGGCCATGCGCTGCTCCGTGGGGGCCTCGACGTTGAGGCGCAGCAGCGGCTCTGTGTTGGAGGCGCGCAGGTTGGCCCACGAACCGTCCGGGAAGCTGAGCGTCAGGCCGTCCAGCTCGTCGAGCTCGGCGTCCGGGAACGCCGCGCGCACGGCGTCCAGCCGGCCCTGCTGGTCGTCCACGGTCGAGTTGATCTCGCCCGAGGCCGCGTACCGGGTGAACTCGGCCGCCAGCTCCGACAGCGGTCGGTCCTGCTCGCCGAGGGCCGCGAGCACGTGCATGGCGGCCAGCATGCCGGTGTCGGCGCCCCAGAAGTCACGGAAGTAGTAGTGCGCGGAGTGCTCACCACCGAAAACGGCCCCCGTCTCGGCCATCTCGGCCTTGATGAACGAGTGCCCGACCCGGGTACGCACGGGCGTGCCGCCGTTCTCGGCGACGATCTCCGGCACTGCCCTGGAGGTGATCAGGTTGTGGATGATCGCCGAGCCGGGGTGCTTGGCCAGCTCCCGGGTCGCGACCAGCGCGGTGATCGCGCTCGGCGGCACCGGGTTGCCGTCCGCGTCGACCACGAAGCAGCGGTCGGCGTCGCCGTCGAAGGCCAGGCCGATGTCCGCCCCGTGCGCGACGACCGCCTTCTGCAGGTCGACGATGTTCTCCGGGGCCAGCGGGTTGGCCTCGTGGTTGGGGAAGTCGCCGTCCAGCTCGAAGTACATCGGGATGATCGTCAGCGGCAGGGCGGGCAGCGCCTGGTCGCCCAGGACGGCCGGCACGGTGTAGCCGCCCATGCCGTTGCCGGCGTCGACGACGACCGACAGCGGCCGGATGCCGCTCAGGTCGACCAGCGTGCGCAGGTGTGCGGCGTACTCGACGAGCAGGTCGCGGGTCTCCTCGGACCCCTGCGCGGTGGGCGACCAGCCGTTGTCGACGATCGCCTGGGCCCGGTCGCGGATCTCGGCGAGGCCGGTGTCCTGGCCGATCGGCTTGGCGCCGGCCCGGCACATCTTGATGCCGTTGTACTTGGCCGGGTTGTGGCTCGCCGTGAACATCGCGCCGGGCAGGTTGAGGCTGCCGGAGGCGAAGTAGAGCAGGTCGGTCGAGCCGAGGCCCGCCATGATCACGTTGGCGCCCTCGCCCCGCGCGCCCTCGCTGAACGCGGCGGCCAGGCCCGGCGACGAGGCGCGCATGTCGTGCGCGATGACGATCGTGTCGACGGCCTCGCCGCCGGCGGCCAGCGTCTGCACGAAGGCGGCGCCCACGGCGCGGGCCACGTCCTCGTTGAGCTGGTCGGGGACGGTGCCCCGCACGTCGTACGCTTTCACGATCGCCGAAAGGTCAGCCACGGGCCCGCTCCCTTGAACTAGTTCGTCAGGCACAGCGTAACGAGGCCCGGTTACCGCCGAGCGCGCACCACGTTTCGCGCTAGATATCGATATTTGTGAGTACCATCACCCGCGGCTCGGTGTAGTCGTCCATGGCTGAGCGCAGCCCTTCGCGACCCTCCCCGGAACCCTTCGTGCCGCCGTACGGCATCTGGTCGGCGCGGTAGCTCGGTACGTCCCCGATGATCACTCCGCCGACCCGCAGCGCCCGGTGCGCCGCGAACGCGGTCTGCAGGCTGTGCGTGAACACCCCGGCCTGCAGCCCGTACGCGGAGTCGTTGACGGCCGCGAAGCCGGCCCGGTCGGACTCCACCGGGGCCATCACCAGCACCGGCCCGAAGACCTCCTCGGCGCACACCCTCGCGTCGGCCGGTACGCCTGTCAGGACGGTGGGCGCGTAGCTCGCCCCGTCGCGTACGCCCCCGGTGTGGACAGTGCCGCCGGCGGCGAGCGCCTCGCTGACCCACGCCTCCACCCGCTTGGCCGCGTCCTCGCTGACCAGGGGCCCGACATCCGTGGCCTCGTCGGCCGGGTCGCCCGTGCGCAGGGCCTCGACCCTGGCGATGACGCGCTCGCGCAGCCGATCGAACACGTCGCGGTGGGCGATGACGCGCTGGACGGCGATGCAGCTCTGCCCTGCCTGGTAGTTGGAGAAGGTGGCGATGCGGGTGGCCGCCCAGTCCAGGTCCTCGTCGGTGGCCCAGTCGGCGCACACCAGCGCGGCGGCGTTGCCGCCGAGCTCCAGCGTGACGTGCTTGTGCGGGACGGCGGCGCGGATCCGCGCGCCGACCGGGCCGGAACCGGTGAACGACACGACCGGCAGTCGCGGGTCGGCGACCAGGTCGCCCGCGCGCTCGTTGGGCACCGGCAGCACGGAGACCATGCCGGCGGGCAGCTGCGTGCCGGCCAGGATCTCGCCCAGCAGGAGGGCGGACAGCGGCGTGGCCGGCGCGGGCTTGACCACGATGGGGGCGCCGACCGCGAGCGCGGGGGCGACCTTGTGGGCCACGAGATTGAGCGGGAAGTTGAACGGGCTGATGCCGAGCACGGGCCCCCGCGGGACGCGCTTGACCAGGGCCAGCCGGCCGGCCGCGGCCGGGTCGGTGTCGAGGCGCTGCAGCTCGCCGCTGAACCGGCGGGCCTCCTCGGCCGCCCAGCGGAACGTGGACACGGCGCGCCCGACCTCGGCGCGCGCCCACTTGAGCGGCTTGCCGTTCTCGGCGGTGATGAGCCGGGCGACCTCGTCCGCGCGCTCGGCGAGCGTTGCCGACACGTGGTCGAGCGCCGCGGCCCGCACGTACGCGGGCAGCGCGGCGGCCTCCTCGGCCACCTCGGCGGCAGCCGCCACGGCGGTCTCCACCTGCTCCGGCGTGGCCCACGAGGTGGTACCGACGACCCGGCCGTCGTAGGGGTGCGTCACGACCAACTCGTCCGCACCGGTCCGCGCCTTGCCTGCCACCCAGAACGGGATCATCGACGCCACCTCCTCCCCGCAGCCTAGACCGAGGCCTCATGACACGGAAACAGTCGCCGCTTACCTTGTCTGCTGCGGATTCGGTTGCGAAGATGGCGAGCAAATTGCGATTACGGGAGTCTGAAGATGGCGGACAAGCGGATCCTGCGGAACTTCATCAACGGCGAGTACGCCGAGCCGGCCGACGGCGGCTACGCCGACCTGATCGACCCGTCCACCGGCGAGGTGTTCGCCGCGGCCCCGGTCTCCGGCGCCGCCGACGTGGACCGGGCGATGGACGCCGCAGCGACGGCGTTCGCCTCGTGGGGCCGCACGACGCCGAAGGAACGCCAGCTGGCGCTGCTGAAGCTGGCCGACGCCGTCGAGGCGCGGGCCGAGGACCTGCTGGACGCCGAATGCCTCAACACCGGCAAGCCCCGCCAGCTCACCGCCGACGAGGAGATCCCGCCGTGCGTGGACGAGCTGCGCTTCTTCGCCGGCGCGGCCCGCATGCTGGAGGGCAAGGCGGCCGGCACCTACCTGGCCGGCCACGAGTCGTACGTGCGCCGCGAGCCGATCGGCGTCGCGGGCCAGGTCACCCCGTGGAACTACCCGCTCATGATGGCCATCTGGAAGATCGCCCCAGCGCTCGCCGCCGGCAACACGGTCGTCCTGAAGCCCTCGGACACCACCCCGCTGTCGACGCTGCTGCTCGCCGAGATCGCCGCCGAGTTCCTGCCGCCGGGCGTGTTCAACGTCGTCACCGGCGACCGGGACACCGGCCGCGCCGTCGTGTCGCACCCGACCCCGCAGATCGTGTCGATCACCGGCTCGACCCGGGCGGGCCGCGAGGTGGCCGCCGCCGCCGCGCCGGACCTCAAGCGCACCCACCTCGAGCTGGGCGGCAAGGCCCCGGTCGTCATCTTCGACGACGCCGACATCGCGGCGGCCGCCGAGTCGATCGCCATCGGCGGCTACTTCAACGCGGGCCAGGACTGCACGGCCGCGACCCGGGTGCTGGTCGGCCCCGGCATCTACGACGAGTTCGCCGCCGCCCTGGCCGAGCAGGCCCGCAACACGAAGACCGGGGCGCCCACCGAGGAGGACATCCTCTACGGCCCGCTGAACAACGCCAACCAGCTCGCCCGGGTGACCGGCTTCATCGACCGGCTGCCCGACCACGCGAGCCTGCTGGCGGGCGGCTCGCGCCAGGGCGAGCGCGGCTACTTCTACACGCCCACGGTGGTCACGGGCGTCCGCCAGGACGACGAGATCATCCAGGACGAGGTCTTCGGCCCGGTCATCACCCTGCAACGGTTCACCGACGAGGACGAGGCGGTCCGCTGGGCCAACGGCGTCGAGTACGGCCTGGCCGCCTCCGTCTGGACCCGCGACCACGGTCGGGCCATGCGGATGACCACGAAGCTCGACTTCGGCTGCGTCTGGGTGAACACGCACATCCCGTTCATCTCCGAGATGCCGCACGGCGGCTTCAAGCACTCCGGCCACGGCAAGGACCTGTCGCTCTACAGCCTCGAGGACTACACCCGGGTCAAGCACGTCATGCACTTCATGGGCGAGGCGTGACCATGGCCCGGTCCGAGGAGTTGGGTAAGCGCCGCGCGGCCGCCGTGTCGCGCGGCGTCTCCAGCCTGCTGCCGTCGTACGTGGACCACGCCGGCGGCGCGACCCTCACGGACGTCGAGGGCCGCGAGTGGATCGACTTCGGCTCCGGCATCGCGGTGACCAGCGTCGGCAACGCCGCCCCGCGCGTGGTCGAGGCGGTCAAGGCGCAGGTGGAGCGCTTCACCCACACCTGCTTCATGATCTCCCCGTACGAGTCGTATGTGGCCGTCTGCGAGCAGCTCAACGAGCTGACGCCCGGCGAGCACGACAAGCGCTCGGCCCTGTTCAACTCGGGCGCCGAGGCCGTCGAGAACGCCGTGAAGATCGCGCGCCACCACACGGGCCGCCCGGCCGTCGTGGTGTTCGACCACGCCTACCACGGCCGCACGAACCTCACGATGGCCCTGACCGCCAAGAACATGCCGTACAAGCACCGCTTCGGCCCGTTCGCCGGCGAGATCTACCGCGTGCCGATGTCCTACCCGCTGCGCGACGGCGGCCTGCCCGGCGACGTCGCGGCGGCCCGCGCCATCGACCTCATCGAGAAGCAGGTGGGCGCGTCGAACGTCGCCGCCGTGCTCATCGAGCCCATCCAGGGCGAGGGCGGCTTCGTCGTGCCCGCGCCCGGCTTCCTGCCCGCCCTGCGCGAATGGGCCACGCAGGCCGGCGCGGTCCTCATCGCCGACGAGATCCAGACAGGCTTCTGCCGAACGGGCTCCTGGTTCGCCTCCTCCCACGAGTCGGTCGTGCCCGACCTGGTCACGACGGCCAAGGGCCTGGCCGGCGGCCTGCCCCTGGCCGGCGTCACCGGCCGCGCCGAGATCATGGACGCCGTGCACCCCGGCGGCCTGGGCGGCACCTACGGAGGCAACCCCGTGGCCTGCGCGGCCGCCCTCGCCGCGATCGAGACCATGCGCGCCGAGGACCTCAACGCCGCCGCCCGCCACATCGAATCCGTCATGCTCCCCCGCCTTCACGCGCTCGCGAGCCGCCATGCCGTCGTGGCCGATGTCCGCGGCCGCGGCGCCATGCTCGCGATGGAATTGACCCACGGGGGTACGACAGAAAGCGCCGCCCGCACGGGCCCACCGCCCAACCCCGAGGTGGCGGCAGCCGTGGCACGCGCCTGCCACGAGGCGGGCCTGCTGGTGCTGACGTGCGGCACCTACGGCAACGTGCTCCGCTTCCTGCCGCCCCTGGTCATCACGGACGCCCAGCTCAACGCCGGCCTGGACATCCTCGACGCGGCGTTCGGGGAGGTGGCCGGGAACTAGCCGCCAGCAGGGGCCGCGCAGCGCGGACCTGTCATGCCACTATTCTGTGCGAACAGTTCCACGTCTGATGAGGTGATTTGTGTGAGGGTCTCCGGCCGGGTCCAGCCGCTGTCGAACCACCAACCCTCACACGTCAGGAAGCCCTGCATTGGACATGCGTACGTTCACGATCCGCGAGACTAGCCAGCGGATCCTCAACCCGTTCACCCCCGAGAAGCTCGCGACGCTCGGCGACGCCCTGCACCTGCGTGCCGGGCAGACCATCCTCGACCTCGCCTGCGGCAAGGGCGAGCTGCTCTGCACCTGGGCCCGCGACCACGGCACGGCCGGCGTCGGCGTTGACGTCAACCCCGTCAACACGCAGGCCGCGTCCGCCCGGGCCGCGCAGCTCGGTGTCGCCGACCGGCTCACGTTCATCGAGGCCAACGCGGTCGGCTTCGTGGCCGACACGCCCGTCGACGTGGCCGCGTGCATCGGCGCGACCTGGATCGGCGACGGTGTCGCCGGCACGGTGGAATTGCTGCGACGCAGCGTCCGCCCGGACGGCCTGCTGCTGATCGGCGAGCCCTTCTGGCGGCTCGACCCGCCCGACCTGGAGACCGTCCACGGCTGCTGGGCGTCGAGCAAGGAGGACTTCCGGTCCCTGCCGGACCTTGTCCGCCTCTTCGGCGAGCTGGGCTGGGACCTCGTCGAGATGGTGCTGGCCGATCAGGACAGCTGGGACCGTTACAGCGCGTCCCAATGGTTCAACATCCGGACCTGGCTCGACGCCAACCCGGAGCATGAACTGGCCGCGCAACTGCGCGAGGAGCTCACCACAGCCCCGGTGCGCTACGTCCGCTACGGGCGTGAGTACCTCGGCTGGGGCGTCTTCGCGCTGAAGCAGCGCTAGCCACCCGTACGAGAAGAGGTGGAGACGGCGTGGACGAGGTCCCGTTGGTCGGCGGCAACGTGGCGGAGTCGGTGGTGCGCGTCGGTGCGACCGTGCGCAAGCCGGCAACGACCGCGACCCCGGCCATCGAGGCCCTGCTGCGCCATCTCGCGGCGGTCGGCTTCGCCGGCGCGCCGCGCACCCTGGGTCGCGACGAGAAACAACGACACATCATCGAGTACGTGCCGGGGAGCATGGCGGACGCGTTGCCGCCCATGACACCGGCCGAACTGCGGCGGGCCGGCGGGCTGATCCGGGACTACCACGACGCTGTCGTGACGTTCCGCCCGCCGGCCGGCCTGCGGTGGGACCTGGTCTTCGAGCCCGAGGGCGCGGAGCTGATCTGCCACAACGACCTGGCCCCCTGGAACCTGGTGCGCGGGGACGGGCGCTGGGTCTTCATCGACTGGGACGGCGCGGGCCCGGGCACCCGACTGTCCGACCTGGCGTACGCGGCCCACGGGTTCACGCCGCTCTCCCCCGGCGGTTCACCGTCCGTGGACGCGCCGCGCCTGCGCGCCCTGGCCGACGGGTACGGCCTGGACGAGGCGCAGCGCCGCGCCCTGCCGCCGCTGATCGTCGCCCGCACCCGCGCCATGTACGACCTGCTCCATACGTCGTCGCTGACGGGCGCCCAGCCGTGGGCCCGGCTGTACGCCGAGGGCCACGGCGATCACTGGGGCCCGGCGGCGGACTACATCGAGGAGCACCTGGCGGTCTGGACCGCCGCTCTGCTCGATTGACGACTTCTGATCTTCGTACGGGTGTACTAATGTGGGGCCATGCTCACGGGGGAGCTGTCCACCATCGCCGGCGCGTTGACGCGCCTGGCCGCGCAGCCGGCCTGGGCGCGAGTCGACACGCAGCTGCTGGCCGACTGCGCGGCGCTGCACGTGTTGGAGCAGCGGGTGGCTGGCCTCAAGCTGGGCCTGCTGGGCGAGCTCGACGAGCGTGGCCTGGCACGGGAGGCGGGGGCGACCTCCACAGTGGCCTGGCTGCGCTGGCGCTGGCATGTCTCAGGCGGATCGGCAGGTTCGATGGTGCGGCTCGCCCGGGCGCTACGCCGCTACCCGGCCACACGCGACCGCCTGCTCACCGGCGAGATCAACGCAGAACAGGCCCGCACGATCGTCGACGCTCTCGACGCGGTTCCCCACGACGCGCTCGACGCGGGGCCGGACCCTGACGCCACGCCGCACCCTGACGCCACGCCGGACCCTGACGCCACGCCGCACCCTGACGCCACGCCGCACCCTGACGGCGGGCATGATCCTGACGGGAGGGCTGCTGACGCGCAGACGCCCCGTCCTGTCGTCGTGGCTCCCGTGACCACCGTGGGCGGGCACCTTGTGGCGCGGATCGAAGGGCTGCTCCTCTCGCACGCGGAGGCGCTGGGTCCGCGCGAGTTGCGCATCGCCGGGCGGCATGCGCTGACGGTGATCGCCCCGGACATCGCCGACGAAACTGAGCGCCGCGCACTGGAACAGGCCGAAGCGCGGGCCCGCCGGGCACGGCGGCTCGATCTGCAGGACGACGCGCTCGGTGGCACGGTCATCCGGGGTTACCTCGACCGCGAGGGCGCGACGATCCTGCGCACCGCGCTGGATCCGCTGTCGGCCCCGCGCGGGGTGGGCGACGGACGCACGGCCGGTCAGCGGCGCGCCGACGCCCTGGTTGAGGTCTGTCACAAGGTCATGGGCCACAGCGACCTGCCAGCCCGCAGTGGCCTGCCAGCCCGCAGTGGCCTGCCAGCCCGCAGTGGCCCGCCAGCCCGCAGTGGCCCGCCAGCCCGCGGTGGCCCGCCAGCCCGCGGTGGGCTGCCGGCCCGCGGTGGCCAGCCGACCCAGCTCGTGGTCACCACGAGCTTCGACGCACTGACCCGCACGCTCGGCGTCGGGCACACCGACCACGGCGAGGCGCTCAGCGCGGCCACGGTGCGCCGGCTGGCGTGCGACGCGGCCATCCTGCCTGCCGTGCTGTCCGGCGAGGGACAGGTCCTCGACGTCGGCCGCGCACGGCGCCTGTTCTCCGGGCCGGCGCGGCGGGCCCTTGCCATCAGGGACCAGGGCTGCGCCTTTCCCGGCTGCGACCGCGAAGCCGCCTGGACCGAGGCGCACCACATGCTGTCGTGGCTCGACGGCGGGCCCACGGACGTCGGCAACGGCGTGCTCGTGTGCCGGGTCCATCACCGGCTCCTGCACGAGCCGGACGGCTGGCGGGTGCGCCTGAGCAAGGACGGCCTGCCCGAGTTCATCCCGCCGCCGTGGATCGACCCGGAGCAGCGGCCGATGCGCAACACCCGCTACCGGATCCGGGCGCCCTGACCGGCCGGCCCTCGGCGGAGGGCTAGAACTTCATACCGAGGTAGGTACTGCCCTCGGGTACGCCCGGGACGTCGAGGACCTCGAAGCCGACCCGGTCGTAGAACGCGCGCGCCTTCACGTTGGCGGTCGCCACGCCCAGGTGGACGGCGCGGACCCCCACCTCGCTGAGGGCTCCGACGAACGACTCGATCAGCTGGCGGCCGAGGCCGCGGCGCTGGTAGGCGGGGAGGATGTCGATGTGCAGGTGAGCGGGCCAGGCGGCCAACGCCGGCACGACCATCCGCTCAGGATGACGCAGACTGTCCGCCATCCCCTGGTCCGGCGTGGGCGGCTCACCGTCCGCTCGGCCACCGTCCGCTCGGCCACCGTCAGCCAGCGGGTACCTGTCGGCGACCAGCGGCAACCACTCCTCGCGGAACCGGCGCGCGAACGTGGCCGTGTCCGCCGTACCCAGCACGTAACCGACGACACCGGCCGGCTCGTCGGTGCCGCCCGGGTCCTCAACGACAAAGGCCCGAGCCGGCTCCAGGTGGGCATAGGGCAGGGCGAAGATCGCCGGCAGCACGCTCGGGTCGGCGTAGCGGTCAGTCGCGTCCTCGCCGGCCGCACCGGTGCGGATGCACACGTTGATGAGGCCGGGATCGTCGGTGGGTCGGTACGGGCGGATTACTGGCACACGACCAGAATGCCAGCCTTACGGTTCCACCTGCGGTCACACGGACGTTGGAGTGTCGCGGATGCCCCACGGGGAGCCGTACTCCGTCAACAGGTCCAGGAAGGGAACCGGGTCGAAGGCCTCCGGACCCAGCACTCCGGCCTGAGGGCCATCCGGGCCGCCCCACCGGCCGGTCGCCAGCAGCTCCAGCGCCACCACCGGGTTGATGGCGGTCTGCCAGACGACGGCCTGCGAGCCGTACTCCCGCATAGACCACCCGTTGTCGACGACGTGATAGAGGTACGTCTCGCGGGGACGGCCGGCGAACGGCGTACCTTCAGCGCCAACGCCCCGCACCCACGTGCCCGCGCAGGTCTTGCCGGTCATCCGGTCGCCCAGTCCGGCCGGGTCGGGCAGGCACGCGGCCACGACGTCACGCGGGCTGACCTCGACACGGCCGGTCAGGCCGGCCACGGGACCCGAGACTGGCCCCGACACCGGCCCCGAGACTGGCACCGACACCGGCGTGGTCGCGTCCAGGCCGAGCTTGTGCAGCGTACGAAGCACTTCGATGAATTCGTTGCCGAGGCCGTACTTGAACGTTACCCGGCCGGCCTTCACCCAACGCGGGATGAGCAGGACCTCCTCGTGCTCCACGTTGACGCACTCGACCGGGCCGATCCCCTCGGGAAAGTCGAAGACCTCCGGCTCGGAAAACGGCTCGGTGGTGTACCAGCCGCGCTCCTTCTCCCAGATCACCGGCGGGTTGAGGCACTCCTCGATCGTGGTCCAGATGGAGAACGACGGCGCGAAGTCGTACCCGGCCACGGTCAGGTTCGCCCCGTCCCGCACGCCGATCTCGTCGATCGACGCGAACAGGTGGTCGGCGGCGTACCGGGCGAAGACGTCCGACAGGCCCGGCTCGACGCCGATGCCCACCAACGCGAGCCGCCCGGCCCGCGCCCACGCGTCCGCGGCCGCGAACTGCTCGTCACCGAGCTTCACGCCCGGCAGCTCGTAGGGCCGCTCGGGATGGGGCCGCGACAGCGACATCGCCATGTCCAGGTAGTCCGCCCCGGCCGCGAACGCGCCCTCGAAGATCGGCATCACGAACCGCGGGTCGACCGCGTTGAGCACGTGCGTGATCCGCTGCTCCCGGCACAGCGCGGCCACCGCGGCCGAGTCCGACGCGTCGATCCGCAGGGCACGAAAGCGGGGGTCTCCCACCGCGGCGACCGCACCCTCCGCGCGGTCAAGATCATAATCACTGACGTGGTACGCGTCGAAGAAGGCGCGTCGGGCCGCGATCCGAACGGCCGCGGCGCCGACGCCTCCGGCACCGATCTGCAGTACTCGCATGTTGTTTCCTTACCGAGGGGGATGAATCGGGGGATCAGGTCGCTGTTCACGAGCCGGTATTCACGAGCCGGTATTCACGAGCCGGTATTCAGGAGTCGGTATGCATGAGCCGGTATTCAGGAGTCGAAGCCCAGGCCGAGGCGGTCGAGGGTGCGTAGCCACAGGTTGCGACGGCCCTCGTGGGCGTCCGCGCGCGCCAGCGACCATCGGGTCGCCTGGATGCCCAGGTAGCGCACGGGTTCCGGCGGGAAGGGGGTCGGCTTGCTCCGTACAAAGCGCAGCGACGTGAGCGAGTCGCGTTCAAGGCCATGGTCGGCGGGAAGGCCGAGAAGTTCGAGCACGACCGCGGCGCCGAAGCGGGTGGCGCCCACGCCCAGGCCGGTATAGCCGGCGGCGTAGGCCAGGCGACCGCCGTAGGCGGTGCCGAAGAAGGCGCAGAACCGGCTGCACGTGTCGATGACGCCGCCCCACCGGTGCGAGAACCGCACCTGGCCAGCCAGCTGCGGGAACGTGTCGAAGAACTGGATCGCCAACAGCGAGAAGGTGGCCGCCCGCGACTCCAGCGACGGGTCGACGCGGTTGCCGTAGTGGTAGATGGCGTCGTAGCCGCCCCAGAGGATCCGGTTGTCGGCGGTGAGGCGGTAGTAGTGGAACTGGTTCGCCGAGTCGGCCAGGCCCTGCCGATGCCGCCAGCCCAGGGACGCGAGCTGCGCCGGTGTGAGGGGCTCGGTGACGAGGGCATAGTCGTAAACCGGCGCCACATAGGCCCGCAGTCGTCGCAGCAGCGGCGGGAACGCGTTGGTCGCGAGCACCACCCGGCCGGCCCAGACGGTGCCTGCGGGGGTGGTCAGTTTCAGGGCCGGGCCGTCCGCGCGCACAGCGGTGACCTCGGTCTGTTCGGCGATGCGGACGCCCGCGTCCAGGCAGGCCCGGCGCAGGCCCCAGACCAGCTTGGCGGGGTCGAGCATCGCGGTGGTGTCGCGGTGCCAGACGCCGCCGAGGTAGGTGGGCGAGTCGAGCTCCGCGCGGGTCGCCGCGGCGTCGAGGCGGTCGGCCCGCAGCCCGAAGCGGTCGGCGAGGTCGGCCTCCTCGTCGAGGACGGCGAGTTGCCAGGGCGCCGTGGCCACCGAGAGTTCGCCCGTACGCTCCCAGTCGCAGTCGATGCCCAGCTCGACGACCGTGCGCTCGATGGCGTCGAGGTTGCGCCGGCCGAGCGCGACCAGGGTGTCGATCTCGTCGGGGAAGCGATCCAGGCCGTTGGCCGGACCGTGGGTGAGGCTCGCCGCGCAGAAGCCGCCGTTGCGGCCGGATGCCGCCTCGCCGCACGTGCCGCGTTCCAGGATGAGCACGTCGAGAGCCGGGTCCGCGCGCTTGGCCAGCAGCGCGGTCCACAGTCCCGAGTACCCGCCACCGACGATGGCGAGGTCGGCCTCCGCGTGTCCGGTCAGCTCCGGCAGGGGCGACGGGCACCCGGGCCGGTCCCACCAGAACGGGACCGGCACGGCCCCGGCTGGCACGGCATCGGCTGGCACGGCATCGGCTGGCACGGATTCGGCTGGCACGGCATCGGCTGGCACGGTATCGGCTGGCATGGCATCAGCTGGCATGGCATCAGCCGGCGCGTAGGGCTGCGCGTTGTGCGGCCCGGCGGCGCCAGCTGAGGAACTCGCCGACCGCGACGATGAGGAACGCCACCAGGAACATCACCGTGCCGACGACGTTCACCTCGCGCGGGATGCCGCGCAGGGACGAACCCCAGACGAACATCGGGAACGTCGCGAACGTCGAGCTGGTGTTGAAGTTCGTGATGATGAAGTCGTCGAACGACAGCGAGAACGACAGCAGCGCGGCGGCCAGGATGCCCGGCGCGACCAGCGGCAGGGTGACCCGCAGGAACGTCTGGCGCTCACTGGCGTACAGGTCCATGGCCGCCTCCTCCAGGCGGGGGTCCATGCCGGCCAACCGCGCCTTCACGGTCACGACGACGAACGAGACACAGAACAGGATGTGCGCGATCAGTACGGTCACGAAGCCCAGCGGGATGCCGGCCGAAATGAAGAGCGCGAGCAGCGACGAGCCCATGACCACCTCGGGCGTCGCCATCGGCAGGAAGATCAACAGGTTGAGCGGCGCGCGCCCGCGGAAGCGGTACCGCGCGAGCGCGAACGACAGCAGGGTGCCGAGGATCGTCGCCACGACCGTGGCGGCCAGGCCGATGAGCAGGCTGTTGACGACCGCGTCGCGCATCTCGCCCGGCTGCAGCGCCGCACGCCAGTACTCCGTGGTGAAGGTGCCGTTGAGGTCGTAGTCGAGCCGGCCGCCCGACTGGTCGAACGACAGCCGCACCACGTAGTAGATCGGCACGAACATGTAGATAAGAACGAGGATTCCCACCCACAGTGTCCAGCGCTGGGTAATCCACCGGATCATCACAGCACCTCCTCTGTCCCGGCACGGCGGACATAGACGAGGACGAGGATCAGGATCGAAACCATGAGGACGAACGACAGCGCGGCGGCCGAGGGATAGTCGGTGACGACCAGGAACCGGGACTGGATGACGTTGCCGATCATCGTGGTGTTCGGTGTGCCCAGCAGCGACGAGTTGATGTAGTCGCCCATCGCCGGGATGAAGGTCAGCAGCGTGCCGGCGACCACGCCGGGCATGGACAGCGGCAGGGTGATCTTGCGGAACGCCGCGAACGAGTTGGAGTACAGGTCGCTGGCGGCTTCCAGGAGCCGGCCGTCGAGCTTCTCCAGGCTGGCGTAGAGGGGCAGCACCATGAACGGCAGGAAGTTGTAGATCAGGCCGCACACCACGGCGAACGGGGTGGCCAGCAGCTGTAGGTCGTCGGGGATGAGCGGCAGGCCGCGCAGGAACTGCACCAGCCCACCGTTGTCCGACAGGATCGTCTTCCACGCCAGCGTACGCAGCAGGAAGCTGGTGAAGAAGGGCGCGATCACGCAGACGAGCAGCAGGTTCTTGAACCGGCCCGACCTCTGCGCGATGGCGTACGCGAGGGGATAGCCGAGCAGGAGGCACACCACCGTGGTGATCGCCGAGTAGAGCAGGGAACGGCCGAACTGCGGCAGGAAGTCGCGCACCGCGTCGACGTAGTTGGCGAAGTGCCACGTCATCGCGTAGCCGTCCTGCAGCGACCCGGACGGGTCGTACAGGCTCGTGGCGAATAGCGAGACGAGCGGCACGATGAAGAAGACGACCAGCCAGAGGCCACCGGGCAGGAGCAGCAGGTACGGCAGGAGCTTGCGGCGCTTGGCGCCCGCGACCGGTTCGCTTGCCCGCGGCGGAACGGCCGAACCCGTACCGGCCCCGAGGTGCCCGAACGCGCTCATGACACGGCCGGCTCAGTGGTTGGTTCAGGTTCCCGATGCAGGACGAACGAGTGCGACGGGTGCCAGTAGGCCACCACGGGCGTATTGGGCGTCAGTGGACCGCCGGGCTGGGCGTTGGCCGAGAACGCCGACAGCTGCTGGCCCCATGGGGTGCGCAGCAGGTACTCGGTGCTCACCCCCGCGTAGCAGGTGTCCGTGACGACCGACTCGATGCCCACATGCCCGGCCGGCAGCTCCGTGCCGGCGGGCGCCAACTGCACCTTCTCCGGGCGTACGCCCAAGAAGACGCTGCCCTGCGCGGACCTGGCGCGGTCCGCGGGGGCCGGGAAGCGCGTGCCTCCCACGTCCAGGGTGAGGTCGTCGCCCGTGCGGCCCGTCACCGTCGCGGACAGCAGGTTGGACTGGCCGAGGAAGTTGGCGACGTAGGCGGTCGCCGGGAACTCGTACATGTCGGCGGGGGCGCCGAGTTGCTCGATGCGGCCCGCGTTCATCACCGCGACCGTGTCGGCCATCCACATGGCCTCCTCCTGGTCGTGCGTGACGTGCAGGAACGTGATGCCGACCTCGGTCTGGATGCGCTTGAGCTCGATCTGCATCTGGCGGCGCAGCTTGAGGTCGAGCGCGCCCAGCGGCTCGTCGAGCAGCAGGACCTGCGGACGGTTGATCAGCGCCCGGGCGAGGGCGACGCGCTGCTGCTGGCCGCCGGAGAGCTGTGCCGGCCGGCGGGCGCCCAGGCCGCCCAGCTGCACCAGCTCCAGCATCTCGTCGACCTGCGGCTTGAGGTTCTTCACTCCGCGCCGGCGCAGGCCGAAGGCGACGTTGTCGAAGATGTTCAGGTGCGGGAACAGCGCGTAGCTCTGGAAGACCGTGTTGACGGGGCGCTGGTACGGGCGCTTGTGGGCGATGTCCACCCCGCCGAGCAGCACCTTGCCGGACGTGGGCTCCTCGAGACCGGCGACCATGCGCAGGGTGGTCGTCTTGCCGCAGCCGGACGGGCCGAGAAGCGCGAAGAAGGAGCCCTGCGGCACGGTCAGCGTGAGGTCGTCGACCGCGGTGAACGCGCCGAACCTCTTCGTAACGTTGGCCAGGTGCAGGTCGCTCATCCGCCTACGCCCCGATGACCTTCTGGAACTTCTCCTGGTACGCCTTTTCCTCGGCGTCCGTAAGGCTCTGGAAGTCCTTGGCCTTCGCCATGTCAGCGGCGCTTGGGAAGATCAACGGGTTCTCCGCCAGCTCCTTGTCGATCTTCGCCATCTCCGCCTGGGCGCCTTCGACCGGGCAGATGTAGTTGACCCAGGCGGCGAGTTCCGCGGCGACCTTCGGGTCGTAGTAGTAGTTCATGAGCTTCTCGGCGTTCGCCTTATGCGTCGCCTTGTTCGGCACCATCATGTTGTCCGTGAAGTAGGTCAGGCCCTCCTCCGGGTTGACCCACTTCACGTTCTCGTTCTCGAAGCCCAACTGGATGACGTCACCCGACCAGGCGATGCACGCCGCGATGTCGCCCTTGTCGAGGTCCTGGGCGTAGTCGTTGCCGGTGAACTTGCGGATCTGGCCCGATTTGACGGCCGCGTCGAGCTTGGTCAGCGCCGCGTCGAACTGCGCCTCGGTGAAGTTGGCCGGGTCGTTGCCGTTGGCCAGCAGCATGAGCGCCATGGTGTCCTGCATCTCGCTGAGCATGGTCACCTTGCCCTTGAGGTCCGGGCGGGTGAGCAGCTCGTTGATGGTCCTGACCTCCTTGGCGACCTTCGCGTTGTAGGCGACACCGGTGAGGCCGGCCTGCCAGACGACGCTGTAGTCGTTCTGCGGGTCCCAGCCCGGGCCCTTGAAGGAGGCGGCGAGGTTGGCCGCGACGTTCGGGAGGTTGGCCTTGTCGAGCTTCTGCATCCAGCCGAGGCGGACGAGCTTTCCGGCCATCCAGTCGGTCATCGTGACGATGTCGCGGTCGATCGCCTGACAATCGCCCAACTGCTTGTTGATTTTGCCGAAGAACTCGTTGTTGTCGTTGATGTCCTCCGTGTAGGTCACCTTGATGCCGGTCTGGCTCTCGAAGGCGAGCAGAGTCGGACGCTTAGACTCGTCCTTCTCATCAACGTCGATGTAGAGGGGCCAGTTGGAGAACGCCAGCGTCTTCTCGGTCGCCGACTTGTCCTCGCTGACGCAGGAGGCCTCCGTCTGCTTCGTTCCCTCGGTGCCACAGGCCGCGAGCGAGCCGCCGAGGGCGGCCAGCGCGCCGGTCGCCGCGGCGCCGCGCATCAGGGTGCGGCGGGAGACGACAGACCCGCCAAAGACAGACCCGCCAAAGGCGGAACCCGAGAAGGCGGACAGCACGGCGGCCGCCTCCGGCGAAAGCGGCTTGCGAGGGGAAGTGCGCATAGCGTGCTCCTACGGGGGGTCGGACGAACCGGCGATGATCATCGGGGGGCCTGGTGATCCGTTCAGGTGAGCACCGATCCTGGCAGACCAAAGCCGCCGTCACAAGGGATTCCGTTGCGGTTGTAGCGGCTCGCGACGAAATGCGCGACACTCTCGGCGTCGGTCACGTCCTAATCGGCATCGTTCGCGCCGACCGGAAACCGTGGAGCAACGCCCAAGACACGCCACGGTAACGATTCAGGGAGCTACGTCATGTCACAGCCGCGAACGCCGGAGCCGCGCACAGCCGAGCAGCACACGCCCGAGCAGCACACGCCCGAGCCGCGCACACCCGAGCCGGTTGGGCAGCGCCGCAACGGCGGCCGGGACGCCGCGCGCCATGGTGGGCGCGAGGGGGCCAACCCGCTGCTGGACGATGTCGCCAAGCAGATCATCGAGCAGTTGCAGGAGGACGGGCGGCGGCCCTACGCGACGATCGGCAAGGCCGTCGGACTGTCCGAGGCGGCGGTCCGACAGCGGGTGCAGCGCATGCTCGACGCGGGCATCATGCAGATCGTCGCCGTCACCGATCCCCTTCAGCTGGGCTTCCCGCGCCAGGCGATGATCGGCATCCGGACGTCCGGCGACCTCGATCGCACCGCCGACCGGCTCGCCGAGCTCGTCGACATCGACTACGTCGTGATCACGGCCGGCTCCTTCGACCTGCTCACCGAGGCGGTGTGCCGCAACGATGACCATCTGCTGGAGATCCTGCAGCAGGTCCGCTCCGTGGAGGGCGTCACGGCCGCCGAGGCCTTCGTCTATCTGAAGCTCCGCAAACAGACCTATAGCTGGGGCACCGCGTGAAGCCCAGAAAACTACGGAATCCGTTGCCATAGGTGTCATCGACTGCGCTTAGGGCTTGCCGAGCCGGAATATCTGTGCGATAACCGTTGTGCCGAGACCGGGGGCACTTTGCCCCTGGGCATGAGCCCGGAGGCGGACAATGGCCGATATGGAACGGGAACAGATCGGCGAGCACGCCGCCGACCACCTGTGGATGCACTTCACCCGGATGTCGTCCTACCACGACGCGGAGGTGCCGGTCATCGTCCGCGGCGAGGGCGCGTACGTCTGGGACCAGCACGGCAAGCGCTACCTGGACGGGCTCGCCGGCCTGTTCGTCGTGCAGGCCGGGCACGGCCGCACCGAGCTGGCCGAGGCCGCCGCGAAGCAGGCCGCCGAGCTGGCGTACTTCCCCCTGTGGTCGTACGCGCACCCGAAGGCCGTGGAGCTGGCCGAGCGCCTGGCCACCCTCGCGCCCGGCGACCTGAACCGGATCTTCTTCACCACCGGCGGCTCCGAGGCCGTGGAGAGCGCGTGGAAGCTCGCCCGCGCGTACTTCAAGCGGGTAGGCAAGCCGACCAAACACAAGGTCATCTCGCGGCACATCGCCTACCACGGCACGTCCATGGGCGCCCTGTCGATCACCGGGCTGGCCGGCATCAAGGCCGACTTCGAGCCGCTCGTGCCGTCGGGCGTCAAGGTGCCCAACACGAACCTCTACCGAGCGCCGGCAGGCACCGCCGGACCGGACGGCCCCGATGGCATGCCCGGCAACGACGCGGAGGCCTTCGGGCGCTGGGCGGCCAACCGGATCGAGGAGGCCATCCTCTTCGAGGGCCCCGACACGGTCGCCGCCGTGTTCCTGGAGCCGGTACAGAACTCCGGTGGCTGTTTCCCGCCGCCGCCCGGTTACTTCCAGCGGGTCCGCGAGATCTGCGACAGGTACGACGTGCTGCTGGTATCCGATGAGGTGATCTGCGCCTTCGGCCGGCTCGGGGAGTACTTCGGATCGCAGCGCTACGGGTACCAACCGGACATCATCACGTGCGCCAAGGGCCTCACCAGCGGGTACGTGCCGCTGGGCGCGATGATCGCGAGCGAGCGGCTGTTCGAGCCGTTCGCCACGGGCTCCGACACGTTCCTGCACGGCATCACGTTCGGCGGGCACCCCGTCGCGGCCGCCGTGGCGCTGGCCAACCTCGACGTGTTCGAGCGCGAAGGGCTGCTGGCTCACGTGCGTACCCATGAAGGGGTCTTCCGGTCCCACCTGGAGCACCTTCGCGATCTGCCGATCGTCGGAGACGTGCGCGGCGACGGGTACTTCTACGGCATCGAGCTGGTCAAGGACCAGGCCACCCGGGAGACCTTCAACGACGACGAGTCGGAGCGGCTGCTGCGCGGCTTCCTGTCGAAGGCCCTGTTCGAGGCCGGGCTGTACTGCCGCGCGGACGATCGGGGTGACCCGGTGGTGCAGCTCGCCCCGCCGCTGATCTGCGACGAGTCGCACTTCGCGGAGATCGAACAGATCCTGCGCGGCGTGCTCACCGAGGCCTGGCGACAGCTGTAGTGGGCTACCGGGCCACACCTAACGACGGGGCCACACCGAACGACGGGGCCACACCGGATTATCGGGCGCTGTCCCACTGGATGTCCAGTGTGGACGATGACCTCACGCCGCGCCCGGCGCTGGACGGCGACACCGACGTCGACGTGTGCGTGGTCGGCGCCGGGTACACCGGGCTGTGGACGGCCTACTACCTGGCCAGGGCGCGGCCCACGCTGCGCATCGCGGTCGTCGAGGCGGAGATCGCCGGGTACGGCGCGAGTGGGCGCAACGGTGGCTGGTGCTCGGCGCTGTTCCCCCAGTCGGTGTCGGCGCTGGCCCGCCGGCACGGGCGCGCGGCCGCCGTGGCGCTCTACCGCGCCATGCAGGCCACGGTCGACGAGGTCGGGGCGGTCACGGCCGCCGAGGGCATCGACTGCGACTTCGCCAAGGGCGGCACGATCACGATGGCCCGCACGCCGGTCCAGCTCGAACGGGCCCGCCTCGACATACAAGAGGCCCGGGAGTACGGGTTTACCGAGGATGACCTGCGGCTGCTCGACGCGGAGGAGGCGGCCCGGCGGTGCGGGGCGGCCGGGGTGCTCGGCGCCACGTACACGCCACACTGCGCGGCGATCCACCCGGCGAAGCTGGTACGCGGCCTGGCCCGGGCGGTCGAGCGGCGCGGCGTCACGATCTATGAGCGGACCCGCGTACAGGAGATCCGGCCGCGCACCACCGTCCGCCAGGGCGACCCGACCGGCACCCACCCGAACGGCACCGTCGTCACCGATCGTGGCACCGTCCGGGCCGCCACGGTCGTGCGGGCGACCGAGGGGTACACGCCGACGCTGCCGTCCATGCGACGGGTCGTCGCGCCCGTGTACTCGCTGATGCTGTCGACCGCGCCCCTGCCCGCGTCGTTCTGGGCCGAGGTGGGACTGG
Organism: Luedemannella helvata; assembly: GCF_039528415.1. NCBI lineage: Bacteria > Bacillati > Actinomycetota > Actinomycetes > Micromonosporales > Micromonosporaceae > Luedemannella > Luedemannella helvata. The sequence goes on from NZ_BAAALS010000006.1 coordinate 76,377, forward strand.
CCCGGCGGGAGACGTTCACCGACCACCGGCATCTGATCATTTACGGGCAGCGCACGGCCGACGACCGGTTGGCGTTCGGCGGGCGGGGCGCGCCGTACCACTTCCGGTCGGCCGTACGGCCGGAGTTCGATCGCGACGCCGCAGTGCACGCCGCGCTGCGCGAGACGCTGGCGGAGCTCTTTCCGTCCCTGCCCGACGATCTTGAGATCACGCACCACTGGGGCGGGCCGCTCGGCGTGCCGCGCGACTGGCACCCGTCCGTCGGGCTGGACCAGCGTACGGGAGTCGGGTGGGCGGGCGGCTATGTCGGCGACGGGGTCGGTACGGCCAACCTCGCCGGCCGTACGCTCGCCGACCTGATTGCGGGTGCCGACTCCGAACTCGTCCGCCTGCCGTGGGTGGGGCACCGGTCGCCGCGCTGGGAACCCGAGCCGTTGCGCTGGCTGGGCGTCAACGCCGGCCTGCGGGTGATGACGGCCGCCGATGCCGAGGAGGCCCGCACCGGTCGCCCGTCGCGGCGTGCGGCCCTCTTCAGCCGCCTGCTCGGCGGCTGAGACCCGGGTCAGCGCTGCGGCGGGATGACCCGCAGGTGGCCGCGGCGGCCCACGCTGCCGCCGCCGGTTGTGCGCCCGCCGCCCGTGGTGCGGTTGGGGCGGCCGGTCTGCGCACCACCAGAGCCCGCACCGCCGGAGCCCGCACCACCGGAGCCCGCGCTGGCCGAGCCCGGCGGGTCGGCGTGGTGGTTCGGGCGGGCGGCCTCGCGGACCGCCTCGGCGAGCGCGACCAGGTCGTCCACATTAGGCGGTGGGGGCTCGAACTCGCCCTCGTGACGCACGAGATCCCAGCCGCGCGGCGCGGTCAGGCCGCGCGCGTGGGCCTCGCAGAGGTCGTAGGAGTGCGGCTCGGAGAAGGCGGCCAGTGGGCCCACGACGGCCGTGGAGTCGGCGTAGACGTAGGTCAGCGTCGCGACGGCCGTTTTGGGGCAGCCGTTACGGGAGCAACGCCGTGGGGACCTCACGCGCGCACGTTATCTCGCGACAGGCGTGCGACCCGGGCGGTGAGCTTCGACACGCCGACGCTGAGACCGCTTCGAGACCGTGGCGATAGGCTACCGAGGTGACGACTCTCGACCCGCGGAGCGCGGGCCTGCGCGGGGACCAGCCGGAACCAGCCGGCGGCCCCAATTCCGCCGGCCCGAATCCCGGCGGTCCGGGTGGCAGCGCGGGGCCCGGTGGCACCGCCGGGCCCGGCAGCGCCGGACCGGGCGGTGGGGCCGGTCACACCAGTGCCGGCGGGCGGCGCGGGGCCGGCAGACCGGGGCGGCGCCCCTGGCGCGACCGGCACGGACGCGGCCTGCGCGGGCGACTCGTGCCCGCTTCGGTGCCCCTGTCCCGTACCCGTGCGGAGATCTTCGACGATCTCGTCCTGGACACGGTTGAGGAACTGGAGCGGCGCTACGCCCGCGAGCTGGCCGGTATCGAGTTCGCGGTGGAGGACGTGCCGCCCGACCTCAACGTCTACGACACCGACGTACTGGAGGACGGCGACGTCCCGCTGGCCCGGCTGCTGCCGGGCCGACCCGGGCGCACCGCCATGCCCGCTCGGATCGTGCTCTATCGGCGGCCGCTGGAGTACCGTGCGGCCGACCGGGACGAACTCGCGGACCTCGTCCACGACGTGATCATTGAGCAGGTCGCGAACCTGCTGGGCGTGGATCCCGAGGACATCGAGACCGACTGACCCTCAGCTGCCGGGGCGCGCCTCGCGGCGCGCCCCTCGCCATCTCAAGCCGCCATCTCAGGCCGCCATCTCAGGCCGCCATCTCAGGCCGCGCGGCGCTTGAGCCGGCGACGCTCCCGCTCGGAGAGCCCACCCCAGATGCCGAACCGCTCGTCGTGCCCGAGCGCGTACTCCAGGCATTCCGCCTTGACATCGCACCGCGAGCAGATTCGCTTCGCCTCGCGGGTCGAACCCCCTTTTTCGGGAAAGAACGCCTCCGGGTCGGTCTGCGAGCACAGGGCCCGCTCCTGCCACTCCGGGGCGTTACCCAACAGATCCGCCAGGATCAGTCGGCCGCCATCCATCTGTTGCCTCCTTGCCGTGCGCCGGCGAAACCCGGCGCAACCCCCACGCCAAAAAGAGGACGCAGTAAATCCACAACGAGACGATTTGTACCGTCCCGTCAAATACCCCCGGTGAAATTACACGCGTGTTATGCGTGCGCCGTCAAGCGGAACCTGATAAATAGGCTGCTCATCGGCGTGCCGCGACGCGACTCGCGGTGATTCCGGAGCCACGCGACGAAGTGCCTGGTGAGAAGCCCATCCGGTGCTGGCGAAGAGCCGGCCCTCCCCCGGCGGGTGAGCCGGTCAGTCGGTGCGGGTCGCGCTCGACACGTCTTTATCGAGCGAGCCGCGCCCTGGGTAACGGCGCCGGCAATCCGACACGCCGACGGCTCACGCATTTTTTCGGGAGAAAGGCTCCGGTGGGTTCGTGCCTCAGGCCGGCTCGGCGTCCTGCGCGGGTTCGATCTCTCCGGCGGGTTCGATGTCTCCGGCGGGTTCGATCTCTCCGGCGGATCCAGTGTCTCGGGCGGGTTCGGCTTCGCGGGGTAGATCACCGCCGCGTAGTACCCGCTGATGCGCGATCCATGCGTCGATGCGCTCCCACCAGTCGAACAGCCAGGGCACCAGGGCTTCATGGGTACGCGGGACGTCCGTCGCGACGACCCGCCACCAACGCGCCTTGATGACCGTCTCCATCGGCAGTCCCCGCCAGACGTCGGCAACGGTGACCAGGTCGTCCAGGCCGGTGTGGGCGACGAAGATGACGTCCGCGGCGGGCGCCGCCTGCAATGCCGCCGTCACGCCGCCCGACCGGGGCGGCAACAGGTTCGTCATGCGCCGGGCCCGCCACGCGTCGGCGTACCGTCGGCGCTGTTCCAGCCGTTGAATGCCCAGGCGCCAACGGGTGCGGGTGAAGTTGCCGCCCTCCGGGAAGATGACGAGGGCGCCGTCGTTGGCGAGACCGGCCGCCAGCCGCCGAATCTCCCCGATCACCGGCGACTCCCGCGATCCCGGCTCCTCCGAGGCGGTGCTCTCCTCTGAGACGGCGGTGTCCGCCGTGACACCGCCGGAGCCACCCGGCAGGACGACGCTGCGGGGCCGGACGAAGGCGTGCGGCAGGCGGTTGATGACGACGTCGATGCTGGGATCCAGTTGCAGGGCGGCCTTCATGACGATGCGGGGCCGTCGCTGGTACCGGTTGAGCAGGTGATGGACGAGCAGGAAGCTGTCACCCGGGCCGGCATGCCGGCTCAGCACGATGACCGGCCGGGCCAGCCGGGCACGCAGCTCCTCCGGCGTGCGTTCGGGCTCGTCGATCTCGACGCGCAGGTCGAAGACGCGGGTGGCGATGCGGAAGATGCGGCCGAGGAACCAGCCCATGAGGGCGTAGTGGCGCTCCTGGTAGACCCGTGACCGGATGCGCCCGCCGAACCCGCTCGACACCCACATCCCGAGGCAGGCGAGCAGCGCCATCGCCTCCATGAGCGCCCACACGACGGCGAACCAGATGAGCCGCATCGTGCGCCGCCGACCGTACCGCGAGGGCAGCAGCAGGGCCAGGAGCGACAGGAAAGGGCTGAGTAGCAGCAAGGTCAGCGCGAGCACGATGACGAGCGGCGCGACGACCAGGCGGCGTACCACCTTGGGGGGCACCATCGGGCTCAGCGCTCGCGGTCTGGGGCGGCACGGTCTGGGGCGGCACGGTCTGGGGCGGCACGGTCTGGGGCGATGCTGGCCAGGTATCGCGACGTTGCCTCGTAGGCGCGGTCGATCTGGCGGTCGACGCGACCGAAGTCGCGGTAGCGCCACTGGCTGAGCTCCGCGGAGCCGTTGCCGTTGGTGGTCCGACGGCTCGCGAACCGGCCGGCGGCCACTCTGCCGGTCGACGGCTTCGCCGATGGGCTCCTGGCCGATGAGCTGCCAGCCAACGAACCGCCAGCCAACGAACTGTCAGCCGACGAACTGTCCGCCGGGGAGCTGCCGTTCGAAGGGCTGCCCGGCGAGGAGTTCCCGGTAGCCGGCCCGGTCTCCCCGTTCACCGGCGGTTCGTTGTCCGCGGCGGTGCTGCCGGAGGCGGTGCTGCCGGAGGCGGTGCTGCCGGAGGCGGTGCTGCCGGACGCGGTGGTGCCGGACGCGTCGCTTTCCGCCGGGGCGAAGCCGGCGGGCAGCACGTGGGCGGTCACGCCCTTGGGCAGCGCGGCCATCTCCTCGACGAAGCGGTGGCGCCGGGCGATCTCGAACGAGACCAACCCGACCTCCCACGGGCGTCGGGGCGCCCGCAACGGCTGCTCGATGCGGCCCACGTGCAGGACGAAGATGCGGGTCGCGCCCAGCAGCACCGCGCGCCCCACCGGGATGCTGTGCACCAGGCCGCCATCGAAGAAGTGTTCGTCACCGATGCGTACCGCCGGCAGAAGCCCCGGTACGGCCGCCGAGGCCAGCACGGCGGGCACGATCTCGCCCTCGCTGAACCAGTGCGCGGCCGCCCGCTCCACGCACGCGGCGACGCACTGGAACGGCACGGTCAGGTCGGCGAAGTCGCGAACCGGCAGCTCGTCCTCGATGAGGCGGCGCAGCGGCTCGTTCGCGTGCAGGTGGGTGCCGGACCGGGCGAGGGTGTTGAGGCGGGTGAACAGCGATCCGCCGAACGCGGTGCGGACCACCTCGGAACGCCACACCTCGGCCAACCGCTCCGCCGCGCCCACCGGATCGTGCGCGACGAAGACCCCGTTGATCGCGCCGATGGACGTGCCGACGACCAGGTCAGGCCGGATGCCGGCGTCCGCGAGGGCGCGCAGCATGCCCACCTCGCTGGCGCCCAGGACACCCCCACCGCCCAGCACGAACGCCGTGCGCTCATCAGCGCGGACCGCCATGCCGCAACCCTAGTACGCCAGGGGCGCCTCCGGCGCCGGCAACGAGCCGCCGTCGGCGAATCTACGATCGTTCATCCCCGCGCGGAGCCTCCGCGTCCGCCGAGGATGCCGGGGGCGCAGTCTCCACCGGGGACGCAGTCTCCACCGGTGGCGCCGACGGGCCGGAGGCGGTGGCCGGCGGAGCCGAGGGAGTGGCAGGCGGAGCCGAGGGAGTGGCAGGCGGAGCCGAAGGAGTGGCCGGCGGAGCCGGAGTGGTCGCCTGCGGGGGCATGTGGGAGAACGGCACCGGGGCGTAGTTGGTCAGGGTCGGGCCGCCGGGCGCGGGCCGCACCGAGGCAGGCCCGGAGGTCGGCACGGCGGCAGGTCCCGAGGCGGGCACGGCGGCGGGCCCCGAGGCGGGCATCCCGGCTGGCGCCACGTCGAACGGGCCCTCAAGGAACTCCAGCAGGCGGCCGACGAGGAAGCCGACCAGGGCGGCCAGCGCGGCCAGGCCGTAGTGGAGTGCGCGTGGCCCGCCCTCAAGGTTGATGATGAACTGGATCGCCGCGATGATCACTACCGCGAACGCGGTGCCGGCGAAGCCGCCGCGGCCGCCGTACACGCTGACGCCGCCGAGCAGTACGGCGCTGAGCGCGAGGATCAGGGTGCCGAAGTCCACGACGCCGGACGCCGCGCCGACCCGGGCCGTGAACAGGACCCCCGCCAGGCCGCCGAGGATGCTGGAGCCCACGAGCCCGACGAGCGCACCGAGGATGCGACGGCCGCTGAACCCGACGGGGTCGCCGGCGACGCGGTTGGCGCTCAACGCCCGGCGTACCCCGGGAACCGCCCACAGGAGCCCGCCGGCGATGGAGGCCAGCAGCACGACGGCGAGCACCGTGTAGCCGATCCATTCCTCGCGGAGCACCCCATCGCGGCTGAGTGTGTCGACGCGGCCGTCGTTCACGGCGACCAGGACCGCCTGGGCGCCGCCGACGACAGCCAGGGAGGCCGCCCAGGCCGGCACGGACAGCACCCCGACCAGCAGCGCGAGCACAAGGCCGAGCAGCGCGGCGGCCGCGACGGCGAGGGCGGCCGCGAGGACGACCGGCATGGGGTCGTCGCTGTCGAGGAGGCGGCTGTAGAGCAGGCCGGAGAGCGCGCCGATCGCGGTGACCGCGAGGTTGGGGGTGGCCGTACGCAGGGACAGCGCGATGGCCACGGCGTAGGCGGCCAGGACGCCGGCCGGGAGGAAGAGCGCGGTGGCGCCGCGCTCGCCCGCGTCGGCGAGCGCCACCGCGACCGCGACCACGGCCACGATCAGCAGGAGCGCCTCCCAGATGACGCGCGCGATCAGGCCGCCGCGCGACCTCGACGCCGCGCCGGGGAAGGGACCCCCGCTGAGCGGCCCGGAACTGAGCGGCCCGGAACTGTGCACCGTGGACGGATCCGACATGGCGCCTCCCAGTGGGGCGGATTGGTCGTGCCGCGAGCGACTCTACCTGCCCACCGCGTGATCGTCTCGCCCTCAGATTCCGCCCGCGTACGTCGTGCTGCGCTGCCTCGCCGGCCGTCCGGCGGCGGCCGCGATGGCGTGCAGTTGCTCGACCGTGCGCTCGGAGCCGTGTTCCGAACCGGCCATCCGGGAGATCGTCTCCTCCATGAGGGTGCCCCCCAGGTCGTTGCACCCTCCGCGCAGCATCGCCACGGTGCCCTCGTCGCCGAGTTTCACCCAGGAGCACTGGATGTTGTCGATGCGGCCGTGCAGCAGGATCCGGGCCATCGCGTGCACGGCCCGGTTGGCCTGCCAGGTCGGGCCGGGCCGGGCGATGCCGGCCAGATAGATCGGCGCGTTGGTGTGCACGAACGGCAGTGCCACGAACTCGGTGAAGCCGCCCGTACGGTCCTGGATGCCGGCGAGCACCCGGAAGTGCCCGAGCCAGTGGCGCGGCTGGTCAACGTGCCCGTACATCATGGTGGAACTGGAGCGCAGGCCCACCTCGTGGGCCGTCGTGATGACCTCGATCCACGTGGCGGCGGGGAGCTTGCCCTTGGTGAGCACCCAGCGCACGTCGTCGTCCAGGATCTCCGCGGCCGTGCCGGGGATCGTGTCGAGCCCGGCCTCGCGCAGGTCGGTGAGCCACTCGCGAATGGACACGTTCGCCTTGGTGGCCCCGGTGACGACCTCCATGGGCGAGAAGGCGTGCACGTGCATGTCCGGCACCCGCTTCTTGACGGCGCGGACCAGGTCGGCGTACGCGGTCGGGGGCAGCGCGGGGTCGATGCCGCCCTGCATGCACACCTCGGTGGCGCCGAGCCGCCACGCCTCCTCCGCGCGGTCGGCCACCTGGTCGACGGAGAGCCGGTACGCGTCGGCGTCGCGCTCCCGCTGGGCGAACGCGCAGAACCGGCAGCCCACGTAGCAGACGTTGGTGAAGTTGATGTTGCGGTTTACCACGTAGGTGACGTCGTCGCCGACGGTCGCCGCCCGCAGGCCGTCGGCGATGTGGGCCAGCTCGTCCAGCGCCGGGCCGTCCGCGCCGAACAGGGCCAGCGCGAGGGCCTCGTGCGCCGGATCGAGCAGCGCGGCCGGGTCCTTCTCGGCCAGCCGCAGCCCGGCGAGCACGTCGCCGTCGAATTGCGCCGGCTGCGCGGACGTCGCCGCCGCGTGCTCGGCGACCTCGGCCCAGTCGCCGTAGACCGAGTCGAAGTCGCTGCGCCGGTCGCCCGTGCGGCCGGTCGTGTCGATCGTCGCGTGCAGGTCCGTGCGCCCACCGGGGACGAAGGCGGCGTCCGGCTCCTGCCACGGCATCCCGACCGGCAGCGCCGCCTCGACCGCCAGGCCGGTGGCCGGGTCGGCCAGCGCGGCCACGTGCGCCGCCAGCCGGGGGTCGAGCCAGGGCGCGCCCGCCCGCACGTACTCGGGGTAGATCGTCAGGCGCTCGCGGAGGGTGAACCCGGCCGCGGCGCTGCGGGCCGCCAGTTCCTCGATCTGGGGCCAGGGGCGCTCCGGGTTCACATGGTCCGGGGTCACCGGGGACACGCCGCCCCAGTCGTCGATGCCGGCGCGCAGCAGCAGCGCGTACTCGTCGTCGATGAGGTTGGGCGGGGCCTGGATGCGCGCCTTGGGGCCGAGGACCAGGCGCGCGACCGCGATCGTGGCGGCCAGGTCGTGCAGGTCGGCGTCGGGCATGCCGCGCATCGCCGTGTCCGGCTTGGCGCGGAAGTTCTGGACGATGACCTCCTGGATGTGCCCGTACTCCCGGGCGGAGCGGCGGATCGCGTGCAGCGACTCGGCGCGCTCGGTGAGCGTCTCGCCGATGCCGATGAGGATGCCCGTGGTGAACGGGACCGCGACCCGGCCGGCGTCGTCGAGCACCCGCAGCCGGACGGCCGGTTCCTTGTCCGGCGAGCCGTAGTGCGGCCCGCCCGGCTCGCTCCACAGCCGGGTCGCCGTGGTCTCGAGCATCATGCCCATGCTCGGCGCGACCGGCTTGAGCCGCTGCAGGTCGGCCCAGCTCAGCACCCCGGGGTTCAGGTGCGGCAGCAGGCCGGTCTCCTCCAGCACGGCGATGGCGCTGGCCCGCACGTAGTCCAGAGTGGAACCGTAGCCGCGCTCGTCCAGCCACTGCCGGGCCGCCGGCCACCGCTCCTCGGGCCGGTCGCCGAGCGTGAACAGGGCCTCCTTGCAGCCCTGCGCGGCGCCCTCGCGCGCGATGGCCAGCACCTCGTCACGGTCCAGGAACGCCGCCGGCAGGCGGTGCGGCACGGTGGCGAAGGTGCAGTAGTGACACCGGTCGCGACAGAGCCTGGTCAGGGGAATGAAGACCTTTTTCGAGTACGAGACGACGCCCGGCCGGCCGGCCGCGAGCAGGCCGGCGTCGCGTACCGCCGACGCGGCCGTCAGCAGCGCGTCAAGGTCGTCGTCGCGCGCGCCGAGCAGCACGGCGGCCTCGGTGACGTCGAGGGTGCGGCCCTCGGCGGCCCGTCGTAGCGCCCGGCGCACCGCCGCGGCGGTGGGCACCGGCACCGGCGCTGAGTCTGTTACCGCTTGCCTATCCCCAGGAGCGTCATGCACCCATGAAGCCTACCGACCAGCCCGGACACTGTCGGGTCAGCTGGGGCGGTGTCAGTCGAGCTTCTCCGTGATCGTCGGGCCGGCCGGCTCGGACCGGTCCGTGGGCCCCGGCGGCAGCACAGGGCCCTTGGGCTGCTCGGGCGCGTACGGCTGGACGGGCACGGTCAGCATGCTGTCCCCGGACGGCTGGCCGGGCAGCGGGCCATGCTCCTGCGGCGCGACCTGAGCCGGCGGGGCCGACTGTGGCTGGGCCGACTGGGGCGGGGCGGCGTACGGGTGGGCCGGCGCGGGGGGCGGCGGGACCTGCGGCCAGCCGGTGCTCGCGGGGTGCTGGCCGCCCGGCTGCGCGTACCCGGGAGCGTAGTTGGGCGCCGGGTAGCCGGGCGGGGCCTGGTGCGGGGTCGGCGCGCCGTAGTAGCCGGCCGGCTGCCGGGGCGCCCGCGGCGGTGCGTAGCGGCCCTGCCAGACCCGGAACACCACGAACGCGGCCAGGGCGAACAGGGCCGCGATGAGGGTACGCACCAGCAGGTTCTCGAAGAGCTGGCCGAGGCTGGGCCCGTCGACGCGGGACATGTCCGTGGCGAACGCCGCGATATAGGTCAGCCCGCCGAAGAACGCGCTCACCGCGTACTCGGCGAGAGCCACGACGGTGATGAGCTTGGCGCGGGCCGGGACCGGCCGGATGTGTGTGACGAGCAGCACGGCGAGCAACGGCAGCACGGTCGCGTGCAGCCCGACGAAGCGCTCGTACGACGCCGCCGCGCGGTTGCCGAAGCCGTCCGCCCACGCGTCCGTGGTGACGAGCAGGTCGAGCACGCCCAGCAGCAGAAACATGCCATTGACGGCGAGGAGGACGAGCGCGGCGGGCTCCCGCAACGGCTTGGTCAGCTCGATGGCGTCGCGGTCGTTCGTGGGGGGTGTCGTCGGGTTCGTCACAGTCGAAGCCTAGTAGCTGCCCGCTCCGGTCGCATGTCGCGCCGGCACCACTCCGGCGCGACCTCCGGCGCCCCTGTGCGCGAACGGCCGCATGCTGCGCGAGGATGGGCCAATGCACATCGTGGTCCTGGCCGGCGGCATCGGCGGCGCCCGCTTCCTGCTCGGCGTGCGCGCGCTGGCGCGCCGGCTCGACGCCGCCGGCACCCCGACGACCGTGACCGCCGTCGTCAACACCGGCGACGACGTCACCATGCACGGCCTGCGGATCTGCCCCGACCTGGACAGCGTCATGTACACCCTCGGCGGTGGCGCGGACACCGCGCGCGGCTGGGGGCAGGTGGGCGAGACCTGGGTCGTCAAGGAACAACTCGCGGCGTACGGGGCGGAGCCCACGTGGTTCGGGCTGGGCGACAAGGACATCGCCACCCACCTGGTGCGCACCCGCATGCTCGACGCCGGATACCCGCTGTCGGCCGTCACCGAGGCGCTGTGCGCGCGTTGGCAGCCGGGCGTGAAACTGCTGCCCGCCAGCGACGACCGGGTGGAGACCCACGTCGTCGTCGAGTTGGACGGGCAGACCCGGGCGATCCACTTCCAGGAGTGGTGGGTGCGCTACCGCGCGGGCCTGCCGGCGCAGCGGTTCGTCTTCGTGGGCGCGGAGTCGGCCAAGCCGGCCGCGGGCGTGCTGGACGCGCTGCGCGAGGCCGACATCGTGCTCGTCGCGCCGAGCAACCCGGTGGTGAGCATCGCGCCCGTCCTGGGCGTGCCGGGCATACGCGACGCGGTGGTCGACGGGCGGGCGCCGGTCGTCGGGGTCTCCCCGATCATCGGCGGCTCCCCGGTGCGCGGCATGGCGGACGCGTGCCTGGCGGCCGTGGGCGTGGAGTGCAGCGCGGCCGGCGTGGCCGGCCTGTACGGCGCGCGGGCCACCGGCGGCGTGCTGGACGGCTGGTTGGTCGACCCCGCCGACGAGGCAGCGTTCGGTTCCGGGCGGACGCCCGCAGGCCTGCGGGTGCGGGCCGCCCCGCTCTGGATGACCGACGAGGACGCGACGGCCGGCATGGTGGCGGCCGCGCTGGACCTGGCCGGGGTGGCGCGTGACTGAGCCCGGGCGGACGCCGGACGCGCTGATCGTCCTGCCCGTGCGCGGCATCGGCGAGATCACCCCGGGTACGGCGCTGGCCGAGGTCATCTGGGCCGCCGCGCCGTGGCTGCGCGACGGCGACGTCCTCATCGTGACCAGCAAGATCGTGTCCAAGGCGGAGGGTCGGCTGGTCACCGTGCCGCCCGACGAGGGTCCCGAGCGCGACGCCGCCCGCCAGGCCGCCGTGACCGCGGAGACCGCGCGGACGGTCGCCACCCGCGGGCCGACCCGGATCGTGCAGACCCGCCACGGGTTCGTCCTGGCCGCGGCCGGCATCGACGCCTCCAATGTGGACCCGACGCACCTCGTGCTGCTGCCCCTCGACCCCGACGCGTCGGCCCGGGCGCTGCGCGCCGCGCTGCGCGAGGTGTCCGGCCGGGAGGTCGGCGTCGTCATCACGGACACGATGGGCCGCCCGTGGCGTCTCGGGCTCACCGACGTGGCGATCGGCGCGGCCGGCCTGCCGGCCCTGCGGGACCACCGCGGCGAGGTGGACGCGTACGGCAACGACCTGTTCATCACCCAGCTCGCGGTCGTCGACGAGCTGGCCGCCGCCGGCGAGCTGGTCAAGGGCAAGACCGATCAGGTGCCGGTGGCCGTGGTGCGCGGGTTCCTGCCCCGGGTCCCCACCGGCGCGCCGGACGGCGACGGGGCGCGGGTCCTCATCCGGGACGCGGAGTCGGACATGTTCTCCCTCGGCACGGCCGAGGCCCGCGCGGACGGCCTGCGGACGGCCGCCACCCTGCCCGACCGTGAGCCGGACGATCAGGCGCCCGCCGGCGTGGCGGAGCGGCTCGCCGCCGCCCTGGCGATCGTGCCCGAGGTGGCCGGCGTGCGCTGGCATCCCCTGGACGAACGGGCCGCGGTGCTCGGCGTCGCCGACGGCCCGGCCGCGGTCGCGCTCGGTACGGCGGTGCACCGGCTGCGGGTCGCGCTGTGGGCTGGCGGGCTGGCGAGCGCTTGGCAGCTCGTACGGCCGGCGGATTTTGATCTGCCCGCCGGCGGCGTGGGCGCGCTCGTGACGGTCAGCCCCGGTGGAGCATCGCCTGGCCCAGCGGGGTGAGCGTGTGCACCATCGTGTGCCGGTGCCGCAGGCTCATGAGCAGGCCGGCGTTGCGCAGCACGGTGGCGTGCTGGCTGGCGGCGGCGATGGAGACGCCCACCCGACGGGCCAGCTCGCTGGTGGAGCAGCCGCCCCCGACGGCCACGAGGACGGCGGCCCGGTTGCGGCCCAGCAGGGCACCCAGCTGCACGCAGGGGTCGAGCTCGGTGCCGTCCGGGGCCACCCAGCCGCTCGGCCGGGCGATCGGGTAGACGAGGACCGGCCGGCGGTCGGGGTCGCGCAGGGTGACCGGATACCGCCAGCAGAAGTACGACGGGACGAGCACCAGGCCGCGCCCGTCCAGGTGCAGCTCCTGGTCGACCGGGTAGGTGACGTGCAGCGCGCCGTCGTGCCAGCTCATCAGCGGGCTCAGGCTGCCCAGCAGGCCGGCGACCCCACCGTCGAGCGCGGCGCGGCCCAGTCGCGTGCGCTCGGCCTCGAAGGCGCTTGTCACCCTGGTCCACATGGGGGCGAGCACGGCGTCGTGGTACGCCCTCATGGTGTCGGTCAGGGCGGTCATCACCGCGGTGTCGCCCCGGGCCAGGCCGGCGGTCGTCGAGGGCAGCGGGTTGCTGGCCGCGAGCAGGTCGATGTCGAGGCGCAGCAGCTGGGCGGGGGTGCTACGGATGGCCTCCAGGCTCGCGTCGAGGTCGGTGCCCACGGCCTCGGACGGGGTGAGGAAGTCGGCGAAGTATCCCGACACGGGCAGCAGCGCGAACAGGAATCCGAGCTGGCGGGAGAGGTCCGGGCGGGGCGCACCGGGACAGTCCCCGCCGGGCCCCGTGGGGTCGGACCGGGACAGGTGCGGCCGGCGGAGCTCCGCGAGCGCCGCGGCCCGCCAGGCGCTCAGGGCCGGGTCGAGATGGCGGCCACGCAGGCGGAACAGACTCAGCACGATTTCCCAGATCGGGTCCGGCTCCGACAGGACCGTGATCCGGGCAACGTCTTCCGCTGAGAAAAAGATCTTCAACATGGCCAAAACGACTATACCGACGCTGGATAACCAGGGAGTTTCACGCTGAGCTGAAACGTCTCGACGCCACGACGAGCGGTTGGCGATGCTGACGCCGCCGGCTTCGGGGAGCGGGGCTCCGGACGCTGACCGGGGGATCACGGCCGACGTTGTCGTCCGTGGGGCGATCGGTGCGCCGCTTCCCGCGCCGCTGGCGTGACGGCCGTCACACGTACTGGTGCTCGCCCTGCTCCTTGAGCTTGTCGACCAGGTGCTTGACGTCCTGCGCCCGGTCCCGGTGGCAGACCAGGACGGCGTCCTCGGTGTCCACGATGATCAGGTTCTCGACGCCGAGCGCGGCGATGAGCCGGCCCGACTCGGGCACCACGATCAGGCCGCCCGCGTCGTGGAACAGCACCGGCGGCTCGCCCGACTCCGTCTTCGCGGAGCCGACCACGATGTTGCCGGCCTCGTCGGTCGGGTCCAGGACCTCGCCGAGGGTGTCGAAGTCGCCGACGTCGTTCCAGCCGAACGTGCCCGGCACGGTCGCCACCAGGCCCGCCGCCGCGGCGCCCTCCATCACGGCATAGTCCACGGAGATCCGGGTCAGCTGCGGCCACACCTCGCCCAGCACGGCGTCCTGGTGCGGGCCGCCCCACGCGGCGGCGATCTCGGTCAGGCCGTCGAAGAGGGCCGGCTGCTGGCGGCGCAGCTCCGCCAGGAACACGTCGACCCGCCACACGAACATGCCGGCGTTCCACAGGTACCGGCCGGACGCGACGTACTCGAGCGCCACGTCGTGCGACGGCTTCTCGGCGAACTCCTCGACCATGCGTACCGGCCCGGGGCCCACCTCGTCGCCGCAGCGCAGGTAGCCGTAGCCCGTCTCGGGCTTGTTGGGGGTGATGCCGATCGTCATCAGGTAGCCCTCGCGGGCCCCGTCGACAGCCTCGCGGATCGTGCGCTCGAAGGTCTCCCGGTCGCGCACCAGGTGGTCGGCCGCGAAGGAGCCCATGATCGCGTCCGGCTCCCGCCGGCTGATCACAGCGGCGGCGAGGCCGATCGCGGCGCACGAGTCGCGCGGCGAGGGCTCCACGAGGACGTTCGCCTCAGGCAGGTCGGGCAGCTGGCGGCCGACTGCGGTCGCGTGCGCCACGCCCGTCACGACCAGCGTCTGCTCGGGCGCGGTGAGCCGGTCGAGCCGGTGCACCGTGGCCTGCAGCAGCGTCGCGGGCTCGCCCGTGAGCGCGTGCAGGAACTTCGGGTTCCCCGCGCGGGACAGCGGCCACAGGCGCGTGCCGCTGCCGCCGGCCGGGATGACCGCGTAGAGCAGAGGAGTCACTGACATGCAGCAATGATGCCTGGGCGGTGTTTCGGGTGTCGAACCGTCACGCTGCGACCTTGCTCCACGTCATAATGTGAACCTCCGCCGAGGTGTCCCAGCTGAACTCCTTGGCGCGCGCCAGCCCGGCCTCGGCCAGCGAGGATCGCAGGTGGGCGTCGTCGAGCAGGCGGGTCAGCGCGGCGGCGATTTCGTCTGGTTCCGGACCGGTATAGGCGACCGCGTCACCACCCACCTCGGGGACAGACAGCCGGGGGGTGGTGAGCACCGGGGCGCCGCAGGCCATCGCCTCCAGGATCGGCAGGCCGAAGCCCTCCCCGTACGAGGGGTAGGCCGCCACGAGCGCGCCGCCGAGGAATCCGGGCAGGTCAGCGAAGCGCAGGTAGCCCGGCCTGAGCACCCGCAGGTGCGACGGCACCTCCCCCACCGCCTGGTCGATCTCGTCGTCGTGCCCCTGCCCGCCCGCGATCACCAGCGCCGGCGGGTTATCCCGCTCGGACACCGCCGCGACCCACCCCCGGATCAGGTTCGGCACGTTCTTGCGGGGCTCCTTGGCGCCGAGGAACGCCACATACTCGGTGCCGGCCAGGCCCAGCCGGGCGCACACCCGGGCCTTCTCCTCCGCGCTGGGCGCGTGGAACGCGGTCGGGTCGACCCCGTGGTAGGCCACGTCGATGCGGGCCGGGTCGGCGTCCAGCAGCCGGATCAGCTCGTCGCGGGTCGCCTTGCTCGGCACGATCACCCGCTCGGCCCGCCGCAGCGAGGTCTTGATCGCCGACCGGAAGAACGTGCGCTTGGACTTGTCGTAGTGCTCCGGCTCGGTGAAGAACGTCATGTCGTGCACCGTCACGGTCACCGGACACCCGGCCCGCAGCGGGCACGTGTAGAACGGCGCGTGCAGCACCTGGGCGCCCACCTGCTGGGCCAGCAGCGGCAACCCGGTCTGCTCCCACGCCAGGCGGGCGGGCCGGTGGGTCACGGCCGCCGGCGCCCCGACCACCTCGCCACGGGCGATCATCCGCTGGTACCGGTCGACGTCCGCGCGCTGGCTCACCACCACCAGATCGACGTCCTCGCGCCGGCCGAGAGCGCCGAGCAGCCCGTCGACGTACCGGCCCACGCCGCCGCGATCCGCCGGCACACTCGTGGCGTCAACGAGTACGCGGGGCTTTCGTACGGCAGTCACAGGGCTCTCCCGGTCTCGAAACGGACAGGTGCACCAACCAACGGGCAAGCCTACGCCCGATTCCCGACCCTGCGATGCCCACGACGCGGCATGCCGACACATCGAACACCGACGGGTTCACGACCGCATTCTCCGTGTCGCGCCGGCGCCCTCGTCGCACCCCGCGTGCGCCCCGGTAACGTCGTCACGTTGTGACCACCGAACGACCTGCGCCGCCCACGCGTACCGTGCCGGACGCCCTCGCCGCCGCCGTGGCCGCCGACCCGACGCGCCCACTGATCACCTTCTATGACGACGCCACCGGCGAGCGCGCGGAACTTTCGGGCGCCACGCTCGCCAACTGGATCGCCAAGACGGCCAACCTCCTCGTCGACGGCTGCGGCCTTTCCCCCGGCGACATCGCCGCCGTGCGCCTGCCGGCGCACTGGCAGACCGCGTCGGTGCTGCTGGGCGCCTGGGCCGCCGGCCTCGCGGTGTCCCTGGGGGGTACGCCGGACAGCGCGGCCCAGGTCGCCTTCGTGGCGGCTGACCGGGTCGGCGAAGCGCCCCCCTCCGCGTCCGACGTGTTCGCCCTGGGCCTGGCCCCGATGGCCATGCCGATGCGCCCGGCGCCGCCGCCCGGCACGGTCGACTACGTCGCCGAGGTGCGCGGCCACGGCGACCGGTTCGCCCCCGTCACCCCGGTCGGGCCCGGCGACCTCGCCGTCACGTCGTCCCCGGGCGACCCCTCCGGCACCCCGGACCGGCCCGGCACGCACGGCCCGGCGGGGCCCGGCACGCACGGTCCAGGGCCCCGCACGCACGGCGAGGTCGTCGGGGCGGCCGGCGAGCGGGCGGCGGCGGCCGGGATCACGGCCGGCGACCGCGTCCTCGTGGACGGCGACGCGCTGCCCGACGCCCGCAACTGGCTGCTCGCCCCGCTGGTCGCGGGGGCCACGATCGTCCTGGTCCGCAACGTCGCCGCCGACCCGGGCGTCACCGACCGCCGAATCGCGGCCGAACGCGTCACCCGCCGCTGGCCCGACTGACCGCCCGCCCGCCGATGTGCGCGCCCGGGTGGCTTCGACGGCACTCGTAGCCGCCCGGGTGCGCACTTTGCGGGGACGCGGAGGCGTCGGCGCACGTCCCTTCGCGCGGCGGCCTATCGGGCGGTGGGCGGCGGGAAGGCGGCGAACGCGTCCAGGGAGGCCGGGTCGGCCAGGGCGCCGGCCGCCGCGGCGACCGTGACCGGCGTGCCGGTCAGGATCCGCTTCACCGGGACCTCCAGCTTCTTGCCCGACAAGGTGCGGGGCACGGCCGGTACCTGGTGGATCTCGTCCGGCACGTGGCGCGGCGACAGGGACCCGCGCAGGACCCGGCGGATCTCCGCGCGCAGGTCCTCGTCGAGGGTCGCGCCCGGCGCGAGGACCACGAACAGCAGCAGGCGGTCCGCCCCGTCGAGGTGTACGACCAGGGAGTCCGCCACCGCGGGCAGCCCTTCGACGACCGCGTAGAACTCGCTCGTGCCCAGTCGCACGCCGCCCCGGTTCAGGGTCGCGTCGGAGCGCCCGGTGATCTGGCACGAACCGCGCGAGGTGATGGTGATCCAGTCGCCGTGCCGCCACACGCCGGGGTACACGTCGAAGTACGCCTCGCGGTAGCGGTCCCCGGCCTCGTCGCCCCAGAAGCCGACCGGCATGCTCGGCATCGGCGCCGTGACGACCAGTTCGCCCAGGGCTTCGAGCACCGGCTGTCCGGAAGACGAGAAGGCCTCGACGCGCGCGCCGAGGCACCGGCAGGAGATCTCGCCCGCCCACACGGGCAGCAGCGGCACCCCGCCGACGAAGCCGGTGCACACGTCCGTGCCGCCGGACAGCGACTGCAGCTGCGCCGAGCCGGACACGTCGGAGTACACCCAGTGGAACCCCTCGACCGGCAGCGGCGCGCCGGTCGACCCGATGCCCCGCACCCGCGACAGGTCCGCTTCCGCGCGGGGCACCACGCCGGCCTTGCGGCACGCCATGAGGAACGGCGCGGACGTGCCGAAGTAGGTGACCTCGGCGGACGCGGCCAGCCGCCACAGCGCGCCGAGGTCCGGAAACGCGGGATCGCCGTCGACCAGCACGATCGCCGCGCCGACGGCGGGGGCGGACGCCAGGTAGTTCCACATCATCCAGCCCGTGGTGGTGAACCAGAAGAACCGGTCACCGGGCCCGAGGTCGTGGTGCAGCGCGAGCATCTTGAGGTGTTCGAGCAGGATGCCGCCGTGCCCGTGGACGATCGGCTTGGGCAGCCCGGTCGTGCCGGACGAGTAGAGCACGTACAGCGGGTGGTCGAACGGCACCCGCTCGAAGGTGAGCGGCTCATCGGTGGGCGCCGCGAGGTCCGCCCAGGTCAGGGCGCCGTCCGGCGGCTCACTGTCCACATACGACAGAAAAACCGTGTGTACGAGTGACCGCAGCGCGGTCCGGATCTCGGCGACCTCGGCGCGCCGGTCGACGGTCCTGGCGCCGTAGCGGTACCCGTCGACGGCGAGCAGGAGGGTCGGCTCGATCTGCTGCCAGCGGTCCACCACGCTGCGGGTGCCGAACTCCGGCGCGCACGACGAGAACGTCGCGCCGAGGCTCGCCGCGGCCAGCATGAGCACGTACGTCTCGGCAATGTTGGGGGCGTACGCGGCCACCCGGTCGCCGCGCGTGACGCCGAGTCGCCGCAGTCCGGCCCGTACCCGTCGCACTTCTTCCCGGAGCTGCGCGGCGGTGAGGCTGACCGCGGACCTGGACTGGGAATACGCGAGAACGACAGGTTCGTCGTCGGCGAACCCGGGCAGCCGCAGCACGTGCTCGGCGTAGTTGAGGGTGGCGCCGGGGAACCAGCGCGCGTCCGGCAGGGTGCCCTCGACGACGGCCCGGTAGGGGGTGGCGGACTCGACGCCGAAGTAGTCCCAGATCGACTGCCAGAAGCCGGTCAGGTCGGTGACGGACCACTCCCACAGCTCGCGGTAGTCCGAGGCGGTCAGGTCGCGGGTTTCACGCAGCCAGCGCAGATAGTCACCGATACGCGAGGTTTGTCCGACATCGGCGGGTGGTTGCCACAGGACGGCCGGCTCGGGGGTGGTCGACGTTGACGCACTCATCGGCTCATTGTGCAAGGTCGGCGGCGGGTGTCGAGGGCTGCCCGGACACGCTACGGTGCTTGGCGTCGCCTTTCACTGAGGAGTGTCCATGCGCCACCTCCTGAGCCTCGTGCTGTCGATCATCCTGACGCCGGTGGTGTTCTTCGTCTCCGGCTACGCGTCCATCAAGTTCGGCGAGGCTGTGGAGTCCGGCACGGTGGCGCCGACGCTTCTCGCGGTGGCCGCGATCGCGGTGGCCGGCGCCGCCTACGGCGTCCTGATCCTCGCCCGGCTGTCCCCGGTCGGCACGGTGCTCGCCGGCCTCGCCCTGCTCGGCCCGGTGGGCTGGGCGTTGGTGGACCCCGGAAGCTACCTCGACGTCACGCCCGACACGCTGTTCGGACAGCCACAGCTCTTCGAACGGCCGGTCAACGCGGTGACCGCGATCCTCGCGCTGCCGCTGCTGTTCACGATCGCGAGCCCGCGCCGCTGGCGCCGCCACGCCCACCCGGCCGCCGCCGGGCCGGCGTCGGCCGCGCCGGATTACCCGACGCCGGACCCCACTCCGACGTACAGCCCGAGCTACTCCCCCGCCTACACGCCGCCGTCGACCACGACGCCGTACTCGCCCTACCCGCCGGTGTCGTCCACCTCGTCAGGCGGCCTGGGCGGCGATGACACGAAGGTCGACGACCTCAACGCGGAGGACACGGTCGCCAACCCGAAGCCGGCGTTCCCGACCTCATCGCCGTACGGTTCGCCGCCCGTGCCGACCCAGCCGACCTCCCCGGAGGACTGGCCGCGCGCCTGACCGGGGACGCTTGGGTCTTGACGCGGTTGGGCAGAGTGACGGCATGGATCTGACCGACACCAGCGCGACGCTGAACCTGGTCTGCGGGCTCGGCATTCTCGTGGGCACGCTCGGCGTGATCCTGCCCTTCGTCCCGGGCATGCTGCTGTGCTGGGCATCCGTGCTGGTGTGGGCCATCCTCGCGGAGGGCGGCACCGGCAAATGGGTCGTGCTCGCCATCTGCAGCGTCATCGCGCTGCTCGGCTCGATCCTGAAATGGGTGCTGCCGGGCCGCGACCTCAAGCGCCGCGGCGTACCGGCGCTGGCCATGTTGGCCGGCGGCGTGCTGGGCATCGTCGGCTTCTTCGCGGTGCCGGTCGTCGGGCTGCCGCTGGGCTTCGTGCTCGGCGTGTTCCTCGCCGAACTGGCCCGGCACAAGGTGGCCGGGCCGGCGTGGCAGGCCACGAAGCACGCCCTGCGGGCGACCGGCTTCTCGCTCATCATCGACATCGACGCCTGCCTGCTCATCGGCGCCGTCTACCTTGGCGGCCTGCTGATCCTCACCTGACCGGTCCGTGGGCCGTTCCGTCCACTGTGTACGGGCGGGCGGCGCGGCGGTCACCAGCGCCCTATGCTGCCCCCCGTGGGCGGACTGGACGAGTTCCTCGACGCGGTGCGCGAGCTACTGGCGAACGTCGGGGTCGATGTCTCGCTCGGCACCGTCCGCGCGCTGTTCTGGCTCGTGATCGGCGCCCTCGCCCTCTACCTCACGTACCAGGTGGTTTCTCAGGTTTTCAAGGGCGTGCGCGCGGCCGGGCTGTTCGCCAAGCGGCAGATCGACCAGAAGTTCTGGCGCGACGCCGGCAAACTCGCGACCGTCCTGTCGTTCCTGCTGCTGGTCGTGGCCTACGCGTTCTACGGCGACGAGCAGGAACGCACCCTCGGCCAGGCGGTCGCCGACCTCGGTCGCGAACAGCTCGACGCGGCCCGAAACGCCCCGGTGGGGGGCCTGCCTGCTGGTGGCCGTCGTCGCCGGCCTGCTCGTCGGCCCGGCAAAGGCCGTCCTCGCGGTCCTGTTCCGTCCGGTGGCGGACCTGCTGCCGCTGCCCTGGTCGTAACGCGTCCCTGCTGCCCCATGACCGAAAGACTGGCCCCGTTCTCCATCCGTGGGCTGGCCCTGAAGCGGCCCGCGGACCGATGAGCCGCGGCGGTCGCGCCGCGACGATCGAACCCATGAGACGACAATGGCCCGCGCCCGCCGGGCTCATCCTGCTCGCCCTCGTGCCGGTCGTGGCCGGCGCGGCCCGCGTCACCCAGCTGACGTCGGGGGCGGACGTCACCGAAGAGAACGCGCGGTTCTTCGCCTCGCCCGTACCGGTGGTCGCGCACATCATCGGCGCCACCGTGTTCTGCGTGCTGGGGGCGCTGCAGTTCGTACCCGGGCTGCGCCGGCACGCGTGGCACCGCCGGTCCGGTCGGCTGGTCCTCCCGGCCGGACTGGTCGCGGCGCTCAGCGGCGTGTGGATGACGGCGTTCTACCCGAAACCGCCCGACGACGAGCTGACGACGGTGTTCCGGTACGTGTTCGGCGCGGCGATGGCCGCCTTCCTCGTGCTCGGCTTCCTGGCCGTGCGGCAGCGCGACTTCGACCGCCACCGCGCGTGGATGATGCGCGGGTACGCGATCGGCATCGGCGCCGGCACGCAGGTCTTCACGCTCGGTCCCTTGCTGCTCCTCGCCGACGACCCGTACGGACTCCCCCGGGCAATCGGGCACCTCCTGGGCTGGGTCCTCAACCTCGCCGTCGCCGAATGGATCATCCGTCGGGCTGACCATCGGGCCGTCAGCCCGACACCCGCGACCGCCTGACCGGTGACGGACAGAAGCCGGCGCGCCACAACGAAACAGCGACCGAACTGGTGCCCTCAGCTCCGACGAGGGCACCAGTGAGCCACGCTACGGCTTCGTGTCGTCGTCACCCACATAGTTCTTGACCGCGCCACGGATGGCGTCGGCGTGGAGGTAGATGTCGTCGAGCGAGTCGAGGAGGTGGCGGGTCTCCACCTTGTTCACGTCGAAAGTCCCCAGATACTTCCTGGCCTTGCCGTTGAAGTGCAGTCGCGCGATGGGCTTGCGGTTGTTGTCATCGAGCAGGATCGCGAAGTACGACTTGGCGTCGCGTCCGGCGATCCGATTCGGCTTGACCTCACTGCACGCGATCGCTTTGACGATCTGGTAGCCCGTGAGTTCCTCCAGCGTGGTCTCGACCTCGGTGTCCCGATCGACATCACTGACCGCGGCGGTCTCGCTGTTCAGCGTCTCGGGCTGCTCACTGGTCGCCTGCTGCGGAACGCTCGCGTTGAGCGCGCTCTTCAGCCGATCGTTCACCTGATCCCTGATGAACTGCGCGGCCGCTTTGGCGACAAGTGGTCTGAAGTGCTCACGAACCCTCTGCGTGAACGTACCGTCGTGAATGCGCGCCGCGAAGAACCGCACCCAATCGTCTTCGGGCTCCTTGAACTGCGCCGCCATCGTCCTCTTGATCTGGCCGAGTTGCTTCAACTCCTCGGCTGCGTAGATGATGGAATCAAGATCGAATTCGTCCTTGGTGAGCTTGCGCAGTTCTGGCAGCAGGACGTCATCGATGTCCTCCAGGTCCAGCACGAAGAAGGGCTTGGCGTCCATCTTGTTGGGCGCGTCGAGATCCGAGTAGAAGTGATAGACCTGCCCGTTGGTGAGGATCGCGATCCGAGCGTTGGTGACAGAGAAGTATCGGTAGAGCTGCGAAGCGTGCTCGACCTTCAGCAGGTCGCGGGGCTGCTTGCATTCGACGAGAATCTGGACTTCACCCTCACGCATGATCGCGTAGTCGATCTTCTCGCCTTTCTTGGTTCCGAAGTCAGCCGTGAACTCTGGCACAACCTCCAGCGGATTGAATACGTCATAACCGAGGATCAGTGAGATAAAAGGCATGACGAACGCAGTCTTGGCGGCCTCCTCGGTCTGAATCGCGTCGCGCTGGTTGCGAACCTTCGCCGCGAGCGCGGCGACCCGCTCCTCGAATTCCATGTGGCACGCTCCCTTGTGAGCCGGTTTTCTAGCCAAGACGCCATGTGTTCGGATCGCGGCCTAATCACCGGCAAGTCCGGGATTTCGGGCACGCGACCGGCATGTTACTAAGCGACTGCGGAGCGTGTATCCACGAAAACCGACGGATCGTGCTCACCGTTCGTCAGGTCTGGATAGCAGAACGAACGGGGTTGCCGTCCGCCCGACGGCGTCTTGACGCCACGCGACGGTACTGATCGAGGTTCGGGAAACGGCTTCAGAGGTGGTCGCGGGGCGCGGTTTGGAGCAGCCAGGCCAGCGGCATCTTGGCGGTCTCCTCATAGGCACCGTCGGTCCCGAGCCGGTAGAGCGTGACCGTCTGCGCCGGATCCCGGGCGACCGTCCAGTACTGCGCGATGCCGGCGGCCGCGTACTCGGTCACTTTGGCGACCTGATCGATCGACTCGGACCCGCGCGACAGGATCTCGACGACGAGGAGCAGGTCGGCCACGTCAAGCCACACGGCGTCCCGCTGAGGACGCGACCAGACCGTCAAATCCGGGATGCGGCCCCCGTCGCCGTCCGGCCCGGGGATACGCACGCCGGCGGCCTGCATCAACTGCTCGGCGGGCCACCCCGCGAGCCCGAACCACAACGTGAGGCGCGTGGCGATGACGGCATGCTGACTGTCCGGGGGCGGCACCACGGAGAGCACTCCCTCGGGGCTGGTCTCGTACCGGCGGCCGTGCGTGTCGGCAGCGGTCATGGCGGCCAGGTCGTCGAGCGTGATGACGGCAGGCATGTGCCTGCCGACAGCCTCCGCGCTCATGCGGTCATGGTACTGGCCAAGCAGTTCGCGGTTGTGGATTATTTGGCCGGCATAGCGACCCATTGAATCCATAACCTCGGGCTGCGGGTTTGGCCGCGGGTCAGACGATGCCCTTGAGGAGTTGGCGGGCCATCACGATCCGCTGGACCTGGTTGGTGCCCTCGTAGATCTGGGTGATCTTGGCGTCGCGCATCATGCGTTCGACCGGGAAGTCGCGGGTGTAGCCGTAGCCGCCGAGGAGCTGAACGGCGTCCGTGGTGATCTCCATGGCGGCGTCGGAGGCGAAGCACTTGGCGGCCGCGCCGAAGTAGGTCAGGTCCGCGTCGCCACGCTCGGAACGGGCAGCGGCGGCGTACGTGAGCTGCCGCGCGGCTTCGAGCTTCATGCCCATGTCGGCGATCATGAACTGTACGCCCTGGAAGTCCGCGATCGGCTTGCCGAACTGCTGGCGCTCGCGCACGTAGCCGCGCGCCACGTCGAGCGCACCCTGCGCCACGCCGACCGCCTGGGCGGCGATGGTGACCCGGGTGTGGTCGAGCGTCTGCATGGCGATCTTGAAGCCCTCTCCCGGACCGCCGATCATGCGCGAGGCGGGGATGCGGACGTTGTCGAAGTAGACCTCGCGGGTGGGCGACGCCTTGATGCCGAGCTTCTTCTCGGGGGCGCCGAAGCTCACCCCGGGGTCGGCCTTCTCCACGACGAACGCCGAAATGCCCCTTGTGCCGATGCCGGGCTCGGTCACGGCGAACACGGTGTAGTAGTCGGACACGCCCGCGTTGGTGATCCAGCGCTTGGCGCCGTTGATGACGTAGTCGTCGCCGTCGCGGACGGCCTTGGTGGTCATGCCGCCGGCGTCGCTGCCCGCCTCGGGCTCGGACAGGCAGTAGGAGAACATCGCCTCGCCGCGCGCGACCGGCGGCAGGTAGCGGTCCTTCAGCTCGTCGGACGCGCCGAGCAGCAGCGGCATCGTGCCCAGTTTGTTGACCGCGGGGATGAGCGAGGTCGACACGCAGGCGCGCGCCACCTCCTCGATCACGATGGCGGTGGCGAGGGCGTCCGCGCCGGCGCCGCCGTACTCCACGGGAATGTGCGGGGCGTGGAACTCGCTGGCCCGCAGGGCGTCGTAGGAGGCCTGCGGGAACTCGGCGGCCTCGTCGGCCTCGGCCGCGTTCGGCGCGACCTTGGCATCGCACAGCTCTCGGACAGCCGCGCGGATCGCCTGGTGCTCCTCCGGCAGTTGGTACACCTCGAACGCCATGGCACGCCTCCTAACCCCGTGATCCACACTAGTGACCGCGGGTCAAGCTACCAGGGGGTAACCGGAACCTGTACTGGCCCTGTCGTGCTCCGGCTACCCGCGCCGGACCTGGACCGGATATTCTCGCCACTCTCACCACACTCTCGTGAGCAGCCAGGCAGGACGATCACGGACGAGTGCTGCGCGAGGCGAAACGTACATATGGCGCATAACCTGCTAGCAGTGCACGGTGATGTACCCGACGCACAGCAAAGACGCAGTGCCGAATGAGCGGAGAGACGTGTGACCTACCCGTATGCGAGTGCACAGGCACAGCCAGCGCTGGCGGTGACCCCGCCCTCCGGCGCGGCGCGCCCGCGCCTCACCTTCCTGGGCACCGGATACCTCGGCGCCACGTACGCCATCTGCTTCGCCGAGCTGGGATACGAGGTGCTCGGCGTCGACGTCGACGAGCCGAAAATCAGCAAGCTGCAGGCCGGGGCGGTCCCGTTCCACGAGCCCGGCCTCGACGAGCTGCTGCGCCGCAACATCGCCGCCGGCCGCCTGCGCTTCACCACGGACTACCGCGAGGCCGCCGAGTTCGGGGACGTGCATTTCATCTGCGTGGGCACCCCGCAGCGCGCCGACGGCATGGGCGCCGACCTCGGCTACGTCGAATCGTCCGTTATATCCCTGGTCCCGCACCTGACCCGCAAGGCTCTCATCGTCGGGAAGTCGACTGTTCCGGTCGGCACCGCCGAGTGGATCGAGCAGCTGGTCAGCAAGCACGCCCCGGCCGACCTGGGCATCGAGGTGGCGTGGAGCCCGGAGTTCCTGCAGGAGGGGCACGCGCTGGAGGACGTCCTGCGCCCCAACCGCCTCATCCTGGGCGTGAAGAGCCAGTGGGCCCACGACATGCTCATGACGGCCCACAAGGGCGTCTTCGACCTGGCCCACAACGAGGACCGCGAGGTGCCGGTCGTCGTCACCGACTTCGCGACCGCCGAGCTGGTCAAGGTCGCCGCGAACGCCTTCCTCGCCACCAAGATCTCGTTCATCAACGCGATGGCGGAGGTCTGCGACGCGGCCGGCGCCGATGTGACCCAGCTCGCCAAGTCGATCGGCTACGACGCGCGCATCGGCAACAAGTTCCTGCGCGCCGGCATCGGCTTCGGCGGCGGCTGCCTGCCCAAGGACATCCGCGCCTTCCAGGCCCGCGCCCAGGAGCTGGGCGCCGGCGAGGCGCTGCGCTTCCTGCACGAGGTCGACCTGATCAACCAGCGCAGCCGGGGTCGGGTCG
The DNA here is from genome assembly GCF_039528415.1 of Luedemannella helvata. Lineage (NCBI taxonomy): Bacteria > Bacillati > Actinomycetota > Actinomycetes > Micromonosporales > Micromonosporaceae > Luedemannella > Luedemannella helvata. Next base: position 102,336 of record NZ_BAAALS010000006.1, read on the forward strand.
TGCAGATCGCCTCCGAGCTGCTCGCCCGCCCGTACGGGCCGGCCGGTCCGGACTTCTCCGGCCTGCACATCGCCGTGCTCGGCGCCACATTCAAACCCAACTCCGACGACGTGCGCGACTCGCCGGCCCTGGCGATCACCCGGTCGCTGGCCCGGCACGGCGCGCAGATCTCGATCTTCGACCCGCAGGGCATGGAGAACGCCAAGCGCGAGCTGCCCGACATGACGTACGCGCCGAGCCTCAACGACGCCGTCACCGGCGCCGATCTCGTGTGCGTGCTCACCGAGTGGGAAGAGTTCCGCTACGCCGACCCGAACGCGCTCGGCGACCTCGTCGCCGCGAAGCTCGTGATCGACGGCCGCAACTGCCTCGACCAGGCACTGTGGACGGCCGCCGGATGGACCGTGCGCGGCCTGGGAAGGCCCAGCGCCTGACATCCGTGAGCGGTCAGGCACGGCAACAACTGACGAATATGTGATCGAGGGCCATACCCGCCGAACTTGGGTATGGCCCTCGATGGTGTCCACACGACAGACTCGAACGGTGGACCGCGTCGAGATTTATCCGTGCCCCGCGTGCGGCGGGGTGGCGGACGAGGACAACGGCTGCCGGGACTGCCACCGGCCGCACGACCCGCTCGCCGCGGAGCTGGCCCGCATCAGTCACACCCTCGACACGACCGGCTACGACGACCCGCGCCGCAGGGCGCTCAAGCGCCGCAGCGACGACCTGATCGCGCAGATCGGCCGCAACCTCGTCGCCGAACACGCCGCCGGCGTCACCTACGCGACCGTCGGCGGTGGTCCGAGCCGCGGCGCGGCCCCACCATCGGGCAGCACCTCGACGGGTACGCGCACGCGCGCACCGCGGCAGGCCAGGTCGCGTGGGGGCGAGCCCGCCGCCGAGCGCGCGCCGGCGCCCGAGCGGGACAGGTCCACTGTCGACAGTGGCGCGCGGCCCACCCGGACGCCGTCGCACTACGACGGACCGACCCGACGCACGCCACCGGCCGAGACCGACACGTCGCACTACGAGGGACCGACCCGGCGCTCCGCACCGGCCGAGGGCGCAAGCTCGCTGTACGACGGGCCGACCCGCCGGACGCCCCCGGCCGAGACGGGGACCTCGCACTACGACGGCCCCACCAAGCGGCCCGGCTCCCGGCCCACCGCCGGCCCCACCGACGCGCCGTCCGCCGCGCCCCGGGCCACATCGCAGGCGCGGCCCGCGGCCGGCGCCGCGACAACCGGCGCCGCGACAACCGGGGCTGGGACGTCTGGTGCCGCGGCGTCTGGTGCCGCGGCGTCTGGTGCCGGGACAGCCGGCACCAGGGCGGCCGGGGATGGCGCCGCTGGCACCGGGGCGGCCGGCGCTGGAACGGCCGGCGCCGGGCGTACGGCATCCGACGCCTCGCCGCCCGCCGACCCGCCGGGTCCCTGGGGCTCGGCGCCGGCGGACGAGCCCGAGCACCACGCGCACCCGGAGACAACGCCGCAGACCTCGCAGAACGTACTGCTGACACTGGGCGGCCTGCTGCTGGGCATCGGCGCGATCGTCTACGCCACCGTGGTGCTCTCCGGCGGCGCCAGCGGCGGCGGTCAGGCGTTCATCCTGGTCCTGGCCACGACCGTCGCGCTCGCGCTGCCGGTCGCGCTGGCCCGCAGGTCGCTGAACGCGACGGCCGAGACCATCGCCTCGTTCGGGCTGCTGCTCGTCCTGCTCGACGGCTTCGTCGCCTATCAGAACGAGTTCGGCGGGCTGGCGGACGTACCGCCGAAGATCTTCGCGGCCGTCCTGTTCGGACTGACCGCGGCCATCGCGGCGGCCTACCGGCTCGCGACACGGCTCGCGGCGCCGCAGTTCGTCGCCCTCATCGCGCTGCAGCCGGTGCTGCCGCTCATCGCGCTGCACGCCGAGGTCGGGCGCACCGGCTTCGCCGTGGCCCTGGCGGTGCTCGCGCTGGCCGACCTCGCCGCCGCGCAGCTCATCGCGCGCGACCAGGCGGTACGGGACCGGGCGGCGCACGACCCGCAGACGCGTGACGAGGCGGCCGACCTGTACGCCGGGTCGGGAACGCCGCGCTGGCCCGGGCTGCTGCGCGAGACGGCGTGGGGCCTGTACGGGCTCGCGCTGGCGGGCGCGGCCGTGTTCGCCTCGGTCGCGCTCGTCTTCGCCACGACCGTCCCGGACGCGGCCGTGGCCGCGACCGCCCTGATCCTGGCCGCCGCGGCCGGCATCGCGGGCGGGTACGCGTCCGGCGAGAGCCGGTGGCGGCTGCTCGCCACGGCCGGCGGGACGCTGGCCATCATCGCGGCGCTGCTGCGGCTGGACGCGATCGCCGCGCCCGGGCACACGGTCATCCTGGCCGCCGCGCTCGCCGCGATCGTGGCCGTCCTGGCCCGGGCGCTGCCCGTGCCGGTGCGGGCCGGGGCCGAGCTGGCCGCCCTGGTCACGGCCGCCGTGGCGGCACTCGCCGTGACCTTCTGGGCCCTGTACGTGGCCGTGGGCGCCGTGAAGGCCGCCCTCGACCCCCGCGCGTGGGCCGCCGACCTGGGCCGCTTCGCGAGCCACATCCACCCGCAGGAGGTGGACGGCTGGCAGGTGCCGATCGCGGCGCTCCTGCTGACCGTCGTGGCGTACGCGGCGACGCCCGAGACATGGCGGCGCGAGGCGGTCGTGTTCGGCGGCGTCCTCATGGTGCTGTCCCTGCCCGCCACCGGCGTGCTCGCCTGGTGGGCCATCCCGATCGTCAGCGTGATCGGCTCCGCCGTGGCCGCCATCGTGGCGCTGGGCGCGCCACACGGGCCGGCCGCGCTCCTGTGTGCCGGTTCGGGCGCGCTGCTGGCCGCGCACGCGGCGGCGACCAGCCTGGCCCGCCCGGGCCTGACCGCCGCCACGTTCGCGCTGGGCGCGCTGGCCGGGGCGGCCGTGGCCGTGCTGGCCCACCTGCGTCCCGGCTGGGCCGGCCCATACGCCGACCGGGTCGGCGACCTGGCCGGCGGCGGCGCGACCGTCTCGCTGCCCGTCGCCGTGTACGCCCTGGCCTATGTCCTGCGGGTGGACGAGACCGCGCAGGTGGCCGTTGGCCTGTTCGCGGTCGCGGTGAGCGTCGCCGCCGCCGCCCTCGCGCAGCTGGCCGGCGACACGCCGCGCACCATCACGGCCGGCGGCGCCGTCCTCGTGGCGCTGCTCGGTGTCGTCTTCACGGTCAAGCTGCTGGGCCTCACCAACCTCAACGTGCCGCTCGCGGTGCTGCTGCTCGTCTCGGCGTCTGCCTCCATGGGCTCGCGTGTGTTCGAGGTGACCGTCGACGACGGCGGGCGCAACGCGTTCTTCGCCGCGGCACGCCTGGCCCCGTCGGCCGTGGGCGCCTACGCGCGCGCGGCGACCGGCGACAACCGGGTGGCGCAGGACCAGCAGGCGCCGCCGCTGTTCCAGCGCCGCGACCGCGTCTTCGACGGCGTCAACCTGGGCGCGGCCGGCGCCACGGCCGGGCTCGCGTGGGCGGTCGCCGCCCTCGTCGGACTGGTCGTGCCGGGCATCGACCTGGTGCTCATCACCGCGATGGTCGTGGTGCTGTCGGTCGTCGTGTCCCTGCTGCCTGAGGTCTGGCAGCGGGGCCCGCGCCTGGGCGCGGCCATCCTCGGCGGCCTGATCGCGACCGTCACCGCCGCCGTCGCGATCATGGAGGCGACCAATGTCATCTCGGCCGGCCTGCCCTGGGGCGCGGCCGACCTGACGACCTGGACGGCCCGGGCCAGCGCCACCGCGCCCTTCGGCTGGCAGGTGCCCGCCACGCTGCTGCTCGCGGCCGCCGCGGCCGGCATCCTGCTGCCCGCGCCGAACGACGCGCGGGTCGGCTTCGTCGCGCTGTCGCTGGCCGGCCTGTCGATGCCGGCCGCGCTCGGGCTGCCCTGGTGGTCGCCCATCCTCATCGCGGGCGCGCTCGCCATCGCCGCCGGGATCGGCGCCGCCCTCATCGACGACCCGGCGCTGGCCCAGGAGCGGCTCGCGCTCGCGGCGATCCTCGGCACGTACGCCGTGGCCGCCGCCATGGTGCGCCCCGAGGCGGTGACCGCCGCGCTCGCGGGCGTGGTCATCGCCGGCGTCGGCGTGGCCGTGGCGGCGATCGGACGCGGCAGCCGCGTCGCGCTCGTCCCGGGAGTGGCCGTGGCCGCCGCGCTCGTCGCCGTCCCCGGCGCGGTCGCGGCGGGGGCCGCGGCTGCCGGCGCGTCCCGGTCGGTCATCCTCACGCTCGCCATGGGCGCGGCCGCTCTCGGCGTGCCGCTGCTCGCGGCCGCCAGCCGCTGGCCCATCCCGGCCCGCGCCGGGGCCGGGTCGGCGACCGGGCTCGCGGACGACGAGACCCCGCCGATGCCGTTCCACGCCGACGCCGCGCCGCAACCGGGCGACCGGCCCGAGACAGCCGGGGACTTCGCGGGCGGCCCCGGCCAGCCCGCCGAGCCGATCGACATCGAGACCGGGCAACCGGTGCGCGCCTGGCTCACGTACGCGGTCGCCGGCGTGGGGCTGGGCGCCATCGCCGTGGTGCTGGCCAGCCTGCCCGACTGGCGCACCGCCGGCATCTACGCGGCCGTGGCCACCCTCATCGCGGCGGCGGCCACCGCGACCATGCCGATGATCCGGCTGCGCCGCGCGACCCTGCCGACCAATCGGGCCACGGCCCTCGTGGCCACGGCCGGACCGCCCGCGATCATCGCGATCGGGGCCAGCGCGTCCGCGTGGCTGACCGCCCTGTTCGGGCCGTACCGCACGCTGCGCGAGCCCTGGTCCGGGTACGCGGACGCCCCGCTGCCACCCAATGCCGGCCCGGCCGCGATCACGCTGGCTCTGCTGACCGTCGCGGCGGCGGCCGCCGCGCTGGCCCTGGGCGGGCGCCGGTACGTCTTCGCCGCCGCGCTGCCGCCCGCGGCCGCGTTCCTGCTGGTCCTGCCCACGGCGGTGAACGCGCCACGGCCGGTGACGGCGTGGGTGGCGTTCGCGATCGCCCTGGCCACCGGCCTGGGTGCCGCGCTGGTGAAACCGACCGTGCCCGCCGCCACCAAGCACCTGCGCACGACCGCCGCCGTGATCTGCGCGCTGACCGGCGCGGCCGGCATCGCGGGCAGCCTGGCCACCCCGGGGGCGACCCTCGTGGCCCTCGGCGTCGCCGCGTTCGCCGCCGGGCTCATCGCGCTGCTCGGGCGCGACCCCGTGGCCCGCCGGGCGGCGTGGCTCGTCGCGAGCGCCGCGGCACTGGCCCTGCCGGTCACCGGGGCCGCCGCGGTGGGCTCGGACCTGCGCTCCAGCGCGTTCGGGGTGCTCGCCGTCGCCGCCCTGCTCGTCGCCCTGTCGTGGGTGCTGGCCCGGCCCGACCTGGCGGCCAACCGCCCCGGCGAGGCCTCCGCGGTCGAGTTGGGCGCGTACGTCGGGTCGGCGTTCGCGCTGCTGCTGACCCTGGACTCGCTGCGGTACACGGCGGCCGTCCTCATGGTGTGGGGCGTGCTGCTCGGCGCGGCGGCCCTGCGCCGCGACCGCACCCCGCAGGTGCGCATCCGGCTCGTGATCGGCGCCTGCCTGGCCGAGCTGGGCGCCGTCTGGCTGCTCATGGCCGCGGCCGACGTCGCCGTGATCGAGGCGTACACGCTGCCGTTCGCGGCCGTGGCCGTGATCGCTGGCGTGATCGAGCTGCGCTACCGGGAAGACCTGTCGAGCTGGGTCGCGTACGGTCCGGCGCTGGCCGCCGGGTTCCTGCCCAGCCTGCTGCTCGCCGTCGTCGGCGAGGGCGAACTGTGGCGACGCATCGCGTTGTTCATCGCCGGGGTCGCGGTGCTGGCGATCGGTGCGGCGTACCAGCGCCACGCGCCCACCGTGATCGGCGCGGCCGTGGCGATCATCGTGGCGCTGCACGAGCTGATCCTGCTCGCGATCGACAGCTCGGTGGCCGGGTACTTCGTGTTCGCGCTCGGCGGCCTGCTCCTGCTCGGCCTCGGCGCCACGTTCGAGAAGCGCCGCCGGGACCTGGTGCGCCTGCGGGGACGCCTCCGCCAGATGTCATAGCCGGCGGCCCGTTACGCTGGGCGGCGATGGACCCCAGAACCGATCTTCCCGTGGTCGGCATGGTGGGCGGCGGGCAGCTGGCCCGCATGACCCATCAGGCCGCTATCGCCCTCGGCCAGTCGCTGCGCGTACTCGCCGTTAATCCCGACGACGGGGCCGCGCTGGTCGCGGCCGACACCCACCTCGGCAGCCATACCGATCTGGAGGCGCTGCGCCGGTTCGCCAAGGGCTGCGACGTGGTCACCTTCGACCACGAGCTGGTGCCCGGCGACCTGATCCGGGCGCTCGCCGCCGACGGGGTGGCCGTGCGGCCGGGCGCCGAGGCGTTGCGGTTCGCGCAGGACAAGGGCGCCATGCGGGAGCGGCTGTCGGCGCTGGGCGCGCCGGTGCCCCGCTGGCGGCGCCTGCCGGGCGAGGCGGCCGACGCGGCACTCGCCGAGTTCGCGGCCGAGGTGGGCGGCTTCCCGGTCGTGGGCAAGGCGACCACCGGCGGGTACGACGGGCGCGGCGTGTGGGTCTGGGACTCCGTGGCCGACGCGACCTCCGTGCTGGACGCCGGCGTCGACCTGATCGTCGAGGAGCGGGTCAGGCTCAAGCGGGAACTCGCCGCCGTGGTCGCGCGCTCCCCGTGGGGCCAGGTCGCGGCGTACCCGGTCGTCGAGACCGTCCAGGAGAGCGGCATCTGCGTCGAGGTGATCGCGCCGGCACCCGGGCTCGACGCCGACACGGCTGTCACCGCGCAACAGCTCGCCATCAGGATCGCCACCGAACTGGACGTCGTGGGCGTACTCGCGGTGGAGCTTTTCGAGACCGTCGACGGGGCACTGTTCGTCAACGAGCTGGCCATGCGACCCCACAACTCCGGCCACTGGACGATCGAGGGGGCCCGGACCTCGCAGTTCGAGCAGCACCTGCGGGCCGTGCTCGACTACCCGCTCGGCGACACGTCGCTGACCGCGCCGGTCGTCGTAATGGCCAACGTGCTCGGCGGCGCGGCCGGCGGCATGGGCATCGACGAGCGGGTGCACCACCTGTTCGCCGCCGACCCCGCCGTGAAGATCCACCTGTACGGCAAGCAGGTACGCCCCGGCCGCAAGATCGGGCATGTCACCGCGCTCGGCGACGACCTCGCCACCGTCCGGGCCCGCGCCGCCGCGGCGGCCCGCTGGCTGCGCGACGGCGAGGGCGAGATCGACCCCCACCACCAACCAGCGAGGGCATGACACTGATGGACGTCGGCGTGATCATGGGTAGCGACTCCGACTGGCCCGTCATGAAGGCGGCGGCCGAGGCGCTCGACGAGTTCGGTGTGGGCTACGAGGTGCGCGTCGTCTCCGCCCACCGCACCCCGCTGGCGATGCTGGAATACGCGGGCGTCGCCGCCGACCGGGGCCTCAAAGTGATCATCGCGGGGGCGGGCGGGGCCGCCCACCTGCCCGGAATGGTCGCCAGCGCCACGCCGCTGCCGGTGATCGGGGTGCCGGTGCCGCTGAAGTACCTCGACGGCATGGACTCGCTCATGTCCATCGTCCAGATGCCCGCCGGCATTCCCGTCGCCACGGTGTCGATCGCGGGCGCCCGCAACGCCGGCCTCCTGGCGGTCCGCATCCTCGGCGCGACCGACCCTGAGCTGCGCGCCCGCATCACGGCCTTCCAGGACTCGCTGCGCACCATGGTCGAGGAGAAAGACCGCACCCTCCGCGCGAGCCTCTAACCCTCTCCCGCCCCCTCCCTCCGCCCTCGCCCCACCCCCTCCGCGCCCCACCCCCTCCGCGCTGCGCGCTGCGCGGCCTCCTGCCGACGTTTGGGTGGTTCCGCGTGTTAACCCGCCCCGGAATTACACGCAGAATCGCCCAAACGTCGGCTTGGGTGGGGCGCGCGACAGCGCGGAGAGGGCGCGGGGACGGCGAGGGGAGGGCGCGCGAGGGCGCGCGGCAGCGCGGGGACGGCGAGGGGAGGGCGCGGGACGGTGTGGGAGGGCGGGAGGGCCGGTCAGTGGGTGAGGGCCGTTGTCAGGTCCTCGACGGTCGTTACCGGGGCGTCGCAGACGAAGCCGCGGCAGACGTACGCCGTTGGCAGGTCGCCGCGTAGGGGGCGGTCCGCCAGGAGGGGGACGCCGTCCGCGTCGGGCGGGCCGATGACGACCACCGCGCCGGGCGGGGCGAGCCGGCGGGCCGCGAGCGCCAACGCCGAGTCGCCGGCCGGGTCCGCCACCGCGATCTCGACCGGGCCGGACACCAGTGCCTCCCCGGTCGCCGCCGAGTACCCGGCGTAGCGCGGGTGCTTCAGGATCACCGGCGCGACCGTCTCCAGCGCCCGTACCGCCACGTCGCGGTAGGACGGCTCGCCGGCCAGCGCGCTGTAGGTCACCAGCGCGGAGGCGAGCGCGGACAGTCCCGACGGGTACGCGTTGTCGGTCGGGTCGGACGGGCGGGTGACCAGCTTCTCCGCGTCGTCGGCGGTGTCGTAGAAGCCGCCCTCGCCGTCGGCGAAGTGGGCCAGCGCCGCGTCGAGCAGGTCGCGCGCCAGCGTGAGCCACCGGCCGTCGCCGGTCGCCTGGTGCAGCGCGCAGAACGCCTCGGCCACGCAGCCGTAGTCCTCCAGGACGCCCGCAGGCTCCCCGACGACCCCGCCGAGCGACGCGCGCCGCAGCCGCCCGTCCACGAGGTGCGTGCCGGCAAGCAGCGAGCCGGCCCGCACGGCGAGGCGCAGCGCCGCCACGGCCTCGGCGCCCAGCCCGGCGAACCCGCCACCCGGCCCGGAGGCCGCGGCGTGCGCCAGGGCGGACCCGGCGATCGGCGTACCCCGCTGCGCTTCGACGACCTGGGCGGTGATCGCGAACTCGACCAGCGCCGTGATCGCCAGACCCGCCCACGACGAAATGACCTTGTCATCACGCGCCGGCTGCGGTCGGACGGCCCGCGCGGCGCGCAGCCGCGCCCGCACGTTGGCGATGCGGGCGGCGACCGGCTGGTCCACGTCGTCGATGTCGCGGGCCAGCCGCAGCACGCTGGCGCCCTTCTCGAACGTGCCCTCCTCGGTCACCCCGAACAGGTCGGCGGCGAACCGGCCGTCGTCCTCGCCGAGCACCTCGATCAGCTCGGCCGGGGTCCACACGTAGGTGAGCCCCTCCTCGCCCGCGGTGTCCGCGTCGAACGCGGACGCGAAGCCGCCCTCGGCCGTGCCGAGCCCGTCGCGGAGGAAGGCCATCGTCTCCCGGGCCACGCGTTCGGCTTGCGCGTCGCCGGTGAGACGCCAGATCATCGAGTACGCCCGCAGCAGCAGCGCGTTGTCGTACAACATCTTTTCGAAGTGCGGCACGAGCCAGTGGTTGTCGACGGAGTACCGGGCGAAGCCGCCCGCGAGCTGGTCGTAGATGCCGCCCCGGGCCATCGCCTCGGCCGTGTGCCGCACGACCTCCAGCGCCTGCGCGTCGCCCGTACGCTGGTGATGGCGCAGCAGGAACAGCATCGCCATGTGGGGCGGGAACTTCGGCCCCGGGCTGGGTTCGCCGCGCGCGGCGAGCGGGTCGAACCCGCCGTCCGTCGGGTCGTACTCCCGAAGGAGGCTGGCCGCGGCGGCGTCGAGGAGGGCCGCCGTGATGGTGCCCGACGGCGCGTTCGCGCCCGACAACCGTGAGTCGGCCAGGGCCTCGACCACCGCGGCGCCCTGGGCGAGGACCGCCTCGCGCTGGTCGCGCCACGCCTGCGCGACCGCGCGGACGAGCTGGACGAACTGTTGGCGCGGGTAGTACGTGCCGCAGAAGAACGGCTCGCCGGCCGGCGTGGCGAACACGGTCATCGGCCAGCCGCCCTGCCCGGTCATGGCCTGGGTGGCGGTCATGTAGACGGCGTCGACGTCCGGCCGCTCCTCCCGGTCCACCTTGATCGGTACGGTCAGCTCGTTGACGACGGCGGCGACCTCGTCATCCTCGAACGACTCGTGCGCCATGACATGGCACCAATGGTCACCCGGATAAGTGACACGACGAATACCCAACTGATATCAGTACGGGAACGTCGCGTCTCTTAGCCTCTGCCATCGCCTCCTCTCCCCACGGCCACCAGTCCACTGGATTGGCAGCATGCTGGCGGAGGTAGGGCGAGGTCGCACCACCGAGCCGGTTCATGAGGCCCACCCTCTCATACGGGCCGCTACGCTTCACACGGGGCGCAGCGATCGCTGCAACGCCATGATCGACCTAACATGTCCCTGTGACACCTCAATCTAGGTTGATCATGCACTTCACACACGTCGGTCACCTAACGGCCATCGGGCAAGACGGCCTTCTGTCAGACTCGGCTGCGCAGAGGACCGTCAGCTTCAAGATCGAGGCTGGCAATGTGGGCATCAAGGAACAGCGCCGCCAACGACCGGTTCCGGTGCCACCAGGGGGCGTCATCGCAGACTACGTACCCTTCTACTTCGCCGCCCGTAGCCCCATGATGTCCGCGATCGCCAACGGCAAAGTTCCTACATACCGGGGAACCTGCGACGAGCTCGTGTATCTCGTCAGCAGCGTTGAGCGGATCATCGAGCTCGGGCTTCCGGCGGTCTTTACCGACCGAAACGCAGTGCTACGTGTCGCAAGGTTCAGTAACGACCCTTCCGACCTTGATTCAATGATCGACTGGAATCTTATGAAAGCCAGATATTGGTACAATACGGACGAAGAGCCAGACCGCCGTGAGCGAAGAATGGCTGAGTGCTTGATCCACAAGCAGGTGCCTTGGGCAGCCTTCCTCGGCGTAGCGGTCAAAAGTGAGACTTGGGCGCGGCAAGCCAGGGCGGCCCTGGAGGCTGCCGGAGCCTCGTCAACGATTGCCGTCAGGCCCGAGTGGTACTTCTAGTGCATGAGGCGACCGAGATGATCACGGAGGCAAGCGGCAACCTGCTCGACGCCGAGGCGGAAGCGTTGGTCAACACTGTCAACACCGCCGGGGTGATGGGCAAAGGCCTCGCTCTACAGTTCAAACGTGCCTATCCGGACATGTTTCGCGAGTATGCCCGTGTCGCTAGGGCCGGCCAGATCGAGCTGGGTCGAATGCACGTATGGCCGACCGGAAGACTCACCGACCCTCGGTACATCATCAACTTCCCAACCAAAGGTCACTGGCGAGCGCGGTCCAGGTTGGCCGATGTTGATCGCGGCCTAGAGGACCTTGTGCGGGTCATCAAGGATCTCGGAATCAAGTCCGTCGCCCTGCCACCGCTTGGCTGCGGCAACGGCGGACTCGCCTGGACGGACGTCAGGCCACTGATCTGGAAGGCAATGAGCGCGGTTCCCGACGTTCACGTCGTCGTGTACCCCCCCGGACCTACGCCAGCCGCGGAACTGATGCGCACCGCAACGCCAATGCCGCCGCTGACAGTCGCCCGGGCAAGCGTGATCCACCTGCTGTCGCGCTACATCGACCGCGCACTTGAAGCATCTCTAATCGAAGTTCAGAAGTTGATGTATTTCTTGCAGGTTGCTGGCGAACCGCTGAAGTTGAACTACGCCAAGGGTCTCTACGGCCCGTACGCAGACAACGCCCGTCACGCTCTTCAAACGCTCGAAGGGCATTACCTGATCGGCTTCGGCGACGGTAGCGCACTCGTGCGGGAAGCTGAGCCTTTGAGGCTCCTGCCGGGCGCCGACGTTGCAGCGCACCGGTTCTTGGCAGGCCAGTCATTAACGCTGGAGCGGATCGACCGGGTCATGGCACTCATCGAAGGTTTCGAGTCTGCCTATGGCATGGAGCTGCTCTCGACAGTGCATTGGGTCGCCACGCACAACGACCCAGCGGCGTCGAGTGCCGCGTCGGCAGCGGAATTGGTGCAGGCATGGAGCCGCCGGAAAGAGCGCATGTTCACCTCGGAACACGTCGCGACCGCATGGGACGCTCTACGTCAACAGGGCTGGGTAACAGCGGCTTGACACACGTCATGCGGCCATTTCCGCAAAAGATCTAGTATTGGGTTTACAAGTTCACTGGCACCAGTGACAGGAGGCGTACCCAACGGAGATCAGCACCGGGACGTCCCGCCGCTTGGCCTCCGCGAAGGCTTCTTCACCCCACTGCCACCAGTGCACGGGGTTGTCGGCGTTCGCCGCCCGGATGGCCGGCGTGAGCGAGGGGGAGATCGTCCGACGGCTCGTGGCCACGCACGCGGATCAACAAGCGGAGCCCGCGGCCCAGGACGAAGGCGTGCCGATCTACGCCGACTACTCGGGGCACCGCACCCGAGCGCTCTATTTCGCGCCCGCCCGCGTGCAGATCACCGACGGCCCCCTGAGGGGCAGGTCCTTCAAGACCCCCACAGCGGCCGCCCGAGCGGTCGTTCGCCAGTACAACCCGCAGGTCAACGACAACCGCAACGGCTGGGGGTTCTGGCAGCTCGAGCAGCCCGGCCCGCGAACCTGGCTTCAGGCCATCCGCCCACACGGCGCAGATCTCTGACCGCCGATCGCCTGCGGACCGCGGTGTGACTGCTGGTCACCATCAGGGCTCGGCGTCCGGGCCGGTGGACGCGGGCGGTATGGCCATCCGGTCGCGCCCGGAGAGAGCCTCAGCGCGCGGTGAGGACTCGCAACACGTGGTCCAGGTACGCGCGGCGGGCGTCCTTCGTGGCCGGCAACTCGGCGGGCGTGGAGTGGGCCACCTGGGCGTGGCCGAGGTACGCGCTGTAGGCGAGTAGCGCCCGGTGCCGGGCCTCTTCGGCCGGGAACCCCAGCCGTCGCAGCAGCGTGGTGATCACGTCGAGGCGGGCGCGCGTGGCGCGGGCCAGCACGTCGGCGACCGCCGGGTGGCCGGCGGTGGCGAGCAGGGCGGGACCGACGCGATCGCTTTCCGCCGCGCCGATGACGCGCACGACGAGGGCGCGCAACTGCACCTCGGGGGCGTCGGCCGCGCCGGTGATCTCCTCGATGACCTCGGTCGTGGTCCGCGCCTCCCAGCGGGCCAGGGCGGCGTCGAGGAGCGCGTCGCGGTTGGCGAAGTGCCAGTAGAAGCTGCCCTTCGTGGCGCCCAGGCGGGCCGCGAGGGGCTCCACGGCCACTGCCGGCACGCCGCCCTCCGCGATCGCGGCGAGGGCCGCCTCGACCCAGTCCTCTTTGCTCAGTCGCTGCCGTTGCGCCACGACCGTACGCTACCGTACGGTTGACCATACGGATGCGTATGGAGGCGTTCATGGGGTACGACGTCATCGTGGTGGGGGCCCGGGTGGCCGGTGCGGCGACCGCGCTGCTGCTGGCCAGGAGCGGGCTGAAGGTGCTGGTGGTCGACCGCGCGCCGGCCGGCAGCGACACGATCTCCTCACACCAGGTCCAGGTGCCCGGCATCGCCCGGCTCGCCCGGTGGGGCCTGCTCGACGCCCTGGTGCGCGCCGGCACACCGGCCACCAGAGAGGTCCGCTTCGACGGCGACGGCACCGTGCTGCGCGGCTCGTTCCCCGCGTACGACGGGGTCGACGCGCTCTACAGTCCACGCCGGACGGTGCTCGACGCGCTGCTCGTCGACGCGGCGCGCGCGGCCGGCGCCGAGGTGATCGACGGGTTCCGGGTCGAGGAGCTGACCGCCGAGGGCGGGCGCGTGACGGGGGTGCGCGGCCGGGCCCGGGGTGGTACGGCTCTGCTTACCTACAGTGCGCGCCTCGTCGTCGGCGCAGACGGCAAGCACTCCACCGTCGCCGACGCTGTGGGCGCCGCCCGTTACCGGCAGCGGCCGGCGCTCGCCTTCGCGTCGTACTCGTACTGGTCGGGGGTTCCCGTCACGGTCGGCGAGATGTACCAGCGGCCCGGCCGCGCTGTGGCCGTCTTCCCCACGAACGGCGATCTCACCATGGTGTACGTCGCCGCGCCCCTGCCGTCGTTCGCTGGCGCGCGCGCCGACCTGGAGGGCCACTACCTGGCCACCCTGGACCGCTGCGGCGACCTGGGCGAACGGGTACGCGCCGGGACGCGCGTGGAACGGCTGCGCACGACCCCGGACCAGCCGAACGGGTTCCGGGCGGCGCACGGGCCGGGCTGGGCGCTCGTCGGCGACGCCGGCGCGGTCATGGACTCGGTCACCGCACAGGGCATCACGAACGCGCTCGTCGACGCGGAGCTGCTCGCGCACTCCATCGTGGACGGACTCACACGGGGGCGGCTGGACGCCGCGCTCGCCCGGCGCCAACGGGAGCGCGACCGGGGACTGCGGGCGATGTACGACCTCACCGTCAGCTTGGCCCGGTTCGCGCCGCCCAGCCTGGGGCAGCGGCAACTGCTCGCGGCGATCGCCGACCGGCCGGCGGAGGTGAGCCGGTTCCTGGGGATGTTCGCCGGGATGGAGTCACCGGCCCGCTACTTCGGCGCGCCGAACGCGCTGCGGATCCTGGGGGCGCGCGGCGTCGGCCGGCTCGCCCGCCGGCTGGCAACGGCGCGGCTGTGCACCGAATCGTGAGCCGCGCCGCCGGGCGTCAGATGTTGTGCCAGCCGCGCTTGATGTCGGAGGCGGCGCGCGGCTCACCCACCCGGAGCACGCCCACAGGCGGCCGGCTCGGCAACGGCGACCGGCCGGGTCGCCCAATTTCCTACGGCTGGGGCTTGTCCTGGCCGGGCGGGGTCACCGGCGGGATCGCCGGGGACACCGGCACGTCGGAGGGCTCGAAGCTGTCGGGCAGCTTGCGCAGCCGGGAGTTCATGTTGCGGATCAGCAGGACGGTGCCGATGACAAGCAGCACGATGATCAACAGGCCCGTCGGCCCAGCAAGGCCGCCGTCGCGGGTGTCGCCGAAATTGTTATCGGCGAGCAGCTCAATCATCGGTGGGGTCCTCTCTCCACACCCCTAACGGTACGCCCCCGCCCGGCGGGCTCAGCTTCGGGCGGGCTCCTCCGCGCAGCAGAGCGTCTCCCGGACGCCTGCGAAAAGATCATTTTCGGGAATCGTGGTGTCGACCAGGGAGCGGGCCAGCTCGAACTCCTCGGTGGGCCAGGCGACCTTCTGCAGCTCCAGAGGCACGTGGAACCACGGGCCGTCCGGGTCGACCTGGGTGGCGTGGGCCCGGAGGGCGTCATCGCGGAGGTGCAGGTAGTCGCCGCACGGCACCAGGGTGGTGATTCGCCCCGACTTGTCCCAGTCGTCGCCCCACTCCTCGATCCGCTTGGCGTACTCCGCCGCGGCCGGGATGCCGGCCGCGACCATGGCCTCGTAGAGCGCGACGAACTTCCGCTTCGAGAAGTTCATGTGGTAGTAGAGCTTCAACGGCTGCCACGGCGCGCCGGCCTCCGGGAACCGGTCGGGGTCGCCGGCCGCCTCGAACGCGGCCACGCTCACCTCGTGGGTGCGGATGTGATCCGGGTGCGGGTAGCCGCCCTCCTCGTCGTACGTCGTCATGACGTGCGGGCGGTGCTGGCGGATCAGCCGGACCAGCCGCTCCGTGGCGACCTCCAGGTCCACCAGCGCGAAGCAGCCCTCCGGCAACGGCGGCAGCGGGTCCCCCTCGGGCAGGCCCGAGTCGACGAAACCGAGCCACTCCTGGCGAATGCCGAGGATCTCCCGGGCGGCGTCCATCTCCGCCCGGCGGATCTCCGCGATGTTGGCGAGCACCTCGGGCCGGTCCATCTTCGGGTTGAGCACGCTGCCACGCTCGCCGCCCGTACAGGTCACCACGAGGACATCGACGCCTTCGGCCACGTACCGGGCCGCGCTCGCCGCGCCCTTGCTGGACTCGTCGTCGGGGTGGGCGTGCACGGCCATGAGGCGCAGCTGCTCGGCCACGGGTGCTCCTGTTCTCACGTGTCGTGGGTCCCGTCGCCGCCGGATAGCCGGACCTGCGACGATGGTGCGCGTGACAGATGTGCGGGCCACCCCGGTCGAGTTTCCCCCGGGCCGGTACGGACGCCGTCGTGACCCGAAACGGCGGCGGTGGGTGCCGGTCGTCGCGGGCCTTTTGATCATCGCTGCTGGGCTGGCGGTGACGGTCAAACTCTACCGACAGTACGGCGTTCCGCCGTACCAGGTCGGTGCCGTCGCGGTGACGGACGTCACCGCCACATCGGTGAAGATCTCTTTCGAGGTACGGGTACCCGAGGGCCAGGGCGCGCGGTGCACCGTCCGGACCCGCAACCGGGCGGGGGTCGAGGTCGGCCGCGCCGTGGTGGATCTTCCCGCCGCCGGCCCACAGGCGCGCACGCTTTTCGGCAGCGTCGTCCTGACCGCCACTGACCAGCCCTTCTATTCCGACGTGCCGGGGTGCGGCCCCGCTCGTTGAGTTACTCGGGTGGGGCGCGCCTTTGGTACGCTGGAGGATCTGGCTCAGCCGGGAGGAGTCCTTCCGCTGGCCAGAACCCCAGGTTAAGCCCCCTATCCGCCCGAGGAGTTCCCCGTGTCCACGACCGATCGCGAAACGCACGCGACCTGGCTGTCCCAGGACGCGTACGACCGACTCCAGGCCGAGCTCGCCGAGTTGATCGCGCAGCGCCCGGCCGTCGCCGCCGAGATCAACGCGAGGCGCGAGGAGGGCGATCTCAAGGAGAACGGCGGCTACCACGCCGCCCGCGAGGAGCAGGGCAAGGCCGAGCACCGCATCCGCTACCTGCAGGAGTTCCTGCGTACGGCCCACGTCGGCGAGGCGCCCACCACGGACGCGGTCGCCCCCGGCACGGTCGTGACGATCCACTTCGACGACGACCCGGACGACACGGAGACGTTCCTGCTGGGCTCCCGCGAGATCGCGGCCACCACGGAACTGACCGTCTACAGCCCCGCCTCGGCGCTGGGCCAGGCCATCAACGGCGCCAAGCGCGGCGACACGGTCTCGTACACGGCGCCCACGGGCGCCACGATCAGCGTCACCGTGGTCGCCATCGAGCCCTTCGCCGGCTGACCATCAACACCTGATCAGGTCCACGGTCGCTTCAGGTCTACGGTCGCTTCAGGTCTACCGTCGAGCGGCCCTGCGCGGGCTAGTCCAGAGCGCGGTCGGGAGTGACCGTGTAGCCGCTCTCGCGCAGGGCCGTGACCAGGTGGTCGGAGTGCTCCGACCCACGCGTCTCCACGGCCAGGCCGACCTCGACCTCGCCAAGCCGCAGGCGCTGGTCGTGCCGCTGGTGCTCGACGTCGACGACGTTCGCCCCCTGCTGGGCGATCTCGGCGAGCAGCGCGGCGAGCTGCCCGGGGCGGTCGCCGCAGCGGACCCGGATGCGCAGGTACCGACCGGCGGCGGCGAGGCCGTGCTCGATCACCCGGACCATGAGCAGCGGGTCGATGTTGCCGCCCGTGAGCAGGACGACCACGGGCGGCTTGACGTCCACGACGCCGGCCATCAGGGCGGCCACGCCGACGGCACCGGCCGGCTCCACCACGAGCTTGCTGCGTTCCAGCAGCATGAGCAGCGCCCGGGAGATGTCCTCCTCGGTGACCGTGACGACCTCGTCGACCGTCCTGCTGAGGTGGGCGAAGGTCAGCTCGCCGGGACGCCCCACCGCGATGCCGTCCGCGATGGTCGACATGGCCGCCAGCCGCACGGGCCGGCCGGCGGCCAGCGAGGCCGGCACGGCCGCGGCCCCGACGGCCTGCACGCCGATCAGCCGGATGTCCGGTCTGAGAGCCTTCAGCGCCACCCCCAGGCCGGAGATCAACCCACCACCGCCCACGCCGACGACGACGGTCGCCACATCGGGACACTGCTCCAGGATCTCCAGGCCCACCGTCCCCTGGCCCGCGATCACGTCCGGGTGGTCGAACGGATGGATCAACACCGCTCCGGTACGCCGGGCGAAGTTCTCCGCCTCGACGAGCGCCTCGTCGACCGTCTCCCCGATGAGGTGGATGTCCGCGCCATACCCCCGGGTCGCCGCGATCTTGGGAAGCGGTGCGCCGACCGGCATGAAGACGGTCGCCGGCGTGCCGATCAGGCTGGCCGCCACGGCCACACCCTGGGCGTGGTTGCCCGCGCTCGCGGCCACCACCCCGTTGGCGCGCTCGGCGTCGGTGAGCCGGGAGATCCGGGTGTACGCCCCCCGCACCTTGTACGACCCGGCCCGCTGCAGGTTCTCGCACTTGAGCCAGGCAGGGCCGCCGACGCGGGCGGACAGCGGACGGCACGGCTCCAGCGGCGTCATCCGCGCCACGCCGGCCAGCCCGAGCTCGGCCGCCTCGATGTCGGCGAGAGTGACCTCCTCGGTCGGCGGGGTCCAGTCCGCCGGCGGCATCGGGTCGCCCACCGGGACGGACACGGCAAGGGGCGGGTCGTCGCTCATCACCCGATCGTCGCACTCCCGCCGTGGCCCCGTGCGGGAGGCTGGCACAATGCCTGCCGTGCATCGACCGATCCTCGCCACGCTGGGTTACGTCGTGTCGCCGGAGCGCGACCGGGTCCTGATGGTCCACCGCAACAAGCGTCCGACGGACCTGCATTTCGGCCACTACAACGGGCTGGGCGGCAAGCTGGAGTCCGATGAGGACGTCGTGTCGGGCATCCGCCGCGAGATCTACGAGGAGTCCGGGCTCGTCGCCGACGCGGTCACGCTGCGCGGCACGATCTCGTGGCCCGGCTTCGGCAGGGCCGGGGAGGACTGGTTCGGCTTCATCTTCCGCATCGACGAGTGGCGCGGCGAGGCGTACCCGGGCAATGACGAGGGCACGCTGCACTGGGTGAAGATCGCGGACCTGGAATCGCTGCCCATGTGGGACAGCGACCACCTCTTCCTACCGATGGTCTTCGACGACGACCCGCGCAGTTTCCACGGCTGGATGCCGTTTCACGCGGGCCGGATGGTCGACTGGTCCTACGTGCGCGCCTGAGCGCCGAGGCGGGGCCAGCCCGGCGCGTGCGGGCGCCACGGCGCGGCCAGCTCCATCTGGGCCGCGACCGCGAGCACCAGCAGCTCGCTGCCGGGCGGGCCGACGATCTGTACGGCGGCCGGCAGCCCGTCGCCGCGTACGCCGGCCGGCACGGAGATCGCGGGGAACCCGGCGATGTTCCACGGGGCGGCGTACGGGGCGTAGCGCAGGTTCGCCGCCATGTTGGCCCGCCAGGTGCGCCCCGACCACGGCTCGGCGGCCGGCGGCGGCCCGGCGAGGACGGGCTGCACCAGCAGGTCGAACCCGCCGTCGACGAACCAGGCCTCGCACCGCGCGCGCCAGGCGTCACGGTCGCTGTCGCGCACGACGCCGCGCTTGTCCGCGTGCGCGCCGAGCGAGATGTGCCGGCGGGTACGCGGTTGCAGGTCGGGCAGCCACAGCCCGGCGGACTCCCGGTGGGCGATGGCGCACCACGTGGCGATGCCGAGCAGTCCCAGCTTGGTCGGGTACGTGGGGTCGCTCGACACGGTCCGGTGCCCGAGCGAGACGAGCACCCGGGCGGCCGCGGCCACGGCCTCGCGGGTGTCGCGGTCCGGGGAGACACCCGCGACCGGGCTGCGCACGGACACCGCGATGCGCAGCTCGTCGGGCTCCACGAGCGGGGTCGGGGTGCGACCGGCGAGCACGGCGAAGCCGACCGACACGTCCGCGACCGTCGTGCCGAGGATGCCGTGCTCGGCCAGCCCGAGCCAGCTCGTGATCCCGATGTCGTACGGGATGATGCCGCGCCCCGGCTTGAACCCGACGAGACCGCAGCACGCGGCCGGGATGCGGATCGACCCGAGCCCGTCGTTGCCGTGCGCCATCGGCACGATGCCGGCCGCGACCGCGGCGGCCGAGCCGCCTGACGAACCGCCCGGCGTACGGTCGAGCCGCCACGGATTGCGGGTCACCGCGGTCTCGTCGTCGGTCGTGCCCCACAGGCCCAGTTCGGGCATGCGGCTCACACCGAGCACGACCGCGCCCGCGCCGCGCAGCCGGCGTACGACTTCATGGTCGTTGTCGGCGACCGCCGTGCGGGCGGCGACCGACCCGTGCCACGTCGGCAGCCCCGCGACCGCGGTGTTCTCCTTGACGAGGACGGGCACCCCGGCCAACGCCAGGTCGGCGAGGTCCGGCTCGGCGTCGACCTGCTCGGCCTCGGCCAGGGCCTCGCCGGCGCGCAGCACCCGGATCGCGTTGACCTCGGGGTCGGCGACCCGGGCGTGCTCGATATGGTCGGCGAGCACCTCCGTGGCGCGCGCGTCGCCGCGACGCACGGCGCGCGCGATCTGCCGCGCGGTGGCGCCCACCCAGGTGGAATGCTGCTCGAGCACGGCGTTCTCCCCTGTCGCCAGCCGACAATTAAGCCTGCGATGTGCTAACGAGTCAGCGCAACGCCTGTTCCAGGTCGGCCAGGAGGTCGTCGACCGACTCGATGCCGACCGAGAGCCTGACCAGGTCGCCGGGCACCTCCAGCGCGGAGCCCGCGACCGACGCGTGGGTCATCCGGCCGGGGTGCTCGATGAGCGACTCGACGCCGCCGAGCGACTCGCCGAGGACGAACAGCTTGGCGCGGTTGCAGACCTCGATGGCCGCCGCCTCGCTGGAGAGGCGGAAGCTCACCATGCCGCCGAAGCGGCGCATCTGCTTGGCGGCCGTCTCGTGCCCGGGGTGCTCGGGCAGGCCCGGGTAGAGCACGCTGGCCACGGCGGCGTGCCCGACCAGGTACTCCGCGATCCGCTCCGCGTTGTCGCAGTGGCGGTCCATCCGTACCCCGAGGGTCTTGACGCCACGCAGGGTGAGCCACGCGTCGAAGGGACCGCAGACGGCGCCCATGGCGTTCTGGTGGAAGGCGAGCCGCGCGGCGAGTTCGCCGTCGCGGACGACGAGTGCCCCACCGACCACATCGGAGTGCCCGCCGATGTACTTGGTGGTGGAGTGGACCACCACGTCGGCGCCGAGCGCGAGCGGCTGTTGCAGGTAGGGCGAGGCAAACGTGTTGTCGACCACGAGCAGCGCGCCGCTCTCGCGGGCGAGCGCGGCGAGGCCGACGATGTCGGCGATGCCGAGCAGCGGGTTCGTCGGCGTCTCCACCCAGATGATCTTGGTGTTCGGCGTCACGGCCGCCCGCGCGGCGTCCAGATCGGACAGGTGGGCCGGGGTGAAGTCCAGGCCCCAGTTCGCCGCGACCTTCGCGAAGAGCCGGAACGTGCCGCCGTACGCGTCGTCCGGGATCACCACGTGGTCGCCGGGGCGGCAGAGCGCGCGCAGCAGCGTGTCCTCGGCGGCCAGGCCGCTGGCGAACGCCAGCCCGTGCCGGCCGTCCTCCAGCGCCGCGAGGCACTCCTGCAGGGCGTCGCGAGTCGGGTTGGCGGTGCGCGAGTACTCGTAGCCGAGTCGCGGCGCGCCGACGGCGTCCTGCGCGTACGTGGAGGTCTGGTAGATCGGTGGCACCACGGCGCCCGTGCGGGGATCGGGCTCCTGCCCTGCGTGGATCGCCAGCGTCTCGAAGCCCGCAGGCACGCTGTCACCTCCGCTACGCTCCCGCGCCAGCGCGCCTCTGCCCTGCCGCTCGGTCATTGGTTGAGGCTAGCGCCCGCTAGGGTCGATGCCGTGGAGGGTTGCCTGTTCTGCGGAGTGGTCGCCGGGACGACGGATGTGACACGGGTCGCCGACGACCCGTCCGGCGTGGCGATCCTCGACTATCGCCCGGTCTTCAAAGGTCATGTGCTCGTGGCGCCGCGTTCGCACGTCCCGACACTCGCCGACCTGGCCGTCGGCGATTTAGGAGATTTCTTCGCGTTTGTGCAACGAATCGCCATCGCGGTCGAGGCCGGCCTCGGCGCCGGCGGCACCTTCGTGGCCATGAACAACAAGGTCAGCCAGAGCGTGCCTCACCTGCACGTACACGTCGTGCCCCGGACAAAGGGCGACGGACTGCGCGGATTCTTCTGGCCGCGCACGAAATACGCGTCGGAGACAGAATCTTTGGAGTACGCCGCGAAGATCGCCGCCGCACTGCCCGAATGATCTTGGGAACGCCTGGCCGCCGTTCGTGGTTGTGCCGGGTGGCTCCTCTTCGACTGCGAGGTAAGCGGATGTTCCTGAGGTTCAACCAGCCCGAGATGGTCGCCCCCGACAAGGCGCTGCCCGGCCGGGCGACACCCCTACCGGTCGCCGACCGCCACACCGTGCTCGGTACGCCGCTGCGCGGCCCGTGGCCGGCGAACCTGGAGGTCGCGTACTTCGGCATGGGCTGTTTCTGGGGCGCCGAGCGCCTCTTCTGGCGGCTGCCCGGCGTCTACTCCACCTCGGTGGGCTACCAGGGCGGCTACACGCCCAACCCCACCTACGAGGAGACCTGCACCGGCCTGACCGGCCACACCGAGGCCGTCCAGGTCGTCTACGACCCCGCCGAGATCCAGTACGCGGACCTGCTCAAGGTCTTCTGGGAGAACCACGACCCCACCCAGGGCTACCGCCAGGGCAACGACGTCGGCACCCAGTACCGTTCGGCGATCTACGCCACGACCTCCGAGCAGCTCGCCGAGGCGCGGGCGTCCCGGGAGGCGTTCAACCCCCTGGTGCGGGACGCCGGGGCGGGCGACATCACCACGGAGATCGCGGAGGCGGGCGAGTTCTACTACGCCGAGGACTACCACCAGCAGTACCTGTCGGACGCCAAGAACCCGAACGGCTACTGCAACCACGGCCCCAACGGCCTGACCTGCCCGGTTGGTGTAGCCAAGACCGCCTGAACCCGAATCTGTGGCCGCCGCAACTGCGCGGCGGCCACTTTCCGGTGCGCCACCCGTGCGAACTCTTCGAGCGCTGGCGGCTTTCCACGGCGCTGCCCGGAAATCTGTACATACTTCACGCCAGAAACTGCCTATACTTCGAGCGTGACTTCAGTGCCGTTCACCGATGCCCGCAACCGCCTATCGGAACTCATCGACGAGGTGGCCTCGACACACGAGCGGATAGAGATCACCAGGCACGGCCACACCGCCGCGGTCCTCATCTCTGCTGACGATCTCGCGGCCCTGGAGGAGACCCTGGAGGTCCTGTCCAGCGCCGAAGCCATGCGGCAACTCGCCGAGTCCAGGGCAGCCGTCGAAGCGGGGGATGTCCTCGACGCCGGCGAGCTTGCCGCTCTGATGGCGAAGCGGTCGAAGCGGTCACGATGACCGACCCGAATGCCGGCCGCTACCGACTCCAGGTCACCGGCCCTGCCGCCCGCGCCTTGGCCGGAAGACTGCCGGAGAAGATCGCAGCGGCCGTCTACGAGTTCATCACCACCGCCCTGCTCGACGACCCGCATCGGGTCGGCAAACGCCTTCTTCTGCCACCCTTCGAAGGCACCTGGTCGGCGCGACGGGGCACGTACCGCGTCCTCTACGAGATCGACAAAAACAAGCGCATCGTGACCGTTACGGCGATCGAATACCGCGCGGACGCGTACCGGTCGCGTTGACTCACCGCCGAAAAGCCGGCCGGCTCACCCCCTCGCACCCATAGCCCACGTCCTTCTCCCTGAAGTCGAGATCAACGGCAAGTCCACATGGCAGAGCAGGTCGCCGCCGTCGACCCGGAACGGCTCGGCCCACTCGTTGGGCATCTCACCAAGCGCGAGATGACAGACGTCGACGAGGCCATACGCGTGGTCTTGCGACTCGACCGACCGGCCGGACGCGTCAGACCGCCGCGATGATCTCGTTGATCTGGGTGGCCAGGCGGAGGTCCAGGTCTGTAACGCCGCCCGCGGAGTGCGTGACGCAGGTGAACGTCAGCGTGCGCCAGCGGATGTCGATGTCGGGATGGTGGTCCATCCGCTCGGCGACCACCGCGACCCGGTCGACGACCGCGATGGCGGCCGGGAAGCTCGGCAGCTTGACCGTGCGCGCCAGGCCGCTGGAGCCACCCGCCCAGATCCAGCCGTCCAGTGTCGCCAGCGCTGCGGTGACCGCCTCTTCGGGGAGCAATTCGGCCATGAACCAACTCTAGAGCCGTGAACCGCACCGGTACCCACAGGTGCCAATCCGGTTCACAGCGGCAGAGAGGTCACAGCTGCGGAGAAGTCCAGGACGGGGGCACGCGGCCTGATGTGTGCGCGGGGAAGGTGAACCGCGTGCCCCCGCCCTGGTGCGGCGCTGGTCCGGTGCTCGCCGGAACCGGACCGGCACCGCGCAGGAAGGCTCAGAACGCGTCGTACGAGCGCCGGTTGAGGTGGTGACGCCCCTCCGACCGCGGGTATCCGCCGGGGTACGACGCGCGGACGGGCCGCTCGTTGAAGGCTGGCCGGATCCCGCGGGTGACCTCCTCGAAGACCCCCCACGGGGCGGTCACCGGGCGGTACGCGGCCGCCTGGGCGCGCTCCGCCAGCCGGCGTGGGCCGCACGGCCATTCGCGGCCGCACCAGACGCACATGTTGTCGGCCGTGTGGCCGTGGTGGCGACGCAGGATGTGCTCGGCGTCGCGCCAGAGCATCCGGTCGACGACGCCAGCCGGGCATTCGCTTTCGACTACCTGGAACGTGGTCATGTTCCTCCCCCTCAGCGTGCCGGATTGTGCTGACACGGTGACGCTACGGCGCGGCGCACCTCGCTCAACGGACCCGATGTGCGATTGACGGCCATCGTGGTGGACCACGGGTTCGCCCAGAGCGGAACGACAACGGGCATCGATCCGACGAGGCCGGGCGTTGTGGGCGGCATGGCCGATGACATTCCCCCGGGCGAGCCGGCGCTCGACGCGTACTCCCAGGTGGTTACGACCGTTGCCGCGAGCGTCCTGCCCACGGTGGCCAGCCTGACCGTGCGCACGGCGCGGGGGCAGGGCGCGGGCTCGGGCGTGCTGTTCACCGCGGACGGGTTCATGCTGACCAGCTCCCATGTGGTCAGTGGCGGCGCGGGCGGCACCGCCGAGTTCACGGACGGTTCCGAGACGAGGTTCGAGGTCGTGGGCGCGGACCCGCTGGCCGACCTCGCCGTCATCCGGGTCGCTGACACCGGCGCGGGGCGGCCGGCGACGCTGGGCGACGCGGACTCGCTGCGCATCGGGCAGCTCGTGGTCGCGGTCGGCAACCCGATGGGGCTGGCCGGGTCGGTGACCGCCGGCGTGGTCAGCGCGCTGGGGGCGGTCGCTGCCGGTACGCGACGGGCGGCGTACCCGCCTCATCGACGACGTGATCCAGACCGACGCGGCACTCAACCCGGGCAACTCGGGCGGCGCGCTGGCCGACGCGGCCGCGCGGGTGGTCGGCGTCAACACGGCGGTGGCCGGGATCGGCCTCGGGCTGGCCGTGCCCGTCAACGCCACCACCCGGACGATCATCAGCGAGCTGATCTCGACCGGGCGGGTGCGCCGCGCGTGGCTCGGTGTGGCCGGGGTGCCGGTGCCGCTGAGCGCCAACCTGGCGCAACGCTTCGGGCAGCGGCGCGGCCTGCGCCTGATCGAGGTGGTGCCGGGGAGCCCGGCCGGGGAGGCCGGGCTCTACGTCGGCGACGTGCTGATCTCCGCGGGTGGCCGGCCGGTACAGACCACCCAGGACGTGCAGAAGCTCATGCTCGGCAAGGCGATCGGCAGCCGGCTGCCGATCACGGTGCTGCGGCGCGACGCGCTCGTCGACGTGGTCGCGGTCCCGACCCCCCTGGACTAGCGGCCCAGGTAGGCGAGCAGGTCCTGCCGGGTGAGCACGCCCGCCGGCTTGCCGTCGATGAGGACCAGCGCCGCGTCGGCGCTCTCCAGCAGCGCGACCGCCTCCCCGACCGGCTGACCGCCGCCGATCATCGGCAGCGGCGGCTCCATGTGCCGCTCGATCTTGTCGTGCAGGTGCGCCTCGCCCGTGAACAGGGCGTCCATCAGCGACTTCTCGGCCAGCGACCCGGCGATCTCGCCGGTCACCACGGGCGGCTCCGCCTTCAGGACGGGCAACTGCGACACCCCGTACTCGCGCATGAGGTCGATCGCGTCGCGGATCGTCTCCGTCGGGTGCACGTGCACCAGGTGCGGCATCGCGACGGCCTTGCCGGCCAGCACCTCGCCCACGGTCGCGCCCGCGGGCCCGCTCGTGTCCAGGAAGCCGTAGCGGGCCATCCAGTCGTCGTTGAAGATCTTCGAGAGGTACCCGCGACCGCCGTCCGGGAGCAGCACCACCACGACGTCATCCGGTCCCGCGCGGCGGGCCACGTCGAGGGCGGCCACGACGGCCATCCCGCACGAGCCACCGACCAGCAGGCCCTCCTCGCGGGCCAGCCGGCGGGTCAGCGCGAACGAGTCCTTGTCCGACACCTCGATGATCTCATCGGCGACCTCGCGGTCGTAGCAGTCCGGCCAGAAGTCCTCGCCGACGCCCTCGACCAGGTAGGGCCGCCCGGTGCCGCCCGAGTAGACGGAGCCCTCCGGGTCGGCGCCGATCACGCGGACGCGCCCCTCGGAGACCTCCTTGAGGTAGCGGCCCGTGCCGGAGATCGTGCCGCCCGTGCCGACGCCGGCGACGAAGTGGGTGATCCGGCCCTCCGTCTGCGCCCACAGCTCGGGACCGGTCGTCTCGTAATGCGAGCGGGGGTTGTTCGGGTTCGCGTACTGGTCGGGCTTCCACGCGCCGTCGATCTCGCGGACCAGGCGGTCGGACACCGAGTAGTACGACCGCGGGTCCTCGGGCGCGACGGCCGTGGGACAGACGACGACCTCGGCCCCGTAGGCCCGCAGCACGTTCTGCTTGTCCTCGCTGACCTTGTCGGGACAGACGAAAACACACTTGTACCCGCGCAGCTGCGCCACGAGGGCCAGCCCGACGCCCGTGTTGCCGCTGGTCGGCTCCACGATCGTGCCGCCGGGCCGCAGCAGCCCCTCCTTCTCGGCGGCGTCGACCATCCGCACGGCGATGCGGTCCTTGACGCTGCCGCCCGGGTTGAAGTACTCCACTTTGGCCAGCACGGTGGCCGGTAGGCCAGCGGCGACGGAGCGCAGGCGGACCAGGGGGGTGTCCCCGATCAGCTCGACGACGTTCTCGTAATAACGCACGTCAGCAGCGTATTACCGGACCACCTTGCCGGGAATCACGGTGTCCCTGCGGCGCTCCCACTCCAGGAACCGCTCGGTCTCGGCGAACAGGGCGCCGGCCAGCCAGGTCGCCACCACGGCGTCGTCCACGAGGCCGACGACCAGCAGCAGCGCCTCGGGAACCAGGTCGATCGGGGAGACGACGTAGAGGCCCGCCGCCGCCATGGCGAGCAGCCGCGCGCCGCCGTCGTAGTCGCCCTTCAGCGAGGCGCGGATCATGCGCGGAATGGCCGCGAGGCGCTTGCCCATGCCGGGCGTGCCCGGCTTGAAGACGCGCAGCAACGCCGCGTAGGCGGCCTGCCGGCGCAGGGTCGGTGGCATAGGTAAAAGATAACCGCCGGATTCCACCCGCAAACACCGCCGAACGGGTCGCCCACCCGACGATTGTGGCCCGGGCGAGGCACCATTGACGCAGTCTGACAGCGGGAGGTTTGCAGATGGCCGACGAGATCGTGCCCAGCCCGCCGCGGGCCAAACACCCGGTGCGCCGGGTCGCCACCGTCGCGGCGTACACCGGCGGGGCGATCGCGGCGAGCGGCGTTGTCACGGCCGGCGTGCTGATCGGGCAGGCGTTCCTGGCCCGGATCACCATCCCGGGGGCGGAGGCGCCACCGCCGCGCTCCGACGGCGAGTACGGCGAGGGCCAACCCGGCGCGCCGCTGCGCCTGGCCGTGCTGGGGGATTCGACCGCCGCCGGCTACGGCGTGGCCACCCGGGCGGAGACGACCGGCGCGCTGCTCGCGAGCGGCGTGGCGGCCGCCGCCCGGCGCCCGGTGCGGCTCTACTGCCCGGCCGTGGTCGGCTCGACCTCGGCGATGCTGGCACCGCAGGTGGAGGCGACCGTGGAGCGCGGCGTGGACCTCGCCGTGATCATGATCGGCGCGAACGACGTGACGAGCAACGCGTCCACCGCCTCGGCGGCGCACCACCTGTTCGACGCCGTGGTGGCGCTGCGCGGGGCCGGCGCCCAGGTGGTCGTGGCGACGTGCCCGGACCTGGGCACGATCCAGCCGATCCGGCCGCCGCTGCGCTGGCTGGCCCGGCGTTGGAGCCGTCAGCTCGCCGCCGCGCAGACGGTCGCCACCGTGGAGGCCGGTGGCCGTACGGTCTCGCTCGGCGACCTGCTGGGCCCCGAGTTCGCGGCGGCCCCGGCCCTGATGTTCGGCGCGGACCGGTTCCACCCGTCGGCGGAGGGGTACCGCGCGGCCGTGGCCGCCGTCCTGCCGACCACGCTGGCCGCGCTGGGCGTGCCCTCGCCGACCGGCCCGGCCGTGGCCGCGCCGGTGAGTTCCCTGCCGCAGGCCGCGGCCGCCGCGGCGGCCCGGGCCGGCACGGAGGTCGCGGGAGCCGAGGTCGACGGGCAGCAGCGCGGGGCGCTGGGCCGCTGGGCACAGCTGCGCCGGCGGGTCCGGCTGCATCCACCGGCTGCACGGGAGGCCGGTGTGCCCGTACGCTCCGTGGCAGAGCAGGCGGAACCCGTGGAGTCGGCGTGAACAGTGCACGGATCAGACGACAGGTGACGCGCGGAGCGACGGTCGCGCTGGTCGCCGGGGCGATCGGCGGCGCGACCGTGCTGGCGGCCGAGGCCGTGGCGGCCCGCGCCCGCCGGTACGCGCGGCCCGAGCTGGGCATGGCCATGCGCACGACCGTGGGCAACCCCGAGCGCCCGCCACTGCGGGTCGTGCTGCTCGGCGACACGACCGCCCTCGGCGTGGGCGTCTCGGACGTGGCGGAGACGGTCGGCGGCCAGCTCGCGCAACTGCTCGCCGAGGCGGGGGCGACGATCGCGCTGTCCAGCGTGGCGGTCGCGGGCGCCCGCAGCGCCGACCTGCCGACGCAGGTGGCCCGGTCCCTGCTGGGCGACCGGCCTGATCTGGCGGTAATTCTCATCGGCGCCAACGACGCGACCCGGCTGGCCCGGCCCGGCGAGGTCGCCGCGACGCTGGGCGCGGCCGTGCGCCGGCTCCGCGACGCGGGCGTGGCCGTGGTCGTGGGCACGTGCCCGGACCTGGGCGCGGTCCGCGCGGTCGCGCCGCCGCTGCGTCACCTCATGGGCTGGTACGGCCGCCGGGTGGCCCGCGCGCAGGCGGTCGCCGCGCTGCTGGCGGGCGCCCGGGTGGTGGACCTGGCCGCCCAGGTGGGGCCGGTGTTCCGGGCGGACGCGGGAATGCTGTGCTACGACGGGTACCACCCGTCCGCCGACGGGTACCGGGTGATCGCGTACGCCCTGTTCCCGGACGCGGCGGCGGCCCTGAATGTCGCGTCGTCCCGATGACACCGGAGGCTACCGAGCGGTAACATGGGCGCCATGCCCATCGCTTCCGACCGCGACGCGGTCATCGTCGCCACCGCCCGCTCGCCCATCGGCCGGGCCGCCAAGGGCTCGCTGAAGGACCTGCGCCCGGACGACCTCGCCGCCACGGTGGTCCGCGCCGCACTGGACAAGGTGCCCGCGCTCGACCCCCGTACGATTGATGATCTTTATCTGGGGTGCGGCATGCCCGGCGGCGAGCAGGGCTTCAACATGGCCCGGGTGGTGTCCGTCCTGCTCGGCTACGACTTCCTGCCGGGCGCGACCGTCAACCGGTACTGCTCCTCGTCGCTGCAGACCACGCGGATGGCGTTCCACGCGATCGCGGCCGGCGAGGGCGACGTGTTCATCTCGGCGGGCGTCGAGATGGTCTCCCGGTACGCCCGGGGCAACTCCGACCGGCTGCCCGCCGAGGCGGCCGAGATCGTGGGCGGCGGCTGGGAGAACCCGGTGTTCTCCGACGCGCGCGCCCGGTCGACGACCCGCTCCCTCGGCGACGCGCCCACCTGGCACGACCCGCGCGACGACGGCGAGCTGCCCGACATCTACCTGGCCATGGGCCAGACCTCGGAGAACCTCGCCCAGCTCTACGACATCAGCCGCGAGGAGATGGACGAGTTCGGCGTACGGTCGCAGAACCTCGCCGAGAAGGCCATCGCGGACGGGTTCTGGGCCCGCGAGATCACCCCGGTGACGCTGCCGGACGGGACGGTCATGTCGACCGATGACGGGCCCCGGCCCGGCGTGACCCTGGAAGGCGTGGCCGCCCTCAAGCCCGTCTTCCGGCCGGACGGGCGGATCACGGCCGGCAACTGCTGCCCGCTCAACGACGGCGCCGCCGCCGTCATCGTGATGAGCGCCGGCCGGGCCCGTTCGCTGGGGCTGACCCCGCTCGCGAAGATCGTGTCGACCGGCGTCAGCGCGCTGTCCCCGGAGATCATGGGCCTCGGCCCGGTGGAGGCCTCCAAGCAGGCCCTCGCCCGCGCCGGCATGACGATCGACGACGTCGACCTGGTCGAGATCAACGAGGCGTTCGCCGCGCAGGTCATCCCGTCGTACCAGGACCTCGGCATCCCGCTGGAGAAGCTCAACGTCAACGGCGGCGCGATCGCCGTCGGCCACCCCTTCGGCATGACGGGCGCCCGCATCCTGGGCACCCTCATCAACTCCCTGGACTGGCACGACAAGACCATCGGCCTGGAGACCATGTGCGTCGGCGGCGGCCAGGGCATGGCCATGATCATCGAGAGACTCTCGTAGTACGGGCACACGCCGGTGCGCCGGGCGGCTGTCGGGCCGCCCGGCGCACTGCGTTGCTGGGGGTGCGGGTCACGCCTCGGCGCGGGTGAGCTGCGGACGCAGGGCCAGGATCACGCCCAGCATCAGGTAGCCCACCAGCAGGTGGCCGGCGGCCACGAAGTCCCCGACCGACGGGCCGAGAACGCCGTACGCCGGGACCGACACGACCGCCCAGCTCTCGGCGACCAGCGGCCACCCCCGTGCCACGCCGCGCCAGCGGCCCGCGATGACCAGCTTGATCGCGATGACGAACATGCCCAGCATCGACAGGGGCCAGAACAGGTCGAGCACCGCCAGCCAGGTGTCATCACGGAACGCCGGGACGGCTCCGTGCAGCACGCTCCACAGTGTCGCAAGCGCCAGCAGCACGTACTCGACCTTGAGCATGCCCCGGGCGACCCGGCTGAGGCCGGTGGCACCGGTGCGCAACTGCGCGGTCACGAGAGCGAACAGGCCGATCTGGAACGGCACGGCGGCCAGGTCGCTGATGGTCACGCCCAGGCTCGTATCCGGCTGGGCACCCACGGCGACGAGGCTGGCCGCCCAGGTCAGCGCGCCGGCCGCGAGGGTGATGCCAGCCCGGCGGACGAACGCGTCGTTCGCGGCTTCCCGGCCGGCGGCCGGGATCGTCAGGTCGGTACGGGCGGCGGCGGGGGTTGTCACGATTGTCATGGCTGCGGTTCCTCGTCTTCTCGGGGGTCCCTCGGTGCGGGCCGCACCTCGATGACGAGAACTCTCCGGGGGACGCGACCCGGGCGGGCAGGGTCCGCCGCCCCCGCGCCGTCCCGCTTTCTGTCCCCGGGCGCAGCGGGACCGGTGTCCCGGGACACCGGGACAGGTGCGCTGGCACCATGGTCCGATGCACCACCCCTCGGTCACCCCGACCAGCACTTTTGACCCCGCACCCGGCGTCCGCGACGCGGGCGGTCCCGCGCGGACGTGGCCGACGGTGGTCGCCGTCGCGATGGTGGTCGTCGGGGTCGCCGTCGCGACCGTCGCCGCCGTGCTCGACGCCGCCGTACCGGCGGCGCACCGCGAGACCATCGTGACGGACCCGGGCTGGACGGCCGGCATTCCCGGGCTGGCGCTCGTCGTGCCGGGCGCCCTCCTGCTGCGCCAACTGCCCACCCACCCCATGTCCTGGCTGCTGTGCCTCACCGGTCTGCACTGGATCGTCGACGGCGCTGCGGCGTCCTGGCTCGCCTACGCGACAACGCACCAGCCGGCGCTGCCCGGCGCGCCGCTGGCGCACTGGTTCTACGAACGGGTCGGTGCGCTCCTGCTGCTGTCGTTGCCGCTGGTCCTGCTGCTCTACCCGGACGGTCGGCTGCCCGAGGGGCGGTGGCGCATCGCGTCGCTGGCCAGCCTCGCGGCAACCGCCCTGCTGCCGGTCACGCTCGTGTTCGCCCCCACCGACGCCGCCCAGGCGCAGGCGGGCGGGCCGCTGCCCGAGCCGTACCAGGCACTGGACCTCGACCTGACCACCCTGCCGCTGCCGGCGGCCGTGTGGGTTCCGCTGCTCACGGTGGCGTCCGCGGCGGTGCCGGTCAGCCTCATCGTGCCGTTGGCGGTGGTGATCCGGCGGTACCGGTCGTCGACCGGGCAGGCGCGGCTGCGGATGCGGTGGCTCGCCTGGGCCGCGCTGGTGGACGCGCTCGTCATGCTCTCCACACTGGTCCTGCCCCGGGGCTGGACCTCCGTGGGGCTCGCGGTGGCCGTGGCCCTGACGGGGATCGCGCTCGTGATCGGCGTCGCCCGCCCTCAGCTGATCGACATCGACCAGCTGCTGGGCGGTACCGTGCGCTACGCGGCGCTCGCGGCGGCCGTCGTGGTGGTGGACGTGCTGGTCCTCGGCACCGTGGGACTGGTGCTCGGCAGGCACCTCGCCGAACGCAACGCGACCGTGATCGTCCTGCTCACGGTGACCGCTGTGTACGGGCCGCTGCGCGACCGGTTGTGGCGGCTGATCCGGCGGGTCGCGCTGGGCCGCCGCGACGACCCGTACGGCGTGGTCACCGGGCTGGCCGAGCAGCTGGAGTTCTCCGACGGGCCGGACGAGCAACTGCTCGCCGTGGCGCGTACGGTCGCCGAGGCGTTCCGGTCACCGTACGTGGCGGTGGAGGTGGACCGCATCGGCGGGGCGCGCCTCGTGGCCGAGCACGGCACCGCCCCGGCGCGGACCCAGACGCTGCCGATCACGTACCGGGGCGAGATGGTGGGCAGGCTCGTCCTGCCCGTCGGCGGCTTCCGGGTCGCCCTGTCGGCCCGCGACGAGCGGCTGCTCGGCGACGTGGTCCGGCAGGCGGCGGTGACCGCCCGGGCCAGCCACCTCGCGAGCCAGCTGCAGCGCGGCCGGGAGCAGATCGTGGCCGCCCGCGAGGAGGAGCGCCGGCGGCTGCGCCGCGACCTGCACGACGGTCTCGGCCCCAGCCTCGGCGCGGTCGCGCTGCGCATCGACGCGGCCCGTAACCTCGCGGCCAGCGCACCCGACGAGAGCGACCGGCTGCTGCGCCAGGCCCGCGAGGACGTCGGCGCCGCCGTGGCGGACGTCCGGCGCCTCGTGCACGATTTGCGGCCTCCCGCGCTCGACGACGTCGGCCTGCTCGGTGCCGTCCGCCAGCAGGCCGAGCGGCTGCGACCGGCCGGACTGACCCTCGACATCGAGGGCGGACCCGGCCTCGACCAGCTGCCCGCCGCCGTGGAGGTGGCGGCGTACCGGATCGCGTCCGAGGCGCTCACCAACGTCGCCCGGCACGCGTGCGCCACCGCCTGCCGGGTACGGCTGTCGGTCGACGACGGCGCCCTGGTCGTGGAGGTGACCGACAACGGGGTCGGCATCGCGGCCGGCACGCCGACCGGCGTCGGCCTGCTCTCGCTGCGCGAACGGGCCGCCGAACTCGGCGGTGACTGCCGGATAGAGTGCCCCGACGAACGGGGCACAGTGGTCCGGGCACGGCTGCCGCTGGGGCCCGTAGTTCCGGAGGTGGCACGTGCCTGACGACGACGAACCGGTACGGGTCCTGGTGGCCGACGACCACCCGGTGTTCCGC
This sequence comes from Luedemannella helvata, assembly GCF_039528415.1. Lineage (NCBI taxonomy): Bacteria > Bacillati > Actinomycetota > Actinomycetes > Micromonosporales > Micromonosporaceae > Luedemannella > Luedemannella helvata. The sequence goes on from NZ_BAAALS010000006.1 coordinate 135,933, forward strand.
GACGGGCTCGCCGTGCTGCTCGGCTCGGTGCCCGGCATCGAGGTCGTCGGCACCGCCGCCGACGGCGTCGACGCGGTCGAGGCGGCCGTACGGTTACTGCCCGACGTGGTCGTCATGGACGTGCAGATGCCGCGGCTCAACGGCGTGGACGCGACCCGCCGCCTGGCGACCGAGGCGCCCTCGGTCGGGGTGGTCGTGCTGACCATGTCGGAGGACGACGGCACGGTCTTCGCGGCGGTCCGGGCCGGGGCCCGGGGTTACCTGGTCAAGGGCGCCGAACAGGACGAGATCGTCCGCGCGATCACCACCGTGGCCGGCGGTGGCGTCGTGTTCGGCGCGGCGCTCGCCCTGCGCATCGCCGACTTCTTCGCCGCCGGCCCGCCCGCGCCGAGCGCCGTCTTCCCGCAGCTCACCGCGCGGGAGCGGGAGATCCTGTCCCTGCTGGCCGCCGGCCGCTCCAACGCGGCGATCGCGGCCGCCCTCTACCTGTCCCCCAAAACGGTCCGCAACAACGTCTCCAACATCTTCGCCAAGCTCCAGGTGGCCGACCGCGCCGAGGCGATAGTCCGGGCCCGCGAGGCGGGCCTGGGCGGCCGGTAGCCGGCTACAGGGCGGCGCGGAGGGTGTCGATCGCGGTCGTCGCGTGGGCGCGCTGCGCTTGCGGGGCCTGTCGCAGGTCGCGGACCATGACGCGCAACTGGTCGGGGAGCACGACGTCCGCCAGGCGGGGCACCGCGCGAGGCTCCCGGGACTCGGCGTCGGCCGCGAGGTCGGCCAACTGCTGGACCAGGGCGAAGACCTTGTCAGCCCGGTCCCGCTGCGCCCACTGGGCCGCGCTCCAGTGGGCCACCCGGTTCAGCAGCAGGTCGGCCGCACGGTCCAGATCGTCGCTCACCGTTGGCGAAGATAGCTGAGCAGGCGCAGGATCTCCAGGTACACCCAGATCAGGCCGACGAGCAGGCCGAACGCGCAGGTCCAGGCCGTCTTGGCGGGGGCACCGGCGCGGATGGCCTGCTCGATCTGGTCGAAGTCGACGATGAAGCTCAGCGCCGCCACGACGATGACCACGAGACTGAACACGATGGCGACCCAGCCGGCGTTGCCCTCGGCGTCCCCGCGCAGGCCGGTGTAGACGCCGAACAGGCTCAGGATCCAGTTGACCAGCATGACGGCGAGAATGCCGAACATCGCGCCGATGAGGACCTTGGTGAACCTCGGCGTCGCCCGGATGACGCGGAACTTGTAGAGCACCGCCATGATCAGGAACACGCCGAAGGTACCCACGACGGCCTGCACCACGATCCCGGCGTACGCCGTCTCGAAGATCTTGCTGATCAGGCCGACGAAGACGCCCTGAATGACCGCGTACGCGAGGACGACCACGGGGTTGGTGACGCGGGCGATGGCGATGATCAGACCGACAACGAGGCCGATGATGGCGGCCCCCGTGACGCCGACCCCGACCAGCTCGTCGGGCACCATCACCCACGCCGCCGCCCCGGCGATGCCCAGGACGACCAGCAGGCCCACCGTCCGCACGACGACGTCGTCGATCGTCATCCGGTCCTCGGCCTGCACCACCGGCGGGTACGCGGGCTGCGGGTACGGTACGCGCGACGGATCGCCCGGCGCCGCGTAGCCGCCGCGCTCGGGCTCGACAGGCGTCAGCCGGTTGAGCACCGGATTGGAGCTCCGCACGGGGCTGCCTCCTCCCGCCGACGTCACCTACCGCACAGCGTAGCGTCGCGCCGACGGGGACAGGAGGATCCTGAGCTGCTGGTGCCCGGAGCGGGGTTCGAACCCGCACGCCGTGAGGCCGTCGCTTTTAAGGCGACTGTGTCTGCCGATTCCACCATCCGGGCCGCACCGCATAGGTTAGCCGCCCGATGTTGCCGGCTCGGTCGCCCGGGCGTCCAGACGATATGTTTGCCCGCGTGGCCGGCACCGTATCTGAGACGATCTCCCCCGAAGCTGCCGTCGAGCAGCCGTCCGCGCCGGGCCGGCTGGCCCGCGTGCGCACCGCCCTACGCGGCAAGGGCGCACTGGACGCCCTCGTCTGCTTCGCCTACGTCGCCGTCAGCGGGTTACTGACCGCTGGGCTGTGGCCGGACCCGCACACGCGGGCCCTGGCGGACAACGTGAACGACCAGGTGCTCATCGAGTGGTTCCTGGCGCACGGCACGCTCGTCTGGACGGGCGATTTCACCTTCGTCACCGACCGGCTGAACGCCCCCGACGGCGTCAACCTCATGAGTAACGCCTCCCACATCCTGCACGGCATCCTCATCGCCCCCGTCACGGTGCTGTTCGGGGCGGCGGTGTCGTTCGCGGTGCTGGTGGCGCTGAACCTGTCGCTGACGGCGATCGGGTGGTACCTGCTGTTCGTCCGGACGCTGGGCATGCACCGGGCCGGGGCGGCGGTCGGTGCGTGGCTGGCCGCGTTCGGGCCGGGCATGATGTCGCAGTCCAACAGCCACCTGCACATCACGGCGCAGTGGCTGGTGCCGCCGATCGTGTACCTGCTGATCCGGCTCACCCGTGTGACGAGCACGAAGGCGGCGATCATCACAGGGGTCGCGCTGGGCCTGCTGGTCGTGGCGCAGACCTTCCTCGGTGAGGAGGTGCTGTTCCTCGCCGCGCTCACCCTTTTGATCTTCATTCCGGTGTACGCGCTGCGCAGGCGCGCGTGGGCGCGTACGGTCGCCCGCAAGTTCCTGATCGGCATGTCCGTCGCGACGGCCGTGGCCACGGCCGCGCTGGCGTACCCGTTGTGGGTCCAGTTCGCCGGACCGCAGCACACGCCGAACGCCCCGTTCAGCCCGGCCGTGTTCTACGGCGACGTGGCGAGCTACATCTCCATCTCGACCCTGTCGATCGGCACGACGCCCGGCGCCGAGAAGCTGGCCACCAGCGCCACCGAGATGAACGCGTACTTCGGGCCGATGCTCCTGCTGCTCGTCATCGCACTCATCGTGTGGCGCCGCAAGGCCCCGGCCACGACCGCGATCGCCGTCACGGCCCTGGTCATGACGCTGCTGTCGTTCGGCCCGCACGTGACCTTCGCCGGGCACCGCACCGGCCTGCCGAGCCTGTACAGCCCGCTCAAGAACGTCCCGGTCATCACGGGCGCGCTGCCCACCCGGTACTCCCTGGTGTTGTTGCCGTTGTTCGGCGCGCTGATCGCGCTGGGCATCCAGCAGGCGCTCAAGCACCGCAAGCGGTGGGTGTTCTACGCCGTGCCGGCCGCCGTCGCGCTCGCGCTGGCGCCGATCCTCCCCCGGCCGATGGACACGACACACCGCGAGCCCGTGCCGACGTTCATCACGAGCGGCCACTGGCGCGAGTGCGTGCCGGAGGGCGGCGTGCTCGTGCCCGTGCCGCTGCCCACGGCTGTCGACACCGAGTCGATGCGCTGGGCGGCCGCCGCGAACGCCCAGTTCTCGCTGCCGGAGGGCTTCTTCATCGGGCCGTACGGCCCGCGCGGCCTGTCGTCGATCGGCACCTGGAAGCAGCCGACGTCCAAGCTGCTCACCGCGGTGGCGAAGACCGGCACCGTGCCCGAGGTGAACGCGGCGGTCCGCCGGCAGGCGCAGGCGGACCTGCGGTTCTGGGGGGCCGACTGCGTCGTCGTTCCCGAGGGCCCGCGGGCCGCCGCGCTCAAGGAAACGGTCGACGACCTGCTGTTCCCGGGCCGCAAGGTCGACGACGTGTGGATCTGGGACGTCAGCCCTTCGTCGCCTCGCTGAACGCGTCAAGCGGGTGGTGCAGCTGGCCGAGCGGGACGACCTCGCGCTTGAGGAACAGCGCCAGGGTCCAGTCGATCGTCACCCGCACCTTGCGGTTGACGCTCGGGATGCGGCTCAGGTGGTACGTGCGGTGCATGAACCACGCGGGCAGGCCCTTGAGCTTGAACCCGTACACCTGGGCGACGCCCTTGTGCAGGCCCAGGCTCGCCACGGAGCCGGCGTACTTGTGGGCGTAGTCCTTCGTGGGCCGGCCACGCAGGACGGCGACGATGTTGTCGGCCATCCGCTTGGCCTGCCGTACGGCGTGCTGCGCGCTGGGCGAGCACATCGTGCCCGGCGTCGCGGCCGTCAGGTCGGGCACGGCCGCGCAGTCGCCGGCGCTCCACGCGCCCTCGACGACCGCACCCGAGGGGTCGACCACCTGCAGGGTCGGCAGGCAGGTGACCCGGCCGCGGTCGTCGCGGGGCAGGTCGGTCGCCTCGAGCACCGGGTGGGCCTTGACGCCGGCGGTCCACACGATCGTGTCGGCGTTGAAGCTGTCGCCGTCGGAGAGGACGACCTTGCCGTCCACACAGGACTCCAACCGGGTGCCCAGCCGGATGTCGAGGTTGCGCTTGCGCAACTGCTCGACCGTGTAGGCGCCCATGTCCGGGGAGACCTCGGGCAGGATGCGCTGGGTGGCCTCGACGAGCACCCAGTGCATGTCCTCGGCCGACAGCTCCGGGTAGTAGCGCAGCGCGTCACGCGCCATGTCCTCCATCTCGGCGAGGGCCTCGATGCCCGCGTACCCGCCGCCGACGAAGACGAACGTGAGGGCGCAGGTTCGCACGGCCTTGTCGGTCGTGGTGGCCGCGATGTCGAGCTGTTCGAGCACGTGGTTGCGCAGGTAGATGGCCTCGCCGATGGTCTTGAACCCGACGGCGTGCTCGGCCAGGCCGGGGATCGGCAGGGTCCGGGAGACCGAGCCCGGCACGGCGATGATCTGGTCGTAGGCGACCTCGCGGGCCGGCCCGATGATCGGCTGCACGGTCGCGACCTTGCGCGCGTGCTCGACCCTGGTCACCGCGCCGGCCAGCACCGTGCAGTTCTTGAGCTCGCGGCGCAGCGGCACCACGCTGTGGCGCGGGGAGATGTTGCCGGCCGCCGCTTCCGGCAGGAACGGCTGGTACGTCATGTGGGGTTGCGGGTCGACGACCATGACCTCGGCCTCGCCGCGCTTCAGCTTGCGGCTCAGCCGCAGGGCCGCGTAGAGCCCGACGTGACCGGCACCGACGATGAGAATCCTCTGGGGCTTCACGCCCAGAACGCTACTCCCGCCGCGTTTCGCCCACCGGCGTTAACGGTATCGATGTCACGCAGCTCTCAGGTGTGATGCCGACTACGTGCGCCTCACCAGCCACGCCAGCATCACCGCCAGGGCGGCGACCGCCAGCAGGCCCACGATCGGCGCGACGAGCGCCGACCAACCGCCCACCCGGGCGGCCAGCAGCACCCCGCCGACCGCGAACGCCACGCCGGCCCCGAGGACCGCCGCGGTCTGCACCGCCCACCGGCGCAGGACCCCGGCAGCCACGACCGCGTCGTACGGCAGGACGGCGGCGAGCGCCGCACCCGTGTGCACGGGGTAGAGGGTGGCCGCGACCGCGATCAGCCGCCACAGGGTGGGCTCCTCCCCGTACGCGAGGGTCGCGGCCAGCCACGCGACGGCGATGAGCAGCACCACGACGGTGACCACCGGGCTGCGGGGGGCCAACCCCACCGCCGCGGCCAGCACGACCACGACGCCCCACGCCCACGGGCTGGCGGCCACCGGCCGCGGCAGGGCCAGGAGCATCGCCACGACGGCGAAGCCGGCCGTGACGCCGCGCACCAGCGCCGGGCCGGCCGCCGTGCGACGCACGGCGCGGCCCGTGTGGCGCAACCGCAGGCGCAGCCCGCCGAGCACCTCGTCGACCGCGTACGGGAGCTTCATCGCACACCCACCCGCGGCGCGGCGGCGAGCTGGGTGACGTCGCGCAGCACGTGGTCGAGGCTGCCCGTGCCCGCCCACTCGGCGACCGGTACGCCGACCTCGCGCAGCTGGCCGATGACGTTCTGCCGGTCCATCCACCACAGCCGGTGCGCGAGCGGACCCCAGGCGGAGCGCTGGTACGGCTTCGCGGCCGACGCGTCCAGGGTGTCGATCGCGACGACCATCCGGCCGGAGCGGGCCAGCCGGGCCACCATCTCGGCGGAGTGCTCGTTGAGCAGCGGCGTCAGCACCACGACGAGGCCGCGGGTGGGCAGGTGATGCCCGTCGAACAGGTACGGCGGCGGGGTTTCCACGCCGTCGGAGGGGCGCACCTGCAGGATCCATTCGAGGACGGCGTGGAAGTGCCGCCGGCCGCTGCCGGCCCGCAGCCGCCGGATCTCGTACGAGTACTCGATGAGCGAGACCCGGTCGCCCCGGTGCAGGTAGTGCTGCGCGATGGCGGTCGCGGCGCGCACGGTCGTGTCCAGCGCCGACGCGGCCCCGTGGATGCCACCTGAGCGGCCGGCCTCGTGCACCACGTCCAGCACGAGCGCGACCTCGGCATCGCGGTCGGACAGGGTCTGCGCCACGTACGGGTGCTGCGCCCGCAGGGTGGTGCGCCAGTCGATGCGGCGCAGCCGGTCGCCCGGCGCGAAGGCCCGGATGCCGGCCAGCTCGCCGCCCTCCCCCGGCCGGCGCGAGCGGTGCACGCCGACCAGTCCGGCCGCGTGCGGCATGGCGTCGTCGGCCCGGAAGTCGTCGACCGCCGGGAAGACCTTGATCGGCGCCACGTCGGTGAACGTCGGCGTCGAGATGAGCAGGCCGCCACCGGCGACCGCGAACGCCTGCGCCGGGCCGACCCAGTGCTCGCCCCAGCGCAGCGCCGGCCCGGCGAGGTCGACCGCCGTGGCCGCCCCGGCCGGCAGCTCCCCCACGTACGGGCGGTCACTGTGGCGCAGCCGTACCCACCGACTCGGCGCGGCGCGCACGACCACCACGTCGTACGCGCACGCGTCGGTGTTGGTGACCATGACCCGGGCGGCGATCTCGTTCCCCTCGACGACCGGGTCCTCGGTCGACGTGAGGGTCAGCTCCGGCAGCCGCGACGGGCGGGTACGCAGCCCCCACGCCGCGCCGAGGGCGAACGGGGCCGCGAGGACCACCAGGTCGTAGCGGCCCAGCACGACCGCGACGACCGCGAGGAACGCGGTGACCATGACCGCCCGGCCCATGGCGCGGGTGGGCACCCAGGTCCGCCTGTCCGCGAAGGGGTTCGTCACGAGCCCTCCGGCGAGGTGGTGTTCCTCGCGGGAAGGGCCGTGACCATCCAGCTCTGCCACGAGGCTCAGGCCCGGTCGTACGCGGGCCGCGCGACGTAGCTGGGCAGCGCGCCGCTGGCGGGCGCCGGGGTCTGCTCCAGCACCTCGCGCACCACCTGGTCGACGTTGACGCGGCGCAGCCAGACCTCCGGGCGCAGGGTGAGCCGGTGGCCAAGGGCCGGCACGGCGACCGCCTTGACGTCCTCGGGGATCACGTAGTCCCGGCCGGACATCGCGGCCACGGCCCGGGCCAGGAGCAGCAGGGCGAGCGAGCCGCGCGGCGAGGCGCCGACGAGGACCTGCGGGTGGCTGCGGGTGGCCGCGGTGAGCGTCACGATGTAGCGCCCGACCGAGTCCTCCACGGTCACCGACTCCAGGGCTGCCTGCATGGCCGACAGGGTCGGCGCGTCCACCACCGGGTCGATGGAGATCTCCTCGCGGCGGCGCGACATGCGCCGCCGCAGCACGTCCCACTCCTCGTCGGCGGTCGGGTAGCCGAACGACACCCGCAGCAGGAACCGGTCCAGCTGGGCCTCGGGCAGCGGGTACGTGCCCTCGTACTCGATGGGGTTCGCGGTGGCCAGCACGTGGAACGGCGGCCGCAGCGGGTACGTCGTGCCCTCCACGGACACCTGGCGCTCCTGCATGGCCTCCAGCAGCGCGGACTGGGTCTTCGGCGGGGTCCGGTTGATCTCGTCCGCCAGCAGGAGGTTCGTGAAGATCGGCCCGGGGCGGAAGGTGAAGTCGTGGGTGCGCTGGTCGTAGAGGAACGAGCCGGTCACGTCGGCGGGCAGCAGGTCCGGGGTGAACTGCAGGCGACGGAAGTCGAGCCCGAGCGCGAGCGCGAAGCTGCGCGCGGTGAGGGTCTTGCCCAGCCCCGGCAGGTCCTCCAGCAGCACGTGCCCGCCGGCCAGAATGCCGGCGAACACGAGCGTCAACGCGTCGCGCTTGCCGACGACCACGCCGTTGACCGCGTCGAGGACCCGTGCCGACAGGTCGCCGACGTCGGCAGGCTTCAAGGGGTTCACAGTGCCTCCATCTGCTTCACGATCACCGCGAACTGCCGCGGGGTCGGGATCTTGGTCATCGGCTCGGTGAGGAACGCCCACAGTTCGGGCCCGCACAGCCGCCGGGCGGCCTCCCGGTCGTGCTCGAACGTCAGGCCGTGGCGCTGGCGCAGCCGCTCCTCCACGATCTCGCCGATGAAGTGCGGCATCCGGTTGATGAAGCGCTGCCGCTCGACGCCGGACCACTCCAGGCGCATCTCCCAGCGCAGCACCGCCCGCGACAGGCCGTCAGCCCCGATGTAGCCATCGTCGCGGCTCGGGTCGTACGCCACCACCCGGTGCGCCACGAGATCGCGGGTCAGCCGGCGGCCCGGCTCCACGACCAGGCGCACCGCCCGCCGGATCACGATCACGGCCAGCGTGAACGCGAGCAGCAGCGGGTACGCGAGCTTCACCTGGAGCAGCGGCAGCGCCGCGTAGAGCACGGCCGCGGTGAGCGGCGCGATGATCGCCGTACGCACGACGAACTGCCGCAGCGGGCGCTCCGGTTTGCGGGGCGGCGGGGCGTCGTCCTCCTCGCGGCTGAGCAGATCGTCGATCCCGACCACCCGATCGGCGCTCATGCGGTCACCTCAGCTGCGCTCATCGCTGACGCTCCACGGGCGCGGGCGGGCGGGGCCCGCCGTCCGGGCTTGGGCCGGCCGGCTCGGGCGCGGGCGGGCGGGGGGCGGCCGGCCGGGCCGACAGCTCCCGGCGCAGCTGGGCCAGCGCCGCGCGCGCCTCATCGCGCATCCCGGCGTCGACCTCGTGCCGGGCGTAGCGGGCCTGGTGGTAGACGTGCGCCAGGTTGTCCAGCGCCTCGACGCTCACGTCGTGCGTACGCAGCAGGCGCAGCACCACGTCCGTGGCCGTGTCGCCCACCTCGCGCTCCGCGCCGGCGGCCGTCGCGGCCTCCTCCAGCCGCAGCCAGCACGCGATGACCGCGCGGCGGGGGTCGGCGTCATCGTCGTCGAGCGCCACGAGGCCCTCGTCCAGGGCGTTGCGCACGGCCGCGATGCGCTGTCCGTCGGGCAGTTGCGCGTCCGCCGCCTCCGGTGGCGCCACCTGCCGCGGCGCGATCCTGTCGCGGAGCATCAACCACAGGGGGTACGCCACGAGGGCCACGATCGAGAGCGCGCACAGCGCCCCGAACAGGTTCGTCAGCCAGGGCGGCACCTGCCACGGTATCTCGGGCGGGCCGCTGGCCATCGCGGTCGGGCTGCCGCTGGGCGGCTCCAGCGTCGGGAGGTCCTGGGCGGGCGCCTGCGTCTCCACCAGCTCCGTGATGAAGCGCACCTCGGGATGCGACACCAGCGACGCCACGATGATCGCGCCCAACAGCGCGGCGACCGCCGCGAGCGGTCCCCACCGGCGCAGCGCTGAGCGGTTCACCAGGGCAGGTTAACGTCCCCGCGCGAACGCCACAGGCCCGGCGACCCCTCGATCCGGTATCGCGGGCGTCGTAGCCGGTCCAGCGCCTGATCGTTGGGTGGTGGGGCGGCCGTCGACGCATGGAGGTACATCATGAGGATCTTTAGCCGACGCGGATTCGGCGTACTCGCCGTGACGACCGCTCTACTCGCCGTCGCCGCGGGCGGCGCCGTCGCGGCGACAACGCTGCGTACGGGCACGACCGTGGCGCACACGGCCGTCCTGACCCAGGACACCGCGTCCACCCATACCGGCGCGACGTACGCGCAGCTGGGCAGCCTTTCCATCACGGCCGGAGCGGGCAGCTCCATCCTGGTCACCTTCTCGGCCGAGAGCGCCTGCTACGGCGCCACCGGCTGGTGCACGGCGCGCGTCCTCGTCGACGGCGCCGAGGCGATCCCGGCGGTCGGCACGGATTTCGCGTTCGACAGCACGGACATCAACCGGGAGACCGCCGAGTCGTGGGAGTCGCACAGCATGCAGCGCGTCGCCACAGCCCGGTCGACCGGCACCCACACGGTGGTCCTCCAGGTGGCCCAGATCGGCACGATGGTCACCGCCCGCTACGACGACTGGACCCTGACCGCGATGGCGATCGCCCCGTGATCAGGGCGCCCCGGCCGCACGCCTGGCCGTGGTGAACACGTCGTCCAGCATCGAGGGGGTCAGCCGGCCGGTGAAGGTGTTCTGCTGGCTCACGTGGTAGCAGCCCAGCAGCATCGGCGCCCCAGGGATCTCGACGCGGGCGCCGTGACCGAACGTGGGACGCGGGACGGGCGCGCGCAGCCCGTACACCTGGGTGAGGACCGGCCACCACGCGGCCCAGGCGAACCCACCGAGGGCGACCACGACCCGCAGGGTGGGTCTGATGAGTTCGACCTCGCGGCGCAGCCACGGGGCGCAGGTGTCGCGCTCGGTCGGCGTGGGCTTGTTGTCCGGCGGGGCGCAGCGCACGGCCGCGAAGATCCGCGTGTCCGTGAGCGTCAGGCCGTCGTCGCGGCTGACGCTGTGCGCCTGGTTGGCCAGGCCGGCGCGGTGCAGGGCGGCGAACAGCACGTCGCCCGAGCGGTCACCGGTGAAGATGCGGCCGGTGCGGTTGCCGCCGTGCGCGGCCGGCGCGAGCCCCAGGATCGCGATGCGCGCGTCGGCCGCCCCGAACCCGGGCACGGGCCGGCCCCAGTACTCCTGGTCGCGGAACGCCGCCCGGCGGGTGTGCGCGATCTCCGTGCGCCACGCGACCAGGCGCGGGCACGCGAAGCAGTCGCTGACGGCCGCGTCGAGGGCGGCGAGGTCCGTGGCGCGGCGGGCGTTGGTCGTGACCTGGGCCGAGGTGGTGGTGCGCGGGCTCACCCGAGGTTGGCGTTGAGGAAGGCCAGGGTGCGCTCCCACGCCGCGGTCGACGCGGCCACGTCGTGGACCTCGGGCCGCTCGTCGTTGAAGAACGCGTGGTCAGTGCCCGGGTAGTCGTAGACCTCCACCGTGCCGCCGGCGGCCGTGATCGCCGCGACAGCCTGCTGGATGCCGGGCGCCGCGGACGTGCCGTCCTCCTCGGAGCAGTGGAACTGCGCGGCCTTGCCCGCGTAGTTGGTCCACTCCGGACTCATCCGCTCCCACGGCACGGCCGGGTAGAAGCCGACCGCGGCCCGGATGTGCGGCGAGAGGGTCGCCGACCAGAGGGCGAGGCTGCCGCCCATGCAGTAGCCGACCGTGCCCACGCCGCCGGTGACCTCGGGCAGCGCGGCCAGGTACGCCGCCGCGCCGGCCATGTCCTTGGCCGCCTGGTCCATCGCCAGGCCCATCATGAGCTTGCCGGCCTCGTCCGGCTCGGACGTCTTCACGCCGTGGTAGAGGTCCGGGGCGAGGGCCACGAAGCCGGCCGCGGCGAACCGGTCGGCGACGCTGGTGATGTGCCCGACGAGGCCCCACCACTCCTGGATCACGATCACCGCGCGGCCGTTCGGAGCGGTCGGCTCGGCCAGATAGCCCTCGCTGGTGCCGCCGTTGCTGGCGTAGCTGACAAGGTCACCCATGGCGCCCAGCCAACCATGTCACGGAGCCCGCGTGAAGTAGGCGCGGGCTCCGTGACGCGCGTCTTAGGCGAAGAGGTTCACCGCTGCCGCGACGGCGCCGCTCACCGCCGCGCCGAGGCCCACGAGACCGATCACCGCGGTCGCCCCGCAGCCCGACCGGCCGGACGCCGCGGGGGTCGGGTTGGCGCCGTTGGTGTCGCCGCCCGCCCCTCCGATGCCGGCGTCACCACCGCCGCCGAACCCGTCGCTGCCACCGCCACCGACGCCGCTGACGCCTGGCTGCTCATGGCCGCCATGACTCTGCTCCGACACCACGTCTCCCTTCAGCTGTCCATGTCTATCTGGTGATCGCCTGGAGGCAAACCACCTTGCCGGGTGCGTTCCGCTCCTCGCCGCCGGAGATCCAGATCGGCACGGTCGTCGCGGTCCACTGCGCGCACGTGGTGCCGGTGGCCTGGGCGAGCGTCACGTTCTCGACAATGCCCAGGACCTTGTACGCGGCAGCGGAGTCGCCGCAGTCGACCTTCGTGTCCCGGATGTCGATCACCTCCGTGCCGCCCAGCGCCGTCAGGCAGTCGCCGGGCTCCGCGTTGGTGGCGTCGTCCTTGGAACTGAGCCACCCGTACGCCAACCCGACGAGGAGCACGACCACCACGGCACCGCCGCCGAGCAGCCACAACAGGCGCTTTGACCGTGGCTTCTCGGCCGGGCCGGTGCCCTCCTCGCCGGCGGTGCCGACCTCTTCGTCGACGGGGTTGTCGTTGGACACGAGCGCGTTCCTTCCCACGGTCCGGCAGCGCGTTCACGCTAGCGGGCGCGGGCGACACGCACCATCCGGCCGGCGGCTTACGGCGTCGCGGTGGGCCCCGGACTGGCTGAGGGCGCTTCGGTCGCGCCCCCGCCCGGCTGCCACTGCACCGGCGGGCACAGCGGATAGCGGTACATGTCCGCGTCCATGGGTTGCGTGTAGTCGTGACAACGGTCGTAGTCACCGATCTGGATCGGGTTGCCGTTCTGGTCGTAGAGCCGCACGCCGTCGAGCGGGTTGTTGTTCACGTCGTACGGGTAGACGTCGGTGACGCCGCTGAACGGGTCGTAGTAGACCGTCCCGCCGTTCTCGTACTGGAAGGCGCGCGGGGCCAGGTTGGCGAGCGCCAGCGCAACGATGAGCACCCCGGCGCCGTGCACGGTGAACCGGCCCCAGCGGGGCAGGCCGGGAGTGGCCCTGCCGAGGCGCACGGACACGATCACGCAGACCCCGACGAGCAGCAGCCAGATCAGCGCGTCCTCCGGGTCCATGCTCACCGGCAGCAGCCGCGCGAAGTACTCGTCGCGGGCCGCCACGAGGATCAGCAGCCCGACCAGATAGCCGCGCAGCACCCACCAGCCGGGCCGCAGGAGGTCGAACAGGTCGGCGACGCGTGGGTAGCCGAGCAGCCGGCCGCCCGCCCGGTCGGCGCGCTCCGCGTACGCCCGCAGGTTGCGCATGACTTCGGTGGCCGGCTTACGCGCCGCCCCCGTGGCGGCCGGGAGTCCGGCGGCGGCGCGCAGTTCCGCCGCGTAGCTCTCGGGTGGTCCGAGCCGGTGCTCAAGGTCGGCGCCGCTCTCGGCGAGCACCTCCGCGAGGTGCGCGGGCTCGTCCTCGAGCAGCTCCTCGCGGGTCTCGGTGGGCAGGTCCGCGAGGGCGGCGCGGACGCGCTGGAGGTAGCCGCTGACCTCCGGACTCGTGACGGTGCTCATGCCCGGGCCCCCCGTTCGGCGAGGATGGTGTCCATGGTGGTGGCGAAGGACCGCCAGACCTTGCCCGAGGTGGCGAGCTGGGTGCGGCCGGCGGCGTTGAGCGCGTAGTACTTGCGGTGCGGACCCTCCTCGGAGGGCACCACGTACGTCGTGAGGTAGCCGGCCTGGAAGAGGCGGCGCAGCGTGCCGTAGACGGACGCGTCGCCCACCTCCTCCAGCCCGCTGCCGCGCAGGCGGCGGAGGATGTCGTAGCCGTAGCCGTCCTCGTCGCGCAGCACGGCGAGGACCGCGAGATCTAGGACGCCCTTGAGAAGCTGGGTGGTATCCACGCTGTGCACAGTACTCTGCGATGCGAAGTACCGTCAACGGCGAACATCCACAGAGGACCTATGAGTTGACACGACTACCTCATGAGCGACCAGGCGATGCCGTCCGGCACCTGCGACAGACGGCGCCGATCGGTCAGACGTACAGCTTGCGGAGTTCCCTGGCCATGTCGGAGACCTCGGTCAATGTGCCGCTCGCCACCGACATCACGAAGGCCTCGGCCTGGTCCACGTCAACGTCCTGGACCGGCACCCCGTTGAGGCCCAGAAAAACACGAGTGGCCGCCCAGGCAAGTCGCTTGTTGCCATCAATCAGCGCGTGGTTCATGCATACCGAGTGGAGCAACGCGGCGGCTTTGAGCCAAAGCTCGGGATAGGCCTCCTGACCGAAGACCACGGTCGCAGGACGTGCGGCGGCCGATGAGAGCAGACCAGGATCACGGATCTGTGGCGCCTCACCCAGAACAACCTCAGCGATCAACATGAGGTCGTCGGCCTCGAGATAATTGATCACTGTGCCAATCGCCGCAGCAACTCGGCGTCCCGTTCGGCGACCTCCCCCGCGAGGTCGCGCACCCGGGACCGGCGGCTGCGTGCGGAGACATACTCCTCGATCGCTTCGACGATGGCCGCGTCTACCGACCGATGCTCCTGCGACGCGAGATCGGTGAGCCGTTCAAGCAGTCCGTCGGGCAGATTGACCGTAGTGACCATGCGAACCATGATACCGAGCCCAGCCAGGCACGATTAGACGATCTTGGCCAAACTCCAGGCGATGCCGTCGAGGATGTCGTGCTCGGAGGCGATCACGGCGTCCGCCCCGGCGCGCTCCATGAGCACCCGCAGCACCAACGCGCCCGCGCCGATGACGTCGGCCCGGCCCGGGTGCATGCCCGGCAGCGCGAGCCGCTGCTCCCGCGTCATCGCGAGCAGGTCCGCGCAGACCTTCGCCACCTCGTCGTAGGACAGCCGCGCGTGGTGGATGCGTTCGGGCTGGTAACCGTCCAGGCCGAGGGCCAGCGCGGCCACCGTCGTGACCGAGCCCGCGACACCCACGAGGGTACGCGCACGCGCGGCACCGACCGCGTCAAGCGCCCCCGCCACGGTGGCGGCGATATCCGTCTCGGCGGCGGCCACCTCGGCGGCACTCGGCGGATCGCCGTGCAGATGGCGCTCGGTCATCCGCACACACCCGATGTCGATGCTGACCGCCCGGTCCACGGCCGCGTCGCCGACGATGAACTCCGTCGACCCGCCCCCGATGTCGACGACGAGGTACGGCGACTCGGCGGAGCGCGGCAGCCCGCGCACGGCGCCGCTGTACGACAGCGTCGCCTCCTCCTCGCCGGTCGCCACGTCCGGCGCCACCCCGAGGGTGGCGACGACCATGTCGCGGAACTCGGCGGCGTTCTCCGCGTCGCGGGTGGCGCTCGTCGCGACCATGCGCGTGCGGGTCGCCCCGAGGTCGCGGATCACGGCCGTGTAGTCGGCGAGGACGACGCGGGTCCGCTCGATCGCCGCGGGCGCGAGCCGCCCCGTGCGGTCGACCCCCTGGCCGAGGCGCACGATCTCCATCCGCCGCACCAGGTCGGTCAGCGGCGCGTCATCCCGCTCCGGCAGGTCGGCCACGAGCAGCCGGATGGAGTTCGTCCCACAGTCGATCGCCGCAACCCTCGTCACGCCGTTCACCCTAACTCCGCCCTCACCAGGCCCGAAGCGCCCTGCTCACAGGTGCAGGAGCATGCGGGTGTTGCCCAGGGTGTTGGGCTTCACCCGCTCCAGGCCCAGGAACTCCGCGACGCCCTCGTCGTACGAGCGAAGAAGTTGTTCGTAGACGTCGGGCGGGACGGGGGTGCCGTCGATCGGCCGGAACCCGAACGAGCCGAAGAACCGGGTCTCGAAGGTGAGGACGAACACCCGGCGCACGCCGAGGACGCGGGCCTCGGCCAGCAACGCCTCCATGATCTCGTGGCCGATGCGCTGGCCGCGCCGGTCGGGGTCCACCGCGACCGTGCGGAACTCGGCGAGGTCCTCCCAGAGCACGTGGACCGCGCCACACCCGACGACCTTCCCGTCGAGCTCGGCCACCCAGAAGTCCGTGACGTCCTCGTAGAGCGCCACGGTCGGCTTGCTGAGCACGCGTCGGTCGTCCGCGTAGACGTCGATCAGGCGACGGATCTCGCGGACGTCGGCGGTGCGGGCGCGGCGAACAGTGACGGACACCCGACGAGCCTAGACGTTGTCCGGGCCACGACAGAGTGTGGCCGCGACGGTTGATCGACGACACATTCGTCGGGCATGACCCGGACACATCGCCTTCCCGTCGTGGTCGCCGGCGCGGCGACGCTCGTCGTCGCCCTGGGCTGCGGCGTCATCAACCAGGCCAAGGACCTCGTCGACAACGTCGCCACGCTGGGCGACTTCGCCGACCGCCTCGGCAAGGCACAGAACCTGACCTACACCGCGAAGTACGACCTTGCCGGGCAGGGCGAGGACGTCGCCCACCTGACCATGGCCCAGCAGCCGCCCAACACGGTCTTTCTGGGCAAGGAGGGCAGGTATCTGTCACTCGCCGACGCCACATACGTCTGCGACGTGAAGGACGGCGGGACGACCTGCACCCGGTCGCCGAGCACGGCCACCGCCGGTGCGGACGGGTCGGCGCTCGCGGGCGCGGCCGGTGGCACGTTCGTCAGCCCGGAACTGGCGCTCGGGCTCGTCCTGGCGGCGAGCGTGGTGCCGGGCGTGACCGTGTCGAAGTCGGAGAAGACGATCGCCGAACAGGACGTCCTGTGCGCGAACGTGACCGGCCTGGAGGCGGCCGCGGACGCCGGTACGACCGACGGCCTGCGCGACTTCTCCGTCTGCATCACCGACAACGGGGTGCTCGCCTCGTTCGCGGGCACGCTGCAGAACGGGGAGGCGGCGAAGGTCGAGATGACGAGCTACTCGACGAAGGCCGACCCGAAGCTGTTCGAGCTGCCCAAGGGCGCCAGGATCGTCGATACGGTCGCCACACCGACGGGGTGAGCGCTCATTCGCCCGGGGGCGCGACGCACGGTCCGGCCGCCCACCACGGTCCGCACAGTTCCAGCGTCTCGTCCCCGAGCGGGTTCACCCCCGGGCCGGCGGCCAGCGCGTGACCCAGGTGCACGTGCAGGCACTTCACCCGGGTGGGCATGCCACCCGCCGACACCCCGGCGATCTCCTCGACGTGCCCGATCTCCTCGCGGCGGGCCAGGTAGCGCTCGTGCGCCTCCCGGTAGCGGGCGGCCAGGGCCGGGTCCTCCGCCAACCGCGCGGCCATCTCCTTCATGACGCCGGCCGATTCGAGGGTGCTCACCGCGGCCGTGGCGCGCGGGCACGTCAGGTAGTACAGCGTGGGGAACGGGGTGCCGTCGGGCAGGCGGGGCGTCGTCTCGACCACGTCGGGCAGCCCGCACGGGCACCGGTGGGCCACGGCCCGCGTGCCGCGCGGGGTGCGCCCCAACTGGGCGCCCACCACGGCCAGGTCGTCCTCGGTCGCCGGCTCGTGCGTGGGGGGACCCACCAACGCCGCGATGTCGCTCATTCCGTCACCTCCGCTGCGCTCCGGCGCCGGTAACGCGCGCTCCCGGGTTGTCACCTCAACCGGTCGGGGCACCGTCCGCCGCCTGGATCGTGGACCACAGCTGGTCGAACCAGGGGCCCGAGTCCTTCGCCTTCGCCTCGTCGTTGGCGACCGCCGACTGCGGCGCCTCGACGATCACGTACGCCACCTCGCCCGGCTTCACGTAGTGCAGCCGGCGGCGCGCCTGCGTCCGGACGTACTCGTCGTCCTCCCACTTGGCGAGCTGCTCGGAAAGGTCGGCGATGCGCTTGCGCTGGGCCTCCTGCGCCTGCTGCATGCGCTCGATCTCGGCCTGCTGGGCCAGGTAGACCCGCACCGGGTACGCGTACGCGAGGGCGAGCGCGATGAGCACCAGCGCGAGGACGGTGGCCCGCCCGCCCAGCCGGCGGGGCCGGACGCCCATGCGCCGGATGCCGTCGCTGACGACGCGCCGGGCCCGGTTGTGCGCGGGTGCCCGCTCGCCGCCGCGCCCCGGGGTGCCGACCCGCGATGAGGTGGCCGAGGGGCCGCGTGTGGCGCCTCCCGGGCCGATTCCGCCACGTCGGGCGCCACGACGACCGCTCGGGGCGTGACCGCCCGGGCGCTGGCCACCCGGCATCCGCCGCTGCGCCATCGCCCGTCACCCCGCTCTCTTCGTGTGCCCGGTGGGCCTCAACGCGGGCCGGCCGGAGACCTCGGCGCGGGCCGACCGGCGTGCCGGCCACCCACCGCCATCGCGAGAGGGTGACCGGCACGAACGGCCGGCGTTGAGCGCGGAGGTCCATCGCACGCCTCCCGTTGGAAGGCCAGCGACGTCAACTAGGCCTTACCGTACCTCGGGAAGGCGGCCTTGCCGGCGTAGCGCGCCGCGTCGTCCAGCTCGTCCTCGATGCGCAGGAGCTGGTTGTACTTGGCCACGCGCTCCGAACGGGCCGGGGCGCCGGTCTTGATCTGGCCCGAGCCCACGGCGACCGCGAGGTCGGCGATCGTGGTGTCCTCGGTCTCGCCGGACCGGTGGCTCATCATCGTCTTGAACCCGTTGCGGTGGGCCAGCTCCACGGCATCGAACGTCTCCGTGAGCGAGCCGATCTGGTTCACCTTGACGAGCACCGCGTTGGCGGCGGACAGCTCGATGCCGCGCGCGATGCGCTCCGGGTTGGTGACGAAGAGGTCGTCGCCGACGATCTGGATCTTGCCGCCGAGCGCCGTCGTCATCGCGGCCCAACCCGACCAGTCCTCCTCGGACAGCGGGTCCTCGATCGACACGATCGGGTAGTCCGTGGCGAGCTTGCCGTAGTAGGCGATCATCTCGTCGGCCGACTTGTTCGCGCCCTCGAAGACGTACGAGCCGTCCTTGTAGAACTCGGTGGCGGCCACGTCGAGCGCGAGCACGATGTCCGTGCCGAGCGAGTAGCCGGCGGCCTGCACGGCCTCGGCGATCAGGTCGAGGGCGGAGGCGTTGCTCGGCAGGCTGGGGGCGAAGCCGCCCTCGTCGCCCAGGCCGGTGGCCAGGCCCTTCTTCTTGAGGACGCTCTTGAGCGCGTGGTAGACCTCGGCGCCCGAGCGCAGCGCCTCCTTGAACGACGGGGCGCCGATCGGGGCGACCATGAACTCCTGGACGTCCACGTTGGAGTCCGCGTGGGCCCCACCGTTGAGGATGTTCATCATCGGTACGGGCAGCAGGTGCGCGTTCGGGCCGCCCAGGTACCGGAAGAGGCTCAGCTCGGACGAGTCGGCCGCGGCCTTCGCGACGGCCAGGGAGACGCCGAGGATGGCGTTGGCGCCGAGGCTCGACTTGTCGGGCGTACCGTCGAGGTCCAGCATGCGCTGGTCGATGGCGCGCTGGTCGGACGCCTCGTACCCGACGAGCTCGGGCGCGATCTTCTCGGTGATGTTCTCGACGGCGGTCTGCACACCCTTGCCGAGGTAGCGCTTGGTGTCCCCGTCGCGAAGCTCGAGCGCCTCGAACGCGCCGGTGGAGGCGCCGGACGGCACGGCCGCCCGGGCGATGGTGCCGTCGTCGAGACCGATCTCGACCTCGACGGTCGGGTTGCCGCGCGAGTCCAGGATCTCGCGGGCGATGATTCCCTCGATGGTGGCCACTGTTCGATAACTCCTCATGTGCGAAGGTGCGGCTGAGTCGTGGGGCCGCGCCGCGGGCGCGGCGATAGGCAATGGCCGCGCCGCTGAGGCCGAAGTCTTCGTCATGGCAGCCTATCGAGGCCGTCACGGACCGGTCGCGCGAGGCTCGACCCCCGCACACGATCGTGGGCTACGATGCCGGTCGCCGACCCCTTCTCATTACCCTACGGTGGTATCTCGTGACGGTCAGCTATATCCCGGCGGTGCGCGCCCCCCGTCCCCCGGAACCCGACGACCTGGCCGTGTTCGTGGTCGGTGCGGACGTCATGACGGATGCTGTCGCGGACCGTCCGGAGAAGTGCCCCTCGTCGGACGGCCTCCCGCGACTCGGGACTCTGCCGGACGGCGCCGAGCCGGTCCCGCTGGGCAGCGTGGACGGGCGGCCGGTCTGGCTGGTCGATCTCACCGGCGCGGCCGGCGAGCGGCCCGACCCGCAGGCCATGACGATCCGGCCGTGGACGTACTTCACCACCCACCCTGACCAGGCCGTGACCCAGCTCGTCGCGCGCGCCCTGCAGGTGGCCCACTTCCGGCGCGGCCGGGTGTTCTGCGGTGTCTGCGCCACCCGGATGGTCGACGTGGCCGGCCAGCCGGCCCGCACGTGCCCGGCCTGCGGCCGGTTCGAGTGGCCGGCGCCGATCACGGTCGCCCTGGTCGCCGTCTGGCGCGCCGGCGCCGACGGCCGCCGCGAGCTGCTGCTGGCCCGTCACACGTACGGCCACCGCGACTTCTGGGCGCTCGTGGGCGGGTACCTCGATCCGGCCGAGAACCTGGAGGACACCGCGCGCCGAGAGGTCGCCGAGGAGGTCGGCCTCGACGTCGACGAGATCACCTATGTCGGCAGCGAGGGCTGGGGCACGCGCGCGCCGGGCGTGCTCCTCACGGTTTTCACCGCACGCTGCGCGGACCCGCAAGCGGCCCCGGCGGTCGACGGCCGGGAGATCTCCGCGGCCCGGTTCTTCCCGCTCGACGAGCTGCCCGGGGAGCTGCCGCCGGCAGAGTCGATCGCGCGGCGGGTCATCGACTCGCTTCGCTGAGGTTGGCGAGCAGCGCGGGCAGGTGCCGCGGGGCCGGCGAGCCGTGCGCGAGCATCGCGTCGTGCCAGTCGCGCACGGCTGTGCCCGCCGGACGCCCCGCCGCGGCCGTCGAGACCTCGAGGTAACCCACGAAGTACGTCGAGAGCTGCGCGGACGTGAGCAGCGCGCGGCGCCACTTGCCGGCCGCCTCGCCCTCCTCCTGAAAGCCGCGCTCGGTCATCAGCGCCATCGCGTCGGCCTCGGTGAAGTCCTCGCAGTGGGTCAGCTGGTCCAGGATCGCGTTGATGATCATGCGTAGCCGCATCTTGAGCTGCTGCAACCGCACGGGCAGGCCGCCATAGCCGTACTCGACCATCATCTGTTCCGCGTACACGGCCCAGCCCTCCACGAACGGCCCGGACGCCGTGGCGGCGCGCACGGGCGAGCTGCCCCGGTAGGCCCGCGCGTGCGCCAGCTGCAGGAAGTGACCGGGCATCGCCTCGTGCACCGTCAGGTTGCGGATCATGTGGTTGTTGTATTCGCGGTAGAACGACGCAACCCGCTCCGGCGGCCACGACGCGGGCGTCGGCGCGATGCAGAAGAACGTGGGCAGCCCGGCGCTCTCCAGCGGACCCGGCGCGTCGCAGTAGGCCACCGAGACGCCCCGCGAGAACTCCGGCATCTCCAGGATCTCGCATGGGTCGTCCACAAGGGACACAAGCTCGTGCTGGCTCACGAACGCCGAGGTGTCCGCGAACATGTCGCGCGCCAGGTCGACGATCGTCGCGTCCGAGGGGTGCTCGGCGGCGAGCCGGCCGAGGGCGTCGCGCACTGTCGCGTCGGACTCGTCGCCGCCGGTGAAGGCCGCCGCGGCCTGCCTCAGCGCCGCGGTGGTCGAGTCCAGTTCGGCGTACGCCCGGCGCAGCAGCGCGGCCGCGCCGATCTCCGTGTCGAGCGCGTGCCAGAGCTTGCCCTCCCAGATGCGCCGGCCGAGCCTCGGGTCGCGGCCCGTGTCGGCGGCGACGCGGGCGCGCAGCCAGTCGGCGAAGTCGCGCAGCGCCGCCTCCGCGGCCTGCGCCGCCGGGGTGACCGTGGCGGCCAGGGCGGGCGCCTGCGCGAGCAAACCGGGCACCTCGTCGCGGACGAGGACGGCCGTCCCCTCGAACTGGCCGACGGCCGTCTCCAGGTGCACGCGCGGGCAGTCGGCGAGCACGGCCTTGGCCGTGGCCAACGCGTCGGGCACCTGCCGCAGCCGCGACGCGAGGCTGGTCAGCCGCTCATCGGCCGGGGCGAACGGGCGCGTGAGCAGCGCGTACAGCAACCCGCCGGGGTTGTGCGCCGTCGGATCCCACTCGTGGTCGCACACCTCGGTCAGGTCGTAGAGGGTGCGGTCGATCAGGTTGGTGAGCTGCGCGTGGTCGACCTGCTCAGGCAGATCGAGCGCGTCGACGTCGAGCGAGCTGAGCGCGTCGGCCGCGTCGCGCAGCATGCCGACCCGCGCCGCGACCGCCTCAGCGCCCCAGTCGGGCAACTCGCCGTCCACCCGGTGGTCGCCGGCCTCGTGGGCAAGCGCGGGGTCGTAGGCCAGGACCTCGTCCACGATGCGAGTGGCCAGGGCAGGGAACTCGGGGACCATCAACGCAACCTACATCGCCGGACCGACCATTCGCGTCTATGCAGGTCGATGACGGTTTACGCAATGCCTCCTTAGTGCTACCGTGTCTGGGAGCGCTTCCATGGGAACGCTCCCAGACTTTGGCCAGCAAGCAGCCACAGACCATCCTCCGAGGGGTCGGGGGGTTCGCCCGAGCGCCGCGGGCGGGCCCCCCGAGTGGCTTTTATGGGGGTCTCGCCACCGGTTGCGCGAAGTGGCGCGCACGTCACGAACGGTTAACCGCGCCGTCACGAACCGACGGTACGTTGCCATGGTGGTCACGATGCGCGACACCGCAGCCCCGCACGGCAGCATGGCGCACCTCATCGAGAACACCGAGGACCTGCCCCTCCTCGCGCCGGTCACCCGTCAACTGAGCTGGGACCGCATCCACGAGCTGAGCCAGGCGCCCCGCCACGTCGCCGGAGGCGATCCCGACCACCGCCTCATCACCAGCGTCCGCCGCACGGCCGCGGTGCAGCGCGGCACCCGGATGAAAAAGATCTTCATGGCGGCGCAGCTGCCCGGCTACCTCGCCGGACGGCTCATCTCCGGCTTCTGCTACCGGTCGGCCGACCTGGCCGACCTGCGTACGGCCGCCGAGCTGACCGTGCTCACCGGCACCCAGCCGGCCCCCGGCACCACCACCGACGTGGTCTTCGTGCTGCGCTGGCGCGCCACCGACCCGATCGACTACCACATCCCGTTCACGACGCCGGTCGACGACCTCGCGGCCTACCCGGGTCTCGCCGCCATCCCGCCGCACGAGCGCGTCGGCCCGCCCGTGCTGGGCACCGGCTTCGCGCCGAGCCGCCACCACCTGGTTCCCGAGTTCGTCACCGCCGACCTCGCCGACCTGCCGCTGCCCGCGAACGCCACCATCGTGGCGCACACCGCCGAGGGCACCGAGGTGCCTCTCTACTCCTACCTGCCCGAGCAGCGCGCCTGGCTGCGCCTGTTCGGGCCGCAGTGGCGCGGCCTGCTCGCCGGCATCCCCGGCGTCCAACCCGACCAGGAGTACGTCGCGACGGCCACGGACCCGGCCGCCCCCACCACCCGCCTGGTCGGCCGTTACCAGGGCGAGCTCTACGACGCCGTGGCCGACCCGCCGCACGAGTTCCGGGTCCTGGCCCGCGGCCGCGCACCCCACTTCCGCATGGAAACCCTCGCCCGCCGCACCAGCCGGACCGTCTGGCGCGGCACCGCGTGCACGGTCGTCCGCGCCGAGGGCGATTGGCTGCGCGTACGCCTGTGCCGCCCCGACGCCCAGACGATCCCCAACCTGGGTGCCCAGTGCGTCGACCGTGGCGTCTACGAGGCCTGGGCCCCACTGGCGGAGTGCGCCGACCTCCGCGAGACGGAGACCCGCTACATCCTCTAGCCCACTCAGCCCTCACCAGCCGCCCAGCCGCCGCCTCCGGCTCCACCCGCCGGCGCCCGTGGCGACTTTGTCCGACATAGCGACCCCTTTTCGCCACACGCCCTCTGCCAACGCACCGCGCGCTGCCTGGCCGTCCTCAGGGGGCAGAGGCGACGCGCCGTGGCTCCCGCCTTGCCAAAGTCACGCCTATGGCGAGGCAACCAGCGGCCCACCCCGCCAAAGTCACGCC